>JBBAVM010000038.1:0-28025 GCA_040397685.1 Pirellulales bacterium
TCGCCGGCCTCGAAAAGCGCTACGGCCTCACGTGGTCGCGCCAGCCGCGCCGGTAAACGTAGGACGGGCCTTTAGGCGCGCCTGACTCAACACGCGAGTGCCCGCCGGCTCGTGGCTGCCCAGCCCCCCTCGCCGGACGTTCGCTGCGGGCCTCCAGCCCTCCGCTCTCTGCATGTCCGCTTCGCTTCGCCATCCTGGCTGCGCTCGCTCCCATAGCCCGGCTCGAGGGCATGGGCAGCCCCGAGCCTCCTCAACTGGAAATGGGTAGGCGAGGGGTTGCCCCTACCATTGAGCCGGCGTGGCCGACCAGCGAAGCCATGGATGGCGCAGCGCCAGTCGGTCAGAGTGAACGCAGCCCGGAGGGCGTAGTGAACGTCCGGCGAGATGGTATGGGGCAACCCCGAGCCGGAGCGCACGCGTTAGACAGGCTGAAGCCTGTCATCGTCAGCGGCGGGGCTTGAGGACGATGGCGGCCAGGGGGGGCAGCGAGAGCGGGATGCTGTGCTCGCGGCCGTGGTGCGGCTGGTCGAGGGCGAGAATGCCGCCCGCGTTGCCGACGTTGCTGCCTCCGTACCACATCGAGTCGCTGTTGAAGATCTCGTCGTAGATGCCCGCCTGCGGCACACCGATCCGATAATCCTCGCGCGGCACCGGCGTGAAGTTGCAGCACACGATCACGAAGTCGGCGGGGTCGGCGGCCCGGCGGATGAAGACGAGCACGCTGTCCTGCCAGTTGTGGCAGTCGATCCACTCGAAGCCCCGGCCCTCCACGTCGAGTTCGTGGAGCGAGCGTTCCCGGCGGACGAGGTGGTTGAGGTCGGCGACCGCCTTCGAGAGGCCGCGGTGGGTCTCGTACTGGCAGAGGTGCCACTCGAGGCTGTCGTCGAAATTCCACTCACGCCACTGCCCGAACTCGCCTCCCATGAAGAGCAGCTTCTTGCCGGGATGGCACCACATGTAGGCGTAGAGCAGGCGGAGGTTCGCGAACTTCTGCCACAGGTCGCCGGGCATCTGGTCGAGCAGCGAGCCCTTGCCGTGGACGACCTCGTCGTGTGAGAGGGGCAGCACGAAGTTCTCGTGAAAGGCGTAGATCAGGCTGAAGGTCAGCTCGTCGTGGTGGTATTTGCGGTGCACGGGGTCGTGCCGCATGTAGCGGAGCGTGTCGTTCATCCAGCCCATGTTCCACTTGAGGCTGAAGCCGAGCCCACCGGTGTAGGTCGGCCGCGACACGCCCGGCCAGGCTGTCGATTCCTCGGCGATCGTCAGCACGCCGGGAAAGTGCTCGTGCACCTGGATGTTGAACTGCTTGAGGAACTCGATCGCCTCGAGATTCTCGCGGCCGCCGAAGCAGTTGGGCTCCCACTCCCCCTCCTTGCGGCTGTAGTCGAGGTACAGCATCGACGCCACGGCATCGACCCGCAGCCCGTCCACGTGGTAGTGGTCGAGCCAGAAGAGGGCGCTGGAGATCAAATAGTTGGCGACCTCGTGGCGGCCGTAGTTGAAGATCAGCGTACCCCAGTCGGGGTGCTCGCCCTTCCGCGGGTCGGCGTGCTCGTAGAGCGCGGTGCCGTCGAACTGGCGCAGGCCGTGGCCGTCGCGGGGGAAATGGGCGGGCACCCAGTCGATGATCACGCCCACGCCGGCGCGGTGGAGCGCGTCGATGAGCGACATCAGGTCGTGCGGCGTGCCGAACCGGCTCGTGGCGGCGAACAGGCCGATCGTCTGGTAGCCCCAGCTGGCCGAGAGCGGATGTTCCGTCGGCGGCAGGAACTCGACGTGTGAGAACCCCATCTCGACGCAGTAGGGCACGAGTTCGCGCTCGAGTTCGGCGTAGCTGAGCCAGCGCGTGGGGTCGTCGCCGGGCCGCCGCCAACTGCCGAGGTGGACCTCGTAGACGTTCAGCGGCGCGGAGAGGGCGTTGCGGGCGGTGCGGGCGGCCATCCACTCCTCGTCCCGCCACCGGTAGGCGGCCAGGTCGATGACCCGCGAGGCCGTCCGCGGCGGAACCTCGGCGCCGAAGCCGTAGGGGTCCGCGCGGTCGGTGTAGGTGCCGTGGGCGTGGACGCGGTATTTGTAGTGATCGCCGGCTTTCGCGCCGGGCACGAACAGTTCCCAGATCCCGGAGGGGATCCGCTTGTGCATCTGGTGGACCCGGCCGTCCCAGCCGTTGAAATCGCCGACGACGCTCACGCTCTCGGCGTTGGGAGCCCAGACGGCGAAGTTCACGCCCGCGACGCCGTCGGCCGTCCAGAGTTGGGAGCCGAGCTTGTCGTAGCTCTTCCAGTGGCGGCCCTCGCCGAGCAGATGGAGGTCGAAGTCGGTCAGCATGGGAGGAAAGGCATAGGGGTCGTGGTGTTCCCGCCGGGCGCCGTGGTGTTCCACGCGGATGGTGTAGCCGGAGGGGGCGGCGAGTGCCGGGGACGAGATGACGGCCTCGAAGATGCCGGCCTGATGCGTGCGGCGCATCGGGACGCTGCGACGGCCCCCCATCGCGTCGGCGACGAGCCAGGCTCGTGTGGCCGCGGGCTGGAAGGTGCGCACGTGCCGCAGGCCCGTGCCCGTGACGCCGTCGTGGGCCAGGAGGCGCGGGCCGAGCACCGCCCCCGGATGGGCGTGCCGACCCTCGAGGATCTCGCGGCACGAACGCGGGTCGAGTGGTGGTGTGGCGGGTTGGGCGGGCACGACGGCGATCCCCAGGCGGCGGGGCGGAACGAGGCCCCCGGCCTCCGGTCGTGGAGATATCGGCCCTTGCCCGTGGGCATGTGGAACCCTGCCGTCTTCATCGCGCCACATGGTATCGTGCGGCCGCCGCAGCCGTCGCTTCCCGTCGAGTCTGCGGATCACGACGATTGTCCGACCGCCCCTCCGGATCGAGCCTGGCGATGGAATTCGAGCGGTTTTCCCCGGTGCCGCGGCGGATCGACATCGCGGGCCAGGCGATCGAGGTCTGGCGCCCGCCCGACATGGAGGCGTTGATCGACATCGCCGCCTTCGAGGCCGACGAGCGCATTCCCTACTGGGCCGACGTGTGGGAGTCGGCGATCGTGCTGGCGGAGGATCTGGCCCGGCTCGATGGTCGCGGCCTGTCGCTCCTCGAACTCGGCTGCGGCCTGGGCCTGCCCGCGCTCGTCGCGGCGCGGGCGGGCTTCACCGTCACGGCCACCGACTACGAGGAGGCGGCCTTGGCTGGGGTGCGGTTCAATGCGGCCAGGCTGGGCGGCGTGGCGCTGGAAACCCGCGTGCTCGATTGGCGGCAGCCTCCCGCCGACCTTGGCCGGTTCGATCGCGTCGTCGCCGCCGACGTCCTTTACGAGCCCCATCATGCCGAGGCGCTCGCCCGGGTGATCGCGCTTGCGCTCGCCCCGGGCGGCACCGCGCTCGTGGCCGATCCCTGCCGCACCCGGGCCTCCGGATTTCCCGCCGCCTGCCGCGCGGCCGGGCTCACCGCCACGAAACAACAGGCCCGCCGGCCGCAGGGCGCGACCGACGGGCCCGAGGTCGAGATCCACGTGATCAGGACGATCAGGGGCGCGTGAGCGTCACGCCACGAGCCGCATCTCGGGCACCTCGCCCGTGATGCCCATGATGAACTCCTCGAAGATCTTCACGTCGAGGGCCGATGCCGTTTCGGCCTCCGGGTGGAACTGCGTCCCGATCGCCACCCAGCCCTCGACCGCGCTTTCGATCGCCTCGATCACGCCATCGGGTGCTCGGGCGGTCACCTTGAAGCTCGTCGCCACGTCGTCGATCGCCATGTGGTGCATGCTGTTGACCCGGATTTCGCCCTCGCCGTAGACCCGCTCCATCGCGGAGCCCGGTTCGACGAGCAGGGCATGCCGGTGGGCCTGGTCGAGCGGATCCTTGTGGGGGATCGCCTTCGGCAGGTCCTCAGGGATGTGCAAGAACAGCGTGCCCCCCTCGGTGATGTTGAGCAGTTGCATGCCGCTGCCGATGGCGAGCACGGGCATGTGACGGGCGCAGACGTGCTTCACGAGCAGGCGGTCGAAATCCTCACGGCGGGCGTCCATCGGCCGCACGGCCGGATGGGGCATGTAGCCGTCGCGCCGCGGATCGAGGTCGGCACCGCCCACGAGCACCACGCCGTCGAGCAGGTCGAGTAACCGGACGACATCGTCCTCGTCGGCGAGCGGCGGGAGGATCACCGGGATGCCGCCCGAGGCCGTGATGCCGTCGTAGTAACCGGCCGCGACGAACGAGAGCGCGGCGTGCTCCTTGCGGGTCGAGCGGTAGTCCGTGTTGATGCCGATGAGCGGTTTGCCAGCCATGAAATCCTCCCTGAAAGAATCGAGGCCGGCATCCATGCCGACCGTTCGGGGCTGAAAATATCGAGCGCACGACGCAAGGCAAGCATTTTTCCGATTTTGTGTGGCAGCACGCCCGCCACCACAAGATCAAGTGCTAGCACGCCCGGTGCTAGCATCCGGCAAGCGCGTGAAAATCCGGCTTCGGGCTCCCCGTATCCCATCGCCGGACGTTCGCTGCGGGCCTCCAGCCCTTCGCTCACTCGGAGATGCCTGCGCTCCGGCATCCTGCCTGCGCTGGTCATCTCACGCCGGCTCCCGGGACACGGGGAGCCCGAAGCCTCCTCAATTCCACAGAAGCCCGAAGCGCAAGCGAGGGATGGGATTGGCCTCGTTCCGGGGAGGCTCGGGGTTGTCGCTACCGTTGAGCCGGCGTATTTGACCAGCGAAGCCATGGATGGCGCAGCGCAGGCAAATCCGAGCGAGCCGTAGCCTGGAGGGCGAAGGCGACCGTCCGGCGAGATGGTAGGGGCAACCCCGAGCCGGAATCACGGGGGAAACTCCACGCGATTGCGGCGTCACGCCGTGATCCAGATCGCGTTCTTGAAGCTGCGGAGCCAGGTGAGCTGGCGCTTGGCCAGCTGACGCGTGCGGTCCTGCGTGCGGCGGATCGCGTCGGCGAGTGAGAGGCGGCCGGCGAGGACGTCGAGGGCCTCGGAGTAGCCGGCGGCCTGGCCGGCGGTCGGGCCGATGCCACCGGGAGCGGCCGCCGCGGCCCGTGCTTCTTCGACGAGGCCGGCTGCGAACATCGCCTCGACCCGCCGGTCGATGCGTGCGTGGAGCAGCCGGCGGGGGAGATCGACGACCAGGAGTTGCGTGTCGAAGACCGGATGCGGCTCGGGAGCGAGGGCGTCCGAGAGCGGGTGACCCGTCACCTGGCAGACCTCGAGCGCCCGCACGAGCCGCTTCGTGTCGTTGACGTGGATGCGGGCGGCGGCGAGTGGGTCGAGGGCTTCGAGCCTGCGATGCAGCGGCGCGTTGCCCGTGGCGGCCGCCTCGGCCTCGAGCGCCCTGCGGAGACCGGGATCGCCGGGCGGGAGCGGTGCGAGCCCGTCCCGCAGCGCCCGCAGATAGAGTGGGGTGCCACCGACGAAGAGGACCCGCCGCGACCGGGCGCGAATGCCTTCGACCGCGGCGGCGGCCTCGGCGAGCCACCGGGCGACGCTGTAGGGCTCGGCGGGCGATGCGGTGTCGAGCAGGTGGTGACTGACGACCGACCGCTCTGCGGGCGTCGGCTTCGCCGTGCCGATGTTGAGGCCGCGGTAGACGGCCATCGAATCGACGCTCACGATCTCGGCGTCGAGCCTCCGCGCGAGAGCCAGCGAGAGGGCGGTTTTGCCGGCAGCCGTGGGGCCCGAGAGGAACCAGCAGTCCATCCCCAGCCGCGGGGCGGCACGCCGGGCGGGCCCGGCTGCATCTTCGCCGGGGCATGTTACAGTTGGAGCAGTTTCAGGAGCCATCGGATGCCGCGTCTGGGAGAAACCCTCGAGAGCCTCGAACGCGTCGTCGTGTCGCGGAAAAGCGACCCGGCGGAACGATCCTACACGAGCCGGCTCCTGGCCGGAGGCGTGACCGCGATCGGTGCCAAGGTGACGGAGGAGGCGGGGGAGGTCGTGGCGGCCGCCGCGTCGGAGACCGACGACCGCGTGGTGTCGGAGGCTGCCGATCTCGTCTATCACCTCCTCGTCCTGCTCGCCGCCCGGGGCGTGTCGCTGGCCCGCGTCGAGGCCGAACTCGCCCGGCGGTTCGGCGTGTCGGGGCTCGACGAGAAGGCCGCGCGGCCGAAGGCAGGAGGGCCCGCATGAACGCCGACGCGCGACCCCGGCTCCTCCGCATCGGCCTGCCCAGCAAGGGGCGGCTCGCGGAGATTTCGGCGCAGCTGCTCAACGAGGCTGGCCTGACCTTCCGCCGGCCCGAGCGCGGCCTCTTCGCCCGCTGCCGCGACATGCCGGTCGAGGTCACGTTTTTGCGGACCGACGACATTCCCGTGCTTTGCGCCGAGGGGGCGATCGACCTGGGCGTGACCGGTGCCGATCTGGTCGCGGAAAGCGGCGTGTCGCTTACCCGCCGGCTCGACCTCGGCGTGGGTTCGTGCCGCCTGGCGCTGTGCGTGGCCGACGACTCCACGATTGCCGACGCCCGGCAACTGGCCGGCCGACGCATCGCCACGAGTTTTCCGCGGATCACGCGAGACTGGCTCGCCGCCCGCGGGGTGACCGCCCACTTCGTCGAACTCTCCGGCAGCGTCGAGATCATGATCCAGCTCGGGGTGGCCGACGCGATCGTGGACCTCGTCGAGACGGGCAGCACGCTGGCCGCCAACCGGCTCCGGGTGCTCGACGAGATCGGCCGCTACGAGACGGTGCTGGTCCAAAACGGCCGCGTCGCCGATGCCGCGACCGCCGACCGGATCGTGCGCCGCCTCGAGGGCATCGTGATC
This sequence comes from Pirellulales bacterium, assembly GCA_040397685.1. Classification (GTDB taxonomy): domain Bacteria; phylum Planctomycetota; class Planctomycetia; order Pirellulales; family UBA1268; genus RGVT01. The sequence continues at coordinate 6,763 of JBBAVM010000038.1, forward strand.
GCCCGCAGCTATTCGCTGCTCGAATACAACATCCCGCGGGCCCGGCTCGCCGAGGCGGAGAAGATCACGCCCGGCTTCAATTCGCCGACCGTGAGCGCGCTCGAAGACCCGGCGTGGTGCGCCGTGCGGGCCATGGTGCGCCGCGGCGAGGCGCACGGCATCATGGAGCGCCTGGAAGCGATCGGCGCCTCCGCGATCATCGAGACCGAGATCTCGAACTGCCGCCTGTAGGCGTGGGTCGTCAGTCGTCCAACGAGCCATGGATCACCCGCCCCGAGCGGAGGGTCGCGACGACGTTCGTGGCGGGATCAATGGCGGCTTCGAAGGGATCGCGGCCCAAGTGTGCGGGCCGGAGCACGACGAGATCGGCGGGGCGGCCGGGGGCGAGGATGCCGGCCCTGCGCTCGAAGCCGAGGGCCCAGGCTCCCTCGATCGTCGCCATGCCGAGCGCCTCCGCCGGGCTCGCCAGGCCGGCGTCCACGAGCGTGAGGCACTCTGCGAGCACCGAGAGGTCGGGGTTCGAGGCCCGGCTGTCGGTGCCCAGTGCGACGCGGATGCCGGCCGCGCGGAAGCGGGGGAGCGGCGGAAGGATGCCGGCGAGTCGGCGGGTCGTGCGGGGGCAGATCACCGCGGCGAGTCGGCGCCGGTGACGCGCGAGCCGCGCCAGGGCCGCGTCGTCGAGGAACGTGCCATGCACGACGAGTCCGCGCGGGCCGCGGGCGAGCAGCGAGATCCACTCGGCCGCGTGGAGCAGGTGCGGCGGTTCATCCGGCCACGCCCCCAGCGATTCCAGGAGCGAGCGAAACGGACCGGAGCCACGGGCGACGAACTCGGCCTCCGCAGGACTCTCGGCCAGATGCATGGCGGCGGGGAGCCTTTTTCGGCGGGCCTCGGCCAGCACGTGGCGGCCGAGCGATGCCGCGACGGAGTATGGCGCGTGTGGGGAAACCCCGGCCGCCGCGCCGCCGGCCACGAGTCGGGCGACATCCCGCTCGACCATCCGGGCGGCGGTCCGGATGGCCGCCGGGGAAAGCCCGAGCGCTTCGCGGAAGACCCTGATGCGGGGAGATGCCGACGGGATGCGTGCCACGGGGACGGCAGTCGCGATCTCGCCGATCGCGGTCACGCCGGCCGCGGCGCTTTCGGCCAGACCTCGCGTGACGGCGAGGCCTGGTTCTTCGGCCCCCGGCGATCGGCCGCGGCGGAGGGCGACGACGCGGGCGATCCAGTCGGGCAGTCCCCCGTCGGCCTGCAGGGGCTCGTCGAGCCCCGAAAACTCGAGATGCGTGTGGGCGTTCACGAGGCCCGGGATGACGATCGCTTCCCCGAGGTCCACGCTCCGACCTCGGGCGGAGCCGGAACCGAGTCCCGCGATGCGGCCATGCTCGATTCGCAGCCAGCCATTCGCGATGGGCGGGCCGGCGATCGGCACGACGTGCCGGGCTCGCAGCGTCAGGCTGCCATGGGCGTCGCCGCTCACGGCGCGGTCGTGGCGACGGGCAGCGGCACCGCCTTGGCCCGGGCGCGGGCGGTCTCGGCCGGGTCGTCCTCGAACAGTTCGTAGAACACGTTCCGCCGCCGCGGAATCCAGCCGAGCTGCGAGATCGCCGACCGCATCTGGTCGAGGGTGAGGTGGTGCACCGTGCCGGCCGCGCTCACGACGTTTTCCTCGATCATCAGGCTGCCCATGTCGTTGGCGCCATAGAGGAGCGCGAGCTGGCCGATCTCCCGGCCCTGCGTGACCCAGCTCGACTGGATGTTGGGGAAATTGTCGAGGTAGAGCCGGGCCACCGCCTGGGTCTTGAGGTACTCGAACGGTCCGGTTGCGGGGATGTCGGCCATCTCCGTGTTCTCGGGCTGAAACGACCAGCAGATGAACGCGGTGAAGCCGCCGGTCTCGTCCTGCAGTTCCCGCAGCCGGTCGAGGTGCTCGATCCGCTCGGCGAGCGTCTCGATGTGGCCGTACATCATCGTGGCGGTGCTCTTCCCGCCGAGACGGTGCCAGGCGCGATGCACCTCCAGCCAGTCGTCGGTGAGGACCTTGCCGCGGGTCATCGCCTGGCGGACCCTGTCCACGAGGATCTCGCCGCCACCACCGGGCAGGGAGCCCAGGCCCGCCCGCGCGAGTCGTTCGAGAACCTCCCGCAGCGGCCGCTTCGAGATCTTCGTGAAGTGGTGGATCTCCGGCGGCGAGAACCCGTGGATGTTCACCTCGGGAAACCGCGATTTGATGTCCTGCAGGAGTTCCTCATACCACTCGAGCGTGAGCGTCGGATGGAGGCCGCCCTGCATGAGGATCTGGTCTCCCCCGAGAGCCACCGTCTCGGCCACCTTCTCGAGCAGCACCTCCCGGTCGAGCACGTAGCCTTCGGGATGCTTCGGCCCGCGGTAGAACGCGCAGAAGTCGCAGACCGCCGTACAGACGTTCGTGTAGTTGATGTTGCGGTCGATGTTGTACGTCCGCCACGGTTCCGGATGGAGCCGCTGCGTCACGGCGTGGGCCGCGCGGCCGATCGCGGCGAGGTCGCGCGAGCGGAGAAGCGTCTCGGCATCCTCGGCCGACAGCCGCTTGCCACCGACGGTGTCGTCGAGGATGCGTTGCACGGCGGTGCAGTCGGGCGGGGTCGGGGCCATGCGGGAAATGTTCAGGCGACGGATGCCGGGCTGATCGGTCGGAGGGGCGCGATCGTCTCTTCCAGGCCCGGCGGCGCGAGGCCGAGGCCCACCGCGAGCCGGTAGAACGCGGCCAGCCCCTCACGCTCCCGGGGACCGAAGTCGTAGTGAAGATTGTCGCGAAGATAGCCGAGGCATTGCGGCACGGTGAGCCCATGCGCCGGCGCCTCGGCGGAGGCGATGGCCGCAAGATTGGCCTTGCCGGAGTCACGGGATGCCGACAAGGAAGCCGCCACGCTCGCGAGGGCCGGGGAGGGCGTGTCGCGATGGGCCGCCCAGACGGCGAACACGAACGGCAGGCCCTGCCACCGCACCCACTCGTCGCCGAGGTCCCACACGATCTGGAACGAGCCCCGGGCCGAGGATATCGCGCGGTCGCCGATGAGCAACACCGCGTCGGCGTCAGTCTCATGGGGGCCGGCACCGATCGGCAGGATCTCGATCTCGGGTCGAACGCCATGCCGTTCCGCGAGCAGAATCCGCGCGAGCGTGGCGCTCGTCCGCGAGCCCTCGTCCACCGCGAGCCTCGCGACCCGGGCGGGCGCCGTCCGGAAAAACAGCTTCACGCTCATCACCGGGCCGTGGCATCCGATGCAGGCGTCGGAGACGATCCTGTATTCCGCCCCGCGAAACAGCTCGATCGACGGGATGAGGGCGACGTCGAACTCGCGGCGGGCGAGACGGTCGGCCAGCCGACTCGGAAGATCGTAGGAGACGTCGAGGCCCCGCCCCGACAGCCCGTGGACGAGCGGCTTGGTGTTGAGGTATTGCACGGCGCCGATCCGCGGCTGCCGGGACGTCTGCGGAGTGGGCAGTCGGTTGAGCATGGCGGGTGGGCGACGAACGAAGGCGGGTTCGAGCGGCCCCGGAAGGGGGCGGCAGGCTCGCGGTCTCTATCGGGAAAACCGCAGCCGGCGGGGGATCGTAACGGGTTTCGGGCCGGGCGTGGAGCCCGCGTCAGGAGCCGGTTTCGGTCATGGCTCCAGCCGCCGAAACGCCCGCAGCCCGAGCCACAGCGGCAGGAATGTGGCCACCAGGCCGACCACGATCACGAAGCCCGTGCTGACCACGACGCCCAGCCCGCTCCCCGCCCACGCGAGGACGCCCCGCAGCCCCCCCGGGCCGAGGGCATTCGACACGAGAAACAGGTGCGACGGCAATGCCGCGGCGACGACGACGGTCATGATGAACAACGAACTGATGACGAGGCTCAGCGTGCCGCCGAATCCCGCGGCGATCTTGGCCGGCGACGGCTCGCGGAGGTCGGGCATCCGTGCGCCGAGCCCGACAGCGATGCCCGAGAGGCCCATGCAGAGCATGACGCAGCAGATCTCGTGGACGACGATCGACTGCCGGGGCAGGCCGAGCATCAGGTCGCTCAGGAGCACCAGCCCGCAACAGGGCAGGACCCCGCCGAGAAAGGAAAACAGGAACTTCGACCAGACGATGTGATCGCGGTGGACCGGGAGGAGCCCGAGGATCCAGAACCGCCGCCCCTCCAGGCTGATCATCGGAAACACGAACCGGGTCGTGAACGTGGAGAGGATGAGGCCGACGACCGCGAGGTTGAGAAACCCGATCATCGAGGCGTAGGCATTGTTGTAGTTGAACGAGCGCACGTTCCAGAAGTAGAGGCCGAGGAGCCCGAAGAAGATCACGAACTGCGACCACTGCGAGATGTCACGGCGAAAGAGCCGCAGGTCCTTGACGATGAGCAGCCTGAGCGGGCGGCCGGATGCCGGGCCCGCGTTGACCAGCATCTGGTCGAACCACCCGATGCGCCGTCGGCGTCGGGCCGGAACCTCGCCCGCGAGCTGGCTGAATCCGAGCCGGTACGCCCGACGCGCGAGCCAGCCCGCGAGGAGCTGCAGGAGCATGCCGTTGGCGATGAGGAGCGCCAGGAACTTGACCGCCTCCGCCAGCGCCGCGAACCGCTCCGCCACGTTGGTGCCCGGCCGGGCCGCTTCGAGCAGGCCGCTCGACAGCCACCAGCTCGGAAACAGCTTCTGCTCGGTGATCGCGAGCCGGGCGAAGGTCTGCTCGAACCAGGCGGCCGACATGCTGTCCACCCGCACCGACGACAGGGTGGACCAGGCCAGCCAGATGGCCCCCACGCAGGCCACGCCGAGCGCGATCGACAGGGCGTGGAGCCGCAGCCGGGGCAGCCAGGCCACCATCGCCATGCAGCAGATGCCGCCCACCGTCGCTGGAATCACGACGAACGAGACCATGAAGGGCAGCAGGAGTGCGAAGTAGGTCCACGACGACTCCCGCACGACGCCATACGCCACCAGCATGGGACTGCCCAGCAGGACGAAGCCCCAGCTCGAAAACCAGATCGCCTCCTGGAACTTGTGTGAAAAGACGGCCTCTTCCCGGGCCGGCAGCGTCATCAGGAGCCGCGCCTCGGGTGAGCAGTACATGCCGCCGTAGAGCAGGATGCCCGTCGAGAACACGAGCATCACCATCAGCGACGAGAAGAAGGCGTTGAACAGGAGCGAGATCACCTCCGCGTGGAGCGCCTCCAGAAACGTGAAGGCTTCGACGAAGATGCCGAACAGCGACCCCCAGAACATCACGCTGAGCAGCGCCACGAGGCTCAATCTCAGCCGGGCCGTCGTGAACATCGACCGGCACAGGGCCCAGGCCAGATTCGCCCGGAGCCGGAAGAAAAGCGAGGCTTCCTCGTCCACGCCCGTCAGCCGGCAGCACGCGGCGGCGAGGCCCTCGGGAGCGGCCGCCGCGGCGGACGGGACGAACGGCGCGGTCATGGCGCGTCGGGCCGCCGGCCCGCCTGGGAGTTCGTGAGCTCGAGATAGAGTTGCTCGAGGCTCGTGCTCTCGATCGCCATCTGCTCACGCAGTTCGGCGACGGTGCCCAGGAATCGGAGCTGGCCGCGCACCATGATGCCGACGCGGTCCGCCATCTCCTCCGCCATCGCAAGCGTGTGCGTGGACATGAAGACCGTCATTCCCTCGCGCGTGCGGGCGGCCAGCAGGTCCTTCACGATGCGGACGCTCCGCGGATCGAGGCCGACCATCGGCTCGTCGAGCACCAGCACGTCGGGGGAGTGGAGCAGCGACGAGGCGAACACGAGCCGCTGCTTCATGCCGAGCGAGTAACTCTCGGCGAGGTCGTCGGCGAACTCGGCCAGCTCGAAGTGCTCGATCTCCGCGGCGATGCGGTCGGCCGCCAGGTGCCGGGGCATGCCGAACATGTCGGCGATGAACCAGAGGAACTCGCGGCCCGTCAACTTGTCGTAGAGGGTGGGTTCGTCGGGAACGTAGCCGATGTGCAGGTGCGCGTCGCGGGGGGCGCGGACGAGGTCGAAGCCGCTCACGCGGACCGACCCGCGCGACGGCTGCAGGAGCCCGACGAGCATCTTGATCGTGGTCGTCTTCCCCGCGCCGTTGGGGCCGAGGAGGGCGAACAGTTCGCCCCGCGGGATCGCCAGCGACAGGTCGGCCACCGCCGTCTTCGGGCCGTAGGTGCGCGTGACGTGGTCGAATTCGATCATGGGAGGCTCTCGGGAGGGGCCGGATCCCGTTCCTGGCGCAGGCTGGCCGCGAGCCGTTCGGCGTCGTCGTCGGAGCGGCGCTGGAACGTGAGCGACGCCCCGAACATCGTGCTCTCCTGCTTCAGCACGCGGCCGCTGCGATCCACCCAGATTCGCGACGAGGGTTCATGGTGCTCGGAGGGGTCGTCGCGGTACACGACCAGATCGACCCGCACGAGCCGGTCCTCCCAAAACAGCGACTCCTCTCGGACCACCTCGGCATGGAGCACCTGGAGCGCGCCCTTCCCCCCACGGAGCGGGTTGTAGACGGGGACGGTCCAGCGTTTCCCGATCGACAGCCCCGGCATCGTCGCCTGCGGAGAAAGCTCGTCGCCGATCATGATGTGAGTCGGCAGGAACCTGCTGGTCTCGTACGACATTTCCCCCGCCTTCACGAGGATCTTGACGTGGCCGTCGTCCACGGTGCCGTCCAGCACGATGCTCTCAACGCCGCCGGGCAGGTCGACCAGCGACCGAAACGACCGCAGGCTCCCCTGCCTGTCGATGGTCAGGCGGCCGCGGGCGTCGAGGCTCAGGGCCGCCGCGCGTTCGATGGTCCGCCCGAGCAGGGGCTTCGTCCAGGCGGGCAGCAGTTCATCGAGGGGCAGGCTGTCGAAGTGGAGGAGCGTCTCGACGTGGAGTTCGTCCTCGGGGCCGTGTCGCGAGTCGCTCACGGCCCAGCCGAGCGGCCGATCCTTCCACAGCACCGTCCAGGCGACCGGAATCAGCCGATTGTTCGACGCGTAGAGAGCCTGGTAGCCCGGGGGCGATCCGGGGAGGAACGCGGGCACGATCTTGGCGACGACCAGCCACGTGGTGGTCAGGCACCAGAACAGGATGATGAAGGGGGCGAGCCAGGGACGGTACATCGCTGGATCAGGAGAAGCGGAAGCGACCGGGCGGTCCCCCCCGGTCGCTGACAAATGGTATCAGTTCAGGCGGTAAAGCACGAGTTTGGGCACCTTGCAAATTTCTCATCCAACCACGATTGCCCGATCGAGGGGGTCGCCATACACTCTGGTGCGTCCGGGGCGAAGGAATTCCTGTCTGCAAACGGTTCCTGGATTCAACGGCGAAACCATGAGCGAGTTTCACGACATTCCGGTCTCGTTCCACCAAGGCTGCCCGGTGTGCGGCCGGCTGCTCGACATCCGCGTGACGCTTCTCGGCAAGCGTGTGTACTGCCAGCATTGTGGCGGCGGGTTCATCGCCGCGGATCCGTCCACGGCGGCCCCGATGGCCGAACGCGCCCGGGATCGCCGCGTGGCGGACCTCATCGAGCGGGCCCAACTGGCGCTCCAGCAGGCAGCCGACGGGTCTGCCTGCGAACCGTCGTGGGGCGACCCCGGCTGAGATCGCCGGTCTGGCTCGGCGGATGAGCGTGGTTCACACCCGGAGGGCGGGCGGCCAGCCGGCCGTGTCGAGCCGAGCCAGGGTGGCGAGCCTCCGCCAGTAGTCGGGGAAGGTCTTGCCCACGCAGCCCGGGTCGAGGATCCGCACACCGGGAACCACGAGCCCCGCGAGGGCGAGGCTCATCGCCATCCGATGGTCGTCATAGGTCGCGACCTCGGCGGGGTGGAGGGGTTGCGGTTCGATCCGCAGACCGTCGGGATACTCCTCGACGCCGGCCCCGAGCCGCCGCAATTCGCGGGCGAGATCGGCGATCCGGTCGGTCTCCTTGTCGCGGATGTGGGCGACGTTGCGGATCGTCGTCGGCCCCTCGGCGAACAGCGCCACGACGGCGAGCGTCGGCACGGTGTCGCTGATCGCGTTCATGTCGATGTCGATGCCATGGGCGGCGCGGCCGCGCACCGTCGTGGTGCCGGCGTCGTCGTCCCACGCGACGTCACAGCCCATGCGGGCGAGCGCGTCGCAGAACGCGATGTCTCCCTGCATGCTGCGTCGCGACAGCCCCTCGATCGTCACACTCCCGCCCGTGATCGCCGCCGCCGCGGCGAAGTAGCTCGCCGCCGAGGCATCCGGCTCGATGGAATAGTCGCAGGCGGAGTAGCCACCGGGCGGGATGCGCCACGTCCGCTCGTTCACCACCTCGCACCGGGCCTCGAAGGCCGCCATCACGCGGCGCGTCATCTCCAGATACGGCAGCGACACGAGCCGCCCGGCGAACTCGATTTCGAGCCCCGCCTGCGAGCACGGCGCCGCGAGGGCCAGCCCGCTGGCGAACTGGCTCGATGTGCCGCCGTGGATGACGGCCCTGCCTCCGGCCAGGCCGTGCGACCGGATGACCACCGGCGGGCATCCACCCCGGCTTTCGGCGGTGGCTTCGATGCCGAGGGATCGCAGGGCCACCAGCAGGTCGTCGATCGGACGCTGCCGCATGCGCGGGGTGCCGTCGAGGCGATAAGCGCCGTGCCCGAGCGCGCAGACGGCCGACAGGAACCGCATCGTCGTGCCGCTTGCCGCGCAGTCGATCTCGGCCGCCGCGGCCGGGATGCCTCCCGCACCGCCGCCGACGTCCACACGGCCGTGGTCCCAATCGGCCGTGATCCGCAGGCCGAGGGCCGTGAGCCCGGCCGCCATGACGCGGGTGTCCTGGCTGTCGAGCACGCCGGAAAGCCGGCTCGTGCCGCGGGCGAGCGCCGCGCACACCAGCGCCCGGTTGGTGATGCTCTTCGAGCCGGGCGGGCGGATGCTGCCCGTCACGGGACCCGGGCAGGGCGGCATCTCGATGGTGGGGAGCGGTGAGGACATCGGCGGGAGTCTAGAGTGTAGCGACGTTCGGCATCACCCCCGCCTTCCGGAACCGGCCCATGGCCACGGCCTCGATCCCTCCCGCCGCCCCGCTCGCCTACGACCTCGCCGTGCCGCCGCTCGTCCGCTTCGGTGCCGGCCGCGTCGCCGAGGTGGGCGACGTGGTGCGGCTTCATGGTCGGCGGGCCTGGCTCGTCGGCGGTCGCCGGAGCCTCGTCGAATCCGCCGCGCGGCCCCGCATCGAGGCGGCCCTCACGGCGGCGGGGATCGCCACGACGATCGTGGCGGTATCGGCCGGCGAGCCCACGGTGGAGCAGGTTGCGGCCGCCCTGGCCGGCCTGCCGCGGGACGGGCGCGACGAGGCCGTGGTGGTCGCGGTCGGCGGCGGCTCGGCGATCGATCTCGCCAAGGCCGTCGCGGCGCTCGTGACCAATGTCGATCCCGCCGTGACGGGCATGGACGATCTGGACGCCGCCGTGGTTGACCACCTCGAAGGGGTCGGGCGGCGCACGATCGAACGGTGGCCGCTGCCGGTGGTCGCGGTGCCGACGACCGCGGGCACCGGCGCCGAGGCGACCCGCAATGCGGTGATCGCCTGCCCCCGCCGTCGGTTCAAGAAGAGCATGCGCAGCCCGCTCATGGTGCCGCGGGCGGCGGTCATCGATCCGGAACTCGGGGCGGAATGTGACCGCAGCACGACGGCCGCCGCCGGACTCGACGCGATCACGCAACTGATCGAGTCGTTCGTGTGCCGTTTCGCCCGGCCGATTCCGCGGGCGCTCGTGCTCGAAGCGCTGCCCGGGGCGCTCGGCGCCCTGCCGCGGGCGCTCGCGGACCCCGCCGACATCGAGGCGCGGGCCGCGCTCGCCCACGCGGCGTTCGTGTCGGGGGTGGCGCTGGCCAACTCCGGGCTCGGCATGGCCCACGGTGTCGCCGCGGCGCTCGGCATCGAATGCGGGACGGCGCACGGCCTGGCCTGCGCCGTGATGCTGCCGGTCGCCCTCCGCGTGAATGCCTCCGTCGCGGCCGCCGACTTCGCCCGACTCGAGCGGAAGGTCGATTCGCGGGCGCCCGCCGATGACGAGCAGGCCGCCGCGGCGTTCGTGCGCCGCATCGAGCGGCTGTGCCGGGAGTCCGGGGTCCCGGAGCGGCTCGGCGACCTCGGCCTTGCCCGCGAACGGATTGCCTGGCTCGCGCACCACTCGGGCGGTGCCAGCATACGGGGCAATCCGGTCGAACTCGATCCACCGCGGCTGGAGGCCATCCTCGAGGCGATGTTCTGAGCGCCCTCTATGGGGCCGCGGTGAGGATCGGGTCGTCGAGGAGCGGGAGGAGCAGCGTCGCGTCCGCGCCCCGGGCCCGGGCCCGCTCCCATGCCGCGCGGGCCTTGTCGAGGTCCGGCTCCGCCTTGGCCGCGTGGTAGGCCCCGAGGTACAGGTCGTTGGCGGGCTTCTCGTCGAACCACGTCTCGACGATCGCCGTCACGATGCCGCCCGGGATGCGATCGCGTGGGGCGGTGCGGTTTTTGCCGGCGAAGCGATACACGAACCGCTTGTCGTCGAGTTCGACGACCCCGATTTTCTTGCCATCGACGTCGTACTCGTCGCCTGCCTTCACGGTCGCCAGGGCCTGCGCGCGGTAGTCGGCGAATCCGCGCGCGAACGTGACGAGTTCGGCCCATTGTTCGGCGCGGGCACGGCCGGCGGCGGTCATGGCGACGCCGGAGGCTGCGTCGGCCGCGGCCGTGGCGGCATCGTAGTCGGCTTCGCGGAGGGCGGTGGCCACCGCCCGCAGTTCATTCTCCAGTTGCGGGCTCTCTTCAGCGGTTGGTGCGGGGGGGGCGGGGGGCGGAGGCGCCGGAGGCTCGGGCCGTTCGGCAGGAGTGTCGTCGGCCACGGGAGGGCGTGGCGGTTTTTCCTTGGCGGCGGGCGTGCGGACCGGCGGCCGAGCGACACGCGGCGGTGGAGCCTTGGGCGGGGCTGGGGCCGCGGCCGGGGCGGCTTCCTCTGCCGCCGGTGGCTCCGCCTGCGCGACGGCGCGGGGGGCACGTTTCCGGGCCGTGGCCTCAGGGCGAAACTTGTACCAGTAGAGTCCGCCGGCCGCCGCGGCGAGCGCCGCGATCAGCAGGAGCAGCACGCCACTGCCGCTCGATCGGCGTCGATAGGTGACGGCGGGGCGGATGCGAACGCTCGGGGCACCCGATTGATCGTCATCGGCAGCGGATGGCGGCTCGAGGGCCGGGGCCGGCGGCCTGGGCACCGTCGGAACGGCGGGCACGCGCGGCACGGCCACTGGCGGGGCGGCGGCGAATGGCGTTCCAGCCGCCACGCCGGCGGGTGGAGGCGGCATCGAGAGCTTGAATGCGGCCTCCGGGCCGATCTGGGCGAGCAACGCATCGCGGGCTTCCTCGACCCGCTGCACGAGGGCGTCGCGGGCCCGGTCGAACGCACCCGGAGGCACGCTGCGGAGCGTCGCGAGACGAACCTCGGCCGCGCGGAAGATCGCCTGCCGATCACGCTCCACGGGCGACACGCCGAGCACCCGGCGCGGATCGGCGAGATCAACGGCATCGATGCCGAGCCACTGCCTGCAGGGATCGAACGGGGTGGGTGCCATGTCGCTTCGGACGGAGATCGGCGTGAGAGAAGATGGTGTCAGGTCTTGCGCCAGATCGTCAATTCGGCGATCGAATGCTGATGCTTGCGGGCGGTCTCGCGGATCACGAACGGGATCTCTCCCCGGTGCACGAGCGTGAAGCCGCCCGCGAGCGATCGGGTGAGGCCGTCGAACGTCGAGAGTGGCTCGCCCCCCTCGCGTCGGCCGCCGAGCCACTTTTCCTTCGGCGTGTATTCCTCGAGCCACGTGTAGGGCGACGTGATCGCGAGCAGGCCGCCGGGGCGAATGCGGCCGGCGATGCCCGCGAGGAACAGGCCGGGATCGTAGAGGCGATCGATGAGATTGCCCGCGAAGACGAGGTCGTAGTCCGTGAAGATCGCCTTGAGGTTGCAGGCGTCGCCCTGCAGGAAGGCGATCCGCCCGCCGACGCCGGTGAGGCCGAGCCGGTCGAGGGAGATCGCCCGCGAGACGGTCAGTTCACCCTCGGTCGGGATCTCGTAATGGACCTCGTCGCCGGCCTGCAGCCGGACGCCGGCCTGGATGAACCGGGCCGAGAAGTCGATCGCATCGACGTGGGAGAAGTGCCGGGCGAACTCGAACGCCGATCGTCCCACGGAGCAGCCGATGTCGAGGCAGCGGTCGCGCCGGTCGGCGGCGACGTGTGGCATCACCGCCTCGACGCAGGCCTGCGGGAAGTTGGGCACGCCGAGCGGGGGAGTGCCGGACGCGGCGTCGGGATAGTGGAACTCGAGGTATTGCGTGACGAGTTGATCGGTCTCGTAGAGCCGCGAGCCCGCCGTTTCGGCGATGCTGCCAGGCTCCTCCACGATCGTGCGAAACCCGGCATGCTGGAAGAAATGCCGGCGGAACGCGTACCGAGCGCTTGCGAGGGCCTCGTTGCCCGTCGAGATCCACGACCCGCCCTTGATGAGGTTGTGGCGGCCGTCGAACGTCGGCACCGAAAAGTCGTCGTACAGCGGATGCACCTCGAACCCCTTGAAGGGCATGATCGGGGTCCGCGTCCACTGCCAGACGTTGCCGACGACGTCGCAGAAGTCGCCTTGGAGGAACGCCGTCACCGGGCAGCTCGATGCGAAGTGCTCGAGGTTGATGTTGCCGGGAGCGGCGGTCCACGTGGGCTGGTCGCCGGGGACCGTCGCGCGGAGCGCCTGCCAGTGGGCCTCCGTCGGCAGGCTCACGTGCTCGCCCGTGCGCCGGGCAAGCCACGCACAGTAGGCCTGCGCCTCGAGGCAGTTCACCTCCACCGGCCAGTCGAGCGGCAGCGGCACCTCGTCGAGGAGGTTTCGCTGCAGGAATGCATCTCCGCGGCGCAGCCAGAACTTCGGGTGCTCCGCCCGCGTGTAGTGCAGCCAGCCGCGGCCTTCGTCGGTCCAGAGTGCATCGTCTCGGTAGCCGCCGTCGGCCACGAATTCGCGAAACTCGGCGTTCGAGACGAGCTGCCGCGCGGCCCGGAACGCGAGCAGGGACACCTCATCGACGCCGTATTCGTTGTCCCAGCCGTAGGTGTCATCGGTGGCGGGTTTGCCGAGGCGGACGGTCGTGGAGGGGAAGGGCAGCCACTCATTCGCCGGCGGCACACCGCGGCTCGGGCACGCCTTCCAGAGCCGGCGCTCCTCGGCGGTGAGCTCGTCGCCGTGCCGGAGCTCGGCGAGCGGCATCATCCGCATGATCACGCTCGAGGTCTCGAGGTGGATCCGCTCGTGCTCGATGCCCATCAGGATCAGCCAGGCGGGCGCATCCTGGCGGATCGGGAGTTCGAGCGGCATCGTGCCGATGAAGGCATCGACGAGCGCGCGCATCTCCCGGCGATAGTCGCGCACGGCCCGGACCGAGGGCCAGTCGTAATGCGCCGAGTTCAGGTCGTCCCACGACATCTCGTCCACGCCGACGGCGAGCATCGATTCGAGCCGCGGATCGATCCGGGCCGGAATGAGCCGGCCGGCGATCAATTTATTGACGTAGAACACGGCCGGATGGCCGAAATAGAAGATCAGCGGGTGCCGCAGGGGCTCATGCCGCTCGTAATAGGACTCGTCGTCGCGGATCAACGCGAAGAGCCGGTCGTAGAGTTCACAGGTCTGGTGGAAATAGCGGCGCAGTTCCGCCCGTTTTACTTCGGGATTGGCCCCCGAGAGCAGCGGCGTCTTCGTGGGTGCGAGCGGATGGGCGAGGGCGGCGAACGGCTCGGAGACCGCCTCCTCGCCCAGGATAGTGGCGGATTTCATGACGACGACGGCTCCGGCTCGCAGGGGAAGAGACCGTCAACTGTACCACGGGCGGCCAGGCCTTCGATGAGGCGATGAGGAATCGGTGAGGAGGCCCCGAGCAGCGAGCCGACGACGGCCCCGCGGTGGCAGTTGTCGCCGCCGACCCGGGCGTTCGCCGCCACGCCGGCGGCCACGTCGCCGGCATGCCGCCAGGCGAGGAAGAGCGCCGCGGGAAAGGCGTCGGGGATGTAGCAGGCCGACGACAGCAGGCCGCCCACGACCACGTGGTCGGGCTCGCGTTCCCAGCGGGCGACCTTCGCCGCCGAGATCCAGTCGCGGCCCTCGTCGAGGATCGTCGCCCGCAGGTCGTCGCCCGCGCACACGCGCACGAGCATCCTGGTGAGGACGTCGGCCGCCTCCAGCACCTCGTCGTCCTTGTGCGTGAGCCCCACGTGGACCCTCACGATCCGGCGCAGATCCGGGTGCTTCGGCCCGAGCGCCGCGACGAGCGCCGGCACCGGGGCGAGGCCGCCGATGTGGACGTCGCGCACGCCGCAGTTGATCGGCTTGCGACCCGAGGCGAAGTTCGTGAAGAAGTGGCGATGGTACTCCTCGACGTAGGTGTCGCGGTGCATGCCCGGCGTGAGCATGAACGCCACGTAGCGGTCGAGCCAGGCCTCGGGATCGTAGTCGCGATCGCGCCGCACGAGCGCGGCGAGCTCGACGGCAAGCCGGTAGTTGAGCGTGTTCTCGCCGGCGGCGAGGAACTGGTGGTAGTGGACGCCCCGCTTCCCCCAGTACTGTGCCTGCTCCCGCAGGATGTCCCCCTTCTCGTTGAGCGGCACGTAGCTCGACCGCCAGAGGATGCTGTCGGCATGGGGGCTGCGGGGGGCGAGGTAGCCGGGCGGCTCCGCCGCGGCAAACTCCGGATAGTCGCGGAGGAGGGCCCGCTGGTCGTAATACCAGTGGACCGGCATGGCGATCGCATCGGCCACGAGGGAGCCGCGGAACGCGTTCGCCGCGTGGTGCCGCATGACGTCGGGGTCGTGCATGGAGGGCCTCCGATCGGGTCAGGGTGTCAGATCAGGATGCGGGAGAGGAAGTCGCGCACGCGCGGCGCATCGCAACGGTCGAAGATCTCCGCCGCCGGACCGGCGGCGAGCACGCGGCCGTCGCCCACGAACGCGACCTCGTCGGCGATCCGCCGCGCGAACGCCATCTCGTGCGTGACGAGGACGAATTCCACCCCCTCGTCCTTGAGTTCGCGGATCATGGCGAGCACCTCGCCCCGCATCTCGGGATCGAGCGCAGACGTGGGCTCGTCGAGGAACAGGCGGCGGGGGTGCACGACGAGCGCCCGGAGGATCGCGATCCGCTGCTTCTGGCCGCCCGAGAGCTCGGCCGGACGCTTGTGGGCGTGGGCTGCGAGTTGAAACCTTTCGAGCGGCTTGCGCACGCGGTCGCGGGCCGCAGCGGGCGAGAGGCCGTGCACGTGCACCAGCGGCAGGAGCAGGTTGTCGAGCGCGGAGAGGTGCGGAAACAGGTTGTAGGCCTGGAACACCGTGCCGACCGTCTTGCGGTAGGCTCGCAGCCCGACCTCGTCGCGGGGCAGCGGGATGCCGTCGAACGCCACGCTTCCGGCCGTCGGCACGTCGAGCCCGGCGAGGATCCGGAGGAGCGTCGTCTTTCCGCCCCCGGAGGGGCCCACGAGGACGAGGGCCTGGATGTCGCCCGTCGCGAACGACAGCCCGTCGAGCACCGTCGCCCCGTCGAACCGCTGCACGAGATCCGCCACGACGAGTTTCATCGCTACGCCTCGAAGCGGACCCGGCCCTCGAGCCAGCGGGCCAGGGCCGAGAGGGGCAGCGTGAGCACGAGATAGCCCACCGCCAGCGGCAGGTAGCTCTCGAGCGTGGAGTAGGTGAACGCGTTGACCTCCTGCGCGTTGAGCGTGAACTCGGAGATCGCGATCACGGACAAGAGCGACGAGTCCTTGATGAGCGATACGAGCTGCCCGGCCACGGGCGGCAGCACGAGCCGCAGCGCCTGCGGGAGGATCACGAGCCGCAGCGTCTGCCACGGCGTGAGCCCGATCGCGCGGGCCGAATCCCGCTGCGTGCGCGGGATCGCGGCCAGGCCACCGCGGAAGATCTCGGCCATGTACGCTCCGCTGAACATCGACAGCACGAGCACGCCGACGACGTAGCGATTCTCGAGCCCGACGGCGCTGGCCACCACGTAAAACCCGATCAGCAGTTGCACGAGCAGTGGCGTGCCGCGGATGAGCTCGACATAGACGCGGCCGCACGCCTCGACGAGCGGCCGACGTGACGCCAGACAGAGAGCGGTGACACCACCGACCAGCGTGCTCACGACGAGGGCAGCGAGGCTGATGCCGACCGTGGTGAGCCATCCCTGGACGAACTTCTGGCGATACTCCCAGACCCCGGCCCAGTTCCAGGCGTACTCGACCCGTGCACATGCCGCCGCCACGAGCGCCGCGAACACGGCCACGACGACGACATGAGCGAGCCAACGCGGCATAGCCGCATTCTATCACACGCGCTTCCAACGTCTGTAGGACAGGCTTCAGCCTGTCGCGCCTCAACTCGCCCCACCCGGCTCACGGTTACCCCGTGCCGTCTCGCCGGACGTTCGCCTACGCCCTCCAGGCTTCGGCTCACTCGGATTTGCCTGCGCTCCGGCATCCTGCCTGCGCTGGTCAAATACGCCGTCTCAACGGCATGGGTAACCCCTCGCCTTCCCTTCTCGTAGGCGGAGTGAACTTTCGGCACGAGCCCGAGAATTCCCGTGGAGCTAGAAGTAGAACGGGATGCCCTGTTCCTTGAACGCACGCTTTTCCTCGGGCAGAAACTCGTCGCCCAGCCGCTCGAAGCCACCGTCGCGGCGGAAGGCGTCGAGGAATTCGTTGACCTGCCTGCGGAGGGCGTCGTCGCCGAGCCGCAGGCCGATGGCCCAGGTTTCCTCGCGGAAGGGGCGGAGGATCGCACGCGTCGTGTCGGGGTGGCGGCGTTGGCTGCGAAAGACGGAGAGCGAGTCGTAGATGAAGGCGTCGGCCTTGCCCTGGATGACCTCCATCGCTGCGGCCGACTCCTTGTCCAGGACGAGCAGCCGGGCCTGTTTCAAGGAGGACGCCGCATACTGGTGCCCCGTCGTGCCTTTCTTCACGGCGATGGTGCGGCCCGGCAGATCGAGGTCGGCGGCGGAATGCACCGGTGAGTTGCGACCCACCAGCAGGGCGAGACCCGTCTTCAGATAGGGCTCCGAAAACGCGATCGCCCGGGCCCGCTCGGGCGTGGCGGTGAGCGACGAGATGATGCAATCGATCTTGCCCGTCTTGAGGGCCGGGATGAGGCCGTCGAACGCGATGTTTTCGATCACGACCTCGCGGCCGAGATGCCTGCCGAGCGCCTCGGCGAGCCGCACGCTCACGCCCGTGGGCCGTCCCTCGGGATCGGTCATCTCGAAGGGCGGATACGAGAGTTCCATGCCGACGCGCAGCGGCGGGGCGGCGGCCGCGGCCGTGGCGGCGAGCATGACGCACCCGGTGCAGATGATGTGGAGCAGCGATGGCATGGCCCCGACTCTACCCCGGGAGCGGGCGAGCGTCACCGGGTACGCATGGCTCGCCAGCGGCTCGGCGGCATGCCGTGCCGGCGGGTGAAGGCGACGGTCATGTATTCTGCATGCCGAAAGCCGCAGCGATCGGCGATCGTGGCCAACGGCAAGTCCGTTTCCGCAAGGAGTTGCTCGATCCGCCGAAACTGCTGCCGCACGATCTCTTCGTGGGGTGTGTGGCCCACGCGGGTGGCGAACCGTTCGTCGAGGATGCGCCGCGACGTGCCGAGCTCCCGCACGAGATCCTGGACCTTGATGCCCGTGCAGGCCCGATCGCGGATGAAGCGGACGGCTGCCACCACGAGAGGATCGTCGATCGCCAGCACGTCGCTGCTCTGCCGCGTGGCGATCCCAAGCGGAGGGAGCAGCCATTCCTCGGTCTCCAGTTGCTCGCCCTGCATCAGCCGTTCGAGGAGCGACGCGGCGAGCCAGCCGGCGCCTCTCGAATCGGGAATCACGCTCGACAGCGGCGGCGTGGAGAGGCCGCAGAGCAGGTCGTCGTCATCCACGCCGAGCACGGCCACCTCGTCGGGGACGGCGATGCCGGCCCGCCGGCAGGCGTCGAGCGCCTGGCGGCCGCGGATGTCATAGCAGGCGAACATCGCGAGCGGTTTGGGGAGCCCGGCGAGCCAGCGTTCTATTCCTTCGTCGTCATCGACCCGCTGGCCTCGCCGCGCCTGGCCACGATCGAACACGGAGACGGTGCGGCCGCGGGCCTCGACGGCCGCGCGAAACGCGTCGCGACGGTTGTCGCTCCAGCGGAACCGGTCGTCGCCGAGGAACGCGAAGTGGCGGAAGTCGCGCTCGGCGAAGTGCTCGGCGGCGAGCCGGGCGATCGCGGCGTCGTCGGTCTCGACGTAGGGAACGCCATCGAGCAGGCGACCGGCGCTGACATCCACGATCGCGAGCGAGTGCCGGCGGCGCAGCACGTCGAGCGTGTCGGCGACGGCCTCGGTCTCGATCCGGGCGATCACGCCGTCGCCCTGCCAGCGGGCGAGCGGCTCGAGCGGTGGCGTTCCGCGACCGTGCTCCTGCAGGAAGATCGTCCACGGCTCGTGCTCGCGGACATGGCGGTGGATGCCCGCCAGCAAGCCGCGCGCGTAGGCGTTTGATGCCTCGATGACGACGGCCACGCGGGGCTGGGCTGGCGGCGGCCTTCGGGAGGGGCGGGGCATGCCGCCGTTGTATCACGGCATCTCGGCCGTGAGGGCCATCACGATCGGGGCGGTCGCGTCGGAGCCTTTTACGAGGTCGATCGACACGATCGGATCGGGACTCTGCGGGCTGACTTTCAGGTAGCGGAGTTGGCGGCCGGCGAGATCGAATGCGAACGCACTCCCCGGCACGTCCACCCGACGGATGTAGTCGGCCACGTGCTCGCCGTTCACGAGGGCGTGGTCCTCCGTCTTGCCGTCCTGGTAGGTGAACCGCACCAGCATCGACGTCGATCCCTTGGCGGCCGCCGGAAAGCCCCAGCCGGCGACGCCGCCGAGGATGTGGAGCGTTTTCAGGGGCGAACCAAGCGACAATGAGACGCTCGCGGGCATCTTCGGCGGGAGGTGGCCGCTCGGCCCACGGAGCATGACGACGTTGGGAACGCGTTCACCCTGCGGATCGACGAGCGTGAAGGGCACGCCCTGGAACGTCTTGGGGCCCCAGTCGGGAAACACGAGTCGTTCGACGTCGTTTTTCTCGTCGATGAACATGCCCTTCGTGCTCACGGCCGTGGCCACCTTCTCGAGTGAGAGCGGCACGAACTTGCCACGCTTCGTGAGGAAGGCAAGCAGATCGGCGAACCCTTCCGGCTTGATCTGTTTCTCGAAGCCGACCGGCATCAGCGAATTGGGCGAGGGGACGAACTCGTCGATCTCGCTTCGCTGGATCGCCACTCGCCTGCCTTCGGCATCGACGAGTTCGACGGCCGTGCGGCTCTCGCTCGCGAGCAGCCCCGTCACCACGCGGCCGTCGTCGGTGGAGACGGTGTAGGCGCGGTAGTTGCCCTCGACGGAGCGGTTGGGATCGAGGATGTGGATCAAGAGTTCGTGGGCCGGGTGCACGGCCATGCCGGTGAGTTCGGGGCCGACCTTGCCTCCCTCGCCCGTATGCACATGGCACTTGCCGCACTGTTCCTTGAAGACGATCTTGCCGCGGGCCGCATCGCCGCCGCGGGCCACCACGGGCAGGATCTCGTCGATCACCTTCTGGCGATCGGCGGAAGGCAGGCCGCCACCGGTGGCGAGGATCTTCTTCGCGCGGTCGCGGACCTTGCGATCGGGATGGTCGGTGAGTTTCGTGCGCTCCGTGATCGGAATGTCGCCGAGGTTCGCCTGCCGCTTCTCGAGCCGATCGACGAGCGTTGCCGCCCAGTCGCGGTTGGCGAGGACGGTGCGCACTGCCGCCTCGCGGACAGGCGGCGTGAACGACGCGAGATGATCGAGGATCGCCGCCGGGGCATCGGCCGCGGCTGACCTGCCGAGCGCCGCGATCAGGCCGGCCGACATTTCGGGGCTCGCCTTGCCGCCCACCCGCTGCATGACGAGATCGACGATCGTCGCGTCGGCGGGCCGCAGCAGCACGAGCCGTTCGGCGGCGGCGATGCGGTCGGCGTCCTGCGCGGTGCCGTCGTCGATCGTGGCCACGAGCGCGTCACTGATCCGGCCGATCCGCGAATCAAGGGCGGTGGAGCCGGTATGCTGCGCGAGCGTGACGACCTGGCCCTGCGCGCTCGCCGGCAGCGTATCGACGAGCTGGACGAGGGCGGCGTCGGCTTCGGGGCCGAGCGCGGCGGGCGTGCCCTTGGGCCAGCCGCGGGCGAGGCCGGCGAGCGCGGCGACCGCGATCGGCTGGGGCGCGTCGGGCAGCCGCACAAGGACGTCGGCGACGGCGCCGCCTTCCGCCCCCCGGGCGACGTGCTCGGCCACCCGCTCGACGAGGGCGAGCGTGGCCGGCGACGGCTTCGCGGCGGCCGGTTGTGCCGAGAGCAGCCCGGGCAGCACGCCCGCCGCCTGAACGGCCGCGGCGCTCGTGGCCGCGTCGGCGAGGACGGGATCGGCGAGCGTGCGCGGATCGGCGAGCATGGTCGTGACGATGGCCGCGGCCTCCGGTGACGACGGCCACTCGCCGAGCGCCTCGAGCACGGCCAGCCGCACGAGCGGCGCGGCGTCGTCGGCGAGGCCGGAGCCGGCGAGCTTGTGCAAGGCCCCGGCGTCGCGCGGCAGCGCCTTCACGGCGTTCATGCGGACGCCGGCGGACGGATGCATGAGCGCCGACTGTACGCGGGCCACGGCGAGCGAATCGGCATGCGGCCCTTCGAGGGCCCCGAGTTGCCGGAGCATCCAGATGGCGTGGATCGCGCCGGGGTTGAGCCCGATCGCATCGACGGAGGAGTTTTCCACGAGCTTGATGAGCGCAGGCACGACGTCGCGGCCGCCGTCGGGGCGCCTCGCGCCCTGCTCGATGAGCTTCCGCTGAGCCCGCTCCCGCCAAAACATGTTGTCGTCGGCGAGGGCGGCGACAAGCTCGTCGGCCGAGGCGCCTGCGAGCGACTTCCGTGCGGTGGAGGGGGCCGCGCCGTGCACGACCCGCCAGATGCGGCCGTGCGTCTTGTCTCGGAGCGGTGTGACGTAGGCGCCGCGCTTCCCCGTCTCGAAACCGGCCGGCGTGGGGTTGTGCTGGACGATGAAGTTGTACCAGTCGATCACCCACACCTGGCCGTCGGGCCCGACCTCGGCCTGAATTGGGGCCGTCCACTCATCGTCGCTGGCGAACAGGTCCCACGCCATCCGGCTCGTGAAGCCCGCACCTTGAGGCTGGAGCGCGAACGTCGCCACGATGTGGCC
>JBBAVM010000039.1:0-20310 GCA_040397685.1 Pirellulales bacterium
GGCGGCGTGCTCACGCTCTCCGGCAACGGCAGCGTGATCCGCAACGGCATCACGGTGAACTCGGGCGGATTGCTCAACACGGGCTCACTTACCATCGGCGCTTCGACGATCAACGGCACGATGGAAAATCAAAGCCAAATCACGGCGATTGGAGATGTTTATGCGGTGGCGGCCAATGCGGCCATCGTGAACAGCGGCACGCTCGTGGGAAGCGGCTATCGGAACTTCGTCGTTCGCTCGACGGCCGCTGTGACCAATTCGGGCAGTATGGGCTTCGGCGGCTTTTTCGTCGGCGGGGGAAGCGCCACGACCACCGAAGTGGCGACGTTCACGAACAATGCCGGGGCGTTCCTCAGTTCCGGCGATACCGGCTTCGGCGGCTCAAATTACGCCACGTTCACCAATGCCGGCGGCACTTACAACGTCGGGAACGGTCTGTCGATCGGTCGCACCGCCGGCAGCCTTGGCACGGGCACGACGTCGTTTACGGTCGCCTCCGGCACGGTGACTGCCGGCACGGGTGGCGACATCGTGCTCCGCGCACAAGACGCCGTCTCCAATTCCACGGTCGCCGTCAATCTCAATGGCGGCGTGTTCAGTGCGGGCCGCGGCATCACGACATCGCTCGGCTCGGGCACGAATAACGCCCTGGTCGTGAACTTCGGCGGCGGCACGCTCGCCGGAACGGGTGCTAATGCCATGCTGCTGCCGTCGTCGCTCACCGCGGTCAACCTCAACGCCGGCGGCGGCACGATCGACCTCGGCGTTGGCATCACGAACACGATCGCTGCCGCGATGAGCGGCGCCGGTGGCCTCACGAAGACCGGTTCGGGTGTGCTGCAACTGACCGGCGGAAACACCTATGCCGGCCTCACGAACATCGATGCGGGCACGCTGCGGGTGAACGGCCTGCTCGGGGTGGGCGGCGTCTCGGTGGCCTCGAATGCGATTCTGGCCGGGTCGGGCACGATCGGTGGGGCGGTGAGCGTGCTCGCCGGCGGCATCGTCGGCCCGGGCAACAGCCCCGGCACGCTCACCGTCAACGACGCCTTCTCGCTCGCGGGCACGTCGATCCTCGACTTCGAACTGAATGCTGGCGACACCACGCCGGGCGGCGGGATCAACGACCTGATCACCGGCGTGACGAACCTCACGCTCGGCGGCTTCCTCGATATCACGGGCTCCGGCGATTGGACGACTCTTTCCCCTGGCGCGTCGTGGCGGCTCTTCAACTACTCGGGCACGCTCACCGACAACGGGCTCACGATCCGCACCGCCCCCACGCTCGCCGCGGGGCAGTCGCTCCAGATCTCCACGGCCACGGCGAACCAGGTGAACGTGATCGTCGTTCCCGAGCCGGGCGCGATCGCTCTCGCCGGCCTCGGCGCTGCTCTCGCCGGATGGATGACGATCCGCCGCCGGCGGTAGGAGTCGGCATCCTCGGCCCGCGGGGTGTGAATCCCGTCAATGGGCAGCCGTACCACGATCACGGTTTACGCCACGGCGCGTACCCGTCGGATTTTGGGTGCGGCCGCCGCGACAAAGTGCAAGAGGCTGGCACTTCCTCACTCCGAAACCAAAAAAAGGTGGCATTTTTCACCACGCCGAAAAGTTTCTCCGGCGGAGGTGATTCGTGCCCATCGATCGGCTCATCACGACGCCCACCAAAAGCTTTTTTCTGCTCGGACCCCGCGGCACCGGAAAATTGACCTGACTTGCTGCCGCGTTTCCGCAGGCCCTGACGATCGACCTGCTCGAGGCCTCGCAGTTTCTGTCGCGAGGGCTGCAGCCGGCCTTGCCGCTGAAGCCGTTGATTCCGTCTGGAAGGGCTTTGCCTTCGAGGCCCTGCTGCATCATGAATTGCGGGTCTATGCCAGCATCGCCCGAAAAGACAGGCCGATCTTCCACGACTCCGTCAGCGGAGGCTCCCAACGCCCTTGATGCCCGGGGCGGCAATGGCAGGGACTGTCCGCGGGGACAGTTTGCGGGGCCTGCCGACGCGGCATAATCCAAGATTGCGGAAGCGACGCGGCAGCGGACTCGCCTGCTCCCCGCAATTCTGACGTACTCATCATGCTGTTGCTGACGGCGTTGCTCGTGCTGCTCGCCCTTGGCACCGCCCGGGCGGATGACCTGCCGCCATCGTTCGGCGGGCGGTATCCACACCTCGCCGTCAGCAATTCGTCGGGCGAATGCGGCATCGGGGCAGTCGTGCCCTGGGCCGACAGGCTGTGGCTCATCACCTATGCCCCGCACGCCCGCCACGGCAGCGACGACAAACTCTATTCCGTGGACGGCGCACTGCACCTGACCACCCGGCCCGAGAGCGTGGGTGGCACGCCTGCGGCGCGATTCATCCACGATGCCACGGGCCATCTCGTGATCGGGCCGTATCTCATCGACCGGCAGGGCAACGTCCGGGCAGTGTCGCCCAGGAGCATGGAAGGCCGGATTTCAGCCGCAGCCGCCGATCCACGCGATCCGGCCGGCAAGGTGCTCCTCTACGACATGGAGGGGCTTCTCTACGAGCTCGACATGCGGTCGCTCGAGCCGAAGCTCGTCATCGCGCGGGCCGCGCCCGGCTGGCATGGGAAGGGCATGTATGCGGGGCAGGGTATCGTGGTCGTCGCCAACAACGGCGAAGAGGATGCGTCGGGCTCGATCGACAAGAGGTTCAAGCCCTTCGCCTACGCGATTCCGAATACGCGGGCCTCGCGCGACGAGGCCGGCGTGCTCGCCGAATGGTCGCCTGCCGGTGGTGACAAAGCCTGGCGGCTCATCAAGCGACGGCAGTTCGCCGACGTCACCGGCCCCGGAGGCCTCCACGGCCCGCTGTCGCCCGACGCGCCGCTCTGGGCGATCGGCTGGGATGAGAAGAGCGTGCTCTTGCTCGTGAGGAGCGCGAGCGACGCGGCCGCGGGCCGCGAGCCATGGCATACCTTTCGCCTCCCCAAGGCCTGCAGCAGCTACGACGGCCACCACGGCTGGCATACGGAGTGGCCGCGGATTCGCGAGGTGGTGCCCGCTTCCGCCGGTCAGCCGGCCAGGTTTCTGCTTACGATGCACGGCGGCGGGTACGACTTCCCTGCCACGTTCTCGGCCGAGGCGACCGAGGGCATCCGGGCCATCTGTTCGCATTTGAAAATCACGGCCGATGTCGCCCCCTGGACGCTCGCCGGCAAGCCCGCGATCGTGTTCGGCTGCGATGACACGGCCAAGAGCGGGTTTTTGAGCGAGCATCAAAACGCCCGCAACGATCTGAACGGCCGGTCGAACTCGAATCTCTGGTTCACCACGTGGGAGGGCCTCGAGAAGCTCGGCCGGCCAGCAGGCGTGGGGTATGTGTGGCGGGAGGAGGCGGTGACGGCCGGCGCGTTCTCCGACCCGCTCCTCCTGGCCGGTGACTACGGCCACCGCGTCGTCCACCTCGCGCATGAGGCCGACGCCCCCGTCACCTTCACGCTCTCGGCTGGGGCTGGCAACGACTGGAAGACGGTGGCCACTGTCGAAGTGCCTGCTCGGGGCTACCGGTTTCATGCCTTGCCGGCCGGCGTGGCCGGCGACTGGGTGCGGGTCTCGCTCGACCGTGACGCCCCCGCAGTCACCGCCGTCTTTCGCTACGGCACGCGCGGCGGTGCTGCGGAGGATCCTGCGCTGTTTGGCCCACTCGCCGAAGTGACTTCGAGCGACCCCTGGATCGGGGGCGTGGTCCGCAGCGGCACCGGGCAATCGCTGCCACTCGATGTGCTCGCCCGCGAAGTGGATGCCGCAGGCAAGGCTGGCACCGCGCGGGCCTGGCAGGTAGCCGTCGGCACGCCGCCGGTCGAACGACCTGACACCGATCCCATGGCGACGTTTCTCCGCGAGAAGGCCATGCCGACGTCGCCCGATGTGTCCTTCGACGCCGCGAGCGTGATTCTCGCAGAAGGAAAGAAGTTGTTTCGGCTGCCGAAGCCGCTCGATGCCGCGGCGGCGGCGGCATATGACAAGCCGTTTGCCACCGGCTGGCCGCGGGGCCTGCGTGAGGTGGCCACCGAGCGGAGCCTGCTCAATGCGGCCGGCACGCTCTATGTGCTGCCCCGCGTGACGAGCGGCGGCGCCGCGAAGATTCTGCCGGTGTGCAGCCACGGCAAGCGGATCACCGATTTTTGCTCGTGGCGCGGCCTGCTCGTGCTCGCGGGCGTGAAGCAGTCGGCGGCGGCGATGATGCCGGCAGGAGGCGATGGCTCGTCGCGGGTGATTGGCTCCACCGCTGCCACCGGCCATACGGCCCGCGGCCCGGCTGTGTGGGTGGGCGATATCGACGAACTCTGGAAGCTCCCCCGGCCCACCGGCCGAGGCGGCCCCTGGCGTGATACGGCCGTCGTGGCTGGAGCCCCGAGCGATCCCTATCTGATGGGCGGCTACGACAGGAAATCGCTCGAACTCGCCCATGACGGCAGCGGGCCGATCACGATCTCGATTGAAATCGATCCTACGGGCGAAGGGCGATGGTTTCCCTACGCCACGCTCGACGTGCCGCCGGGTTCGCCAACGATGCATGAATTTCCTGCCGGGTTTCTCGCCCAGTGGGTCCGGTTTACGGCCGACGCCCCGTGCCGGGCCACGGCCACGCTCACCTACCGCTGACTGCTTCTTGCATCCGCAGAAAGGACGCCTGAATGCCTCACCTCAACCGCCGCCAATTCATCGGAGCCGCCTCCGGCACGGCCCTCATGCTGCTCGCCGCCCGTGGCGACGCCGCCCCGAAAAGCAATGAATTCGCCTTTCTCGAGGCCGAGGGCTTCGCAGATCTCGGCGGCTGGGTCGTCGATCAGCAGTCGATGGACCAGATGGGGTCGCCCTACGTCCTGGCGCATGGCCTGGGCCGGCCGGTGGCCGACGCGGTCACGCAGGTCACCTTTCCGTCAGCCGGCAGATATCGCTTGTGGGTCCGCACGCGCGACTGGGTCGCGCCATGGAATGCCCCCGGGGCTCCCGGAAAGTTCCAGGTGCTCATCGACGGGGTGCCCGTGAACGAGGTATTTGGCACGAAGGGGGCCGACTGGCATTGGCACGACGGCGGCATCGTCACGGTGCCGCAGCAGGCCACCATCGCCCTCCACGATCTCACGGGTTTCGAAGGCCGATGTGAGGCCGTGCTGTTTTGCAAGGACACCGCGTTCGAGCCCGCCAATGACGTCAAGGCACTCGACGCGTTTCGCCGCGAGCTGCTCGGCGTGCCGGCCACGCCTGACGACGGGGGTGGGTACGACCTTGTCGTGGTCGGAGGCGGTCTCGCCGGAACCTGTGCCGCGATCGCAGCGGCGCGGCAGGGCATCACGGTCGCGCTCGTGCAGGATCGGCCCGTGCTCGGTGGCAACGGCTCCTCCGAGGTCCGCGTCTGGCCCGAGGGCACGACGCGGGTGGAACCCTTTCCCCACGTCGGCGACATCGTCGAGGAGATCCTGCCGACCTTCGCCCGCAAGGGGATGATGGCCGGAAAGTCGGCGGAATACTTCGACGACGAACTCAAGCTCCGAGTGGTGCAAGCGGAACCGATGATCACGCTCTTCACGGAGCACCGGGTCAATGCGGTGGAGAGGGCCGACAACCGAATCGTGGCAGTGGTCGCGGAGAGCACCCGGGGCGGGCGGCGTGTGCGACTTCATGGCCGGTTCTATGCCGACTGCACCGGTGATGCCGTCGTAGGGTATCTCGCGGGCGCTGACTACGAGTTCGCCGTCGGTACCAACATGGGCATGACAAACTGGTGGCGGCCCATGGATGTGGCTGATGAAAAGCACGTGCTCGCGTGTGAGTGCAAGGACAAAGACGCGCTCACGGCAGCCTTCAAGGAGGGCAAGACGGAGCAGCCTTTCCCACGTTGTCCATGGGCGCTCGACCTCTCCGACAAGCCGTTTCCGGGTCGGAAAAATTTCACGGCCCAGTGGCCGGGAAACGGTCTCTACGATCACAACGAAACGCTCGGCAACCTCGGCGGCTGGTTCTGGGAGAGCGGCTTCGACAAGAACCCGATCGAGGACGTCGAGCGCATCCGCGACAACAACTTTCGCGCCATGTACGGCGCCTGGGACGCACTCAAGAACGTGGACAAGCTCTACCCCAACCACCGTCTCGGCTGGGCCGCCTACATCGCCGGCAAGCGGGAATCGCGCCGGCTGATGGGCGACGTCGTGCTCTCAGCCGATGACTTCCGCAAGGCCACAGACTACGAAGACAAGGCGTTTCCCTGCTCATGGCATATCGATGTCCACTCGCCGCACCCCGACTATGCCAAGGGCCTCGAGGGCATGGAGTTCATCTCCCGCGCGACCGACGGGGAGGGGTTTCGCTACAAGGGTGTTTATTGGGCTCCCTATCGCACGCTCTACAGTCGCTCGATCGCCAATCTGTTCATGGCCGGGCGGGACATCAGCGTCACGAAGGAAGGGCTGGGGCCCGTGCGGGTAATGCGCACCTGCGGCATGATGGGGGAAGTGGTCGGCAAGGCCGCGGCGATCTGCGTGCGGCGGCAGACCACCCCCCGGGGCGTATACGAAACGCATCTCGCCACACTCCACGAACTTATGCGGCTTCCCGGCAGCCATC
This sequence comes from Pirellulales bacterium, assembly GCA_040397685.1. Classification (GTDB taxonomy): domain Bacteria; phylum Planctomycetota; class Planctomycetia; order Pirellulales; family UBA1268; genus RGVT01. The sequence continues at coordinate 6,592 of JBBAVM010000039.1, forward strand.
GGGAGCGCGGCTGACAACACCGCTTGAGACGCACGGCCCGGCGAATGGGTGCACACCTGTCCTCGCGGCCAGTTGCCGCCGGTTTCATTCGCGGTTTCATTAAGAAGAGGTCGATACCTTGCGAGCCATGCACACTACATCGCCGATGAGTCTCTCACGTCGCCACCTCCTGCGTGGTGTTGGCGTAAGCATCGCGCTGCCTTGGATGGAAACGCTGTCGCGGGCAGCGGAGCCCACGGCCACGCAGCGGTTCGTGTGCATCGCCAATCCCTTCGGGATGGTCGCCGATGCCTTCTTTCCCAAGGATGGAGGTCTCGCCGCCGCGCTCCCCGCCAACCTCGCCCCGCTCGAGCCCCTGCGCGGGAAGTTCACCGTGTTCTCGAACCTCGATCACGGCTCCTCAGGTGGCCACGGACTCACGCATACGTTCCTTTCCGGCGTCAAGTCGTCAGAGGCCCCGGGGATGCCGGACGGCAACATCTCGCTCGACCAGTTCCTCGCGCGAAGCGTGGCCGGCCAGACGCGGTTCCCGGTGGTCAACACGGCCGCCGGGCCGGCGGCAGAAGGTGCCGTGGAACTCTGCTGGACCCGCACGGGCGTCGCCGTGCCGCCGATCATGAAGGTGTCGCAGGTCTTCAAGATGCTGTTCGTGGAGCAGCCCCCCGAGCAGACGGCGCGGCAAGCGGTGGACTACGACCGACAAGACTCGATCCTCGATGCCGTATCTGGGCAGGCCGCCCGGATGAACCGCCGGCTGTCGGGCCGCGACCGGGCGAAGCTCGATCAATACTTCACGGCCATCCGCGAGGTGGAGAAGTCGATCGCCATGGAAAAAGCCTGGCTCTCGAAGAGCCGGCCGCAGGTCGATTTCAAGGAGCCGACCGACGGCCCCGTGACGCAGCAGGTGCCGATCCTCTTCGACCTCATCGCGCTCGCCCTCGAGACCGACACCACCCGCGTGGCCACGATCGAGATTCCGGGTTCGTTCGACGCCAAGGCGGTGGGCGTGGCAGGGCACTACCACGGCCTCTCGCACCACGGCAAGGATCCGACGCTCATGGCTGGTCTGCGGAAGGTGGAGCACTACCAGCTTGTGCATCTCGCGAGGTTTCTGACCCGGCTCGAACAGGCCGGCCTGCTCGATACCACGCAGGTGCTCTTCGGCAGCGGCATGGGAGATGGCAGCGCCCACACCAACCAAAACCTCCCGATTCTGCTCGCGGGTGGCGGCTACAAGCACGCCACGCACGTGATCCTGCCGGCCGAGAAGGGAAAGCGGGTGCCGCTTTCAAACCTCTATCTGTCGATGGCCCAGCGGTTCGGCGTCGAGGCTGACGCCTTCGGCAAAAGCACCGGCACGTTCGGGGCGCTGTCATGAGCGTGCGGCTGCTCGGCGCGGCTCTGGTGGCATTCGCCGCATCAGCCGTGGGCAGCGCCGCCGAGGCCACCGGACGCACGCCGGCCGCTTCGTCGGCTGCCATCGACGGCCGCGTTCAAGCGTTCATGGCCAAGCACTGCATGGCCTGCCACGCTGACGCCACCCGCGAAAATGGCGTGTCGCTCGAATCGCTCGGGAATGCCGTCACCGACGCGACGGCTGCCGGCTGGCTCAAGGCCCTCGAGCAGATCGAGCGGGGCACGATGCCACCGCCCGAGGAGGAGCAGCCGGGCTCAGCCGAGCGACAGGCGGCGGCGCTCGCGCTCGAGCAGGCAGTCGTGGCCCATGCCCGGAGCAAGCCCTCCCGCGACACGGCCGTGCTGCGGCGGCTCAACCGCACCGAATACCGCCGCACGCTCGAAGAACTCCTCGACTTGGATCTGAGCGGCCGCGACCCGACCCGCGTCTTTCCTGACGACACACTCTCACACGGCTTCGCCTCCGATGGTGAAAAGCTCGTAACCTCGAACTTCCTCCTGCGGCAGTATCTCGCCGCAGCGAAGGATGTCGTCGGTCGGGCCGTGCATTTCGAACCCCGGCCCGAGGAGCGAGCGATCACGCTCAAGCCGCCGTTCGACGCGGAATCGTGGGGCATTCGGTATGCCGAGTGGGAACTTGCCGCGGCCAAATCTCCTTGGGCCAAACCGTATTCCACGCTCGATCTGCGGGGCGGCTGCATGCCGCTCTGGAACATGCGACAGGGCGTGCCCGTTGCCGGGTGGTATTCGATCCGCGTGCTCGCCGAAGCGAAATTTCGCCGGGGCGACATGGACCCCCGCAAGATGTACGACAAGTCGCTCTTCGATCCCGCGGAGCCGCTGCGGTTGTCGATGACGCTCGGGTCGCTCGTGGGCATCGACCCCGCGAACCGCGATGCCATCCGGACTGAATTGATCAGTCCCCGAGGCCGCGGCGGTGACGGGCAGCCCGTCGCCGTCTGGGACGTTCCCGACGATGTGCCCACGTGGCTCGAATGCCGCGTGTGGATGGAGGCTGGGCAGTTCCCCAGATTCGAATACGTGAACGGCCCGACGAACAGCGACTATCGGATGGACTATTACCTTTCCGAAAACCGCTACACGCTGCTCGACAAGCAGCAGCTTGCCGATTTCGAGGCCGCGGATAAGCCGCTCGGCTGGGCCACGCCCATCTTTTTCGAGACCCCGCGAATCCGCGTTCATAAGGCCGAAGTGTGCGGCCCACTCAACGACCAGTGGCCGCCTCCGAGCCACCGCGCCATCTTCGGCGACATGCCCTACGAGTCGGCGGCCGCGGGCGACGTGCTGCGCTCATTCGCCGCACGGGCCTGGCGGCGGCCGGTGGCGGCTGACGACGTGGCGCCGATCCTGGATATCGTGCGGGCCGGCGAACAGGCCGCCCTGAAGGCCGGCACGTCTGCCGAACAGGCCGCGCAGCAGGCGATCGTGGAGGGCATTCAGGCAGTGCTCTGCGCGCCGGAATTCCTCTATCGGGAGGAGAAGGGCGACCGGCTCGACGGCCATGAGATCGCCTCGCGGCTGTCGTATTTTCTCTGGTCGGCCCCGCCGGATGCCGCGCTCCTCTCCCACGCCGTCGCAGGCGATCTCGTCCGGCCGCAGGTGCGCAGGCAGGAAGCGGAGCGGCTGCTCGACGATCCCCGATCCGACACCTTCGTCAACGAGTTTCTCGACGGTTGGCTGCGGCTGCGGAAGCTCGGCTCGATGGCGCCGTCTGGTTTCGAGGTCTACTACAACGACAAACTCGAGCCGGCGATGCGGAAGGAGACGCGGCTGTTTTTCAAGCGGCTGCTGCGGACCAACGGCCCGATCGCCGACCTGCTCGACTCCGACTACACGTTCGTCAATCGGGCCCTCGCGAAGCATTACAGGCTCGACTGGAAGACGGCGGAGGCCGACCTCGGCAAGCCCGTGGACGGGCTCACGGCGGACGACCTCCGCAACGACGCCGCGGGCCACGCGCCCTCGCAGGGCTTCGTGCGGGTGAAGCTCCCCGACCGGCGCCGCGGCGGCGTGCTCGGGCAGGCGAGCGTGCTCACGCTCACCGCCAACGGCGTGGACACGTCTCCCGTGGTCCGCGGGGCGTGGGTGCTCGAAAACATCCTGGGCACCCCGCCGTCACCTCCGCCCCCGAACATTCCCGTCGTTGAGCCCGACGTGCGGGGCACGACCACCATCCGTGCCCGGCTCCAAGCGCATCGCGACAACCCGGCTTGCTACTCGTGCCATCGCCACATTGATCCGCCTGGCTTCGCCCTCGAAAGCTACGACGCCATCGGCACGTTTCGCAGCAACTACTACTACCCGGCCATCGACAAGAGCATGCCCCTCGATCCCAGCGGCGAGTTCGACGGCGTACCATTCAAGGGAGTGGCCGGGTTCAAGGACCAGCTGCTCGCGCGGCAGTCGCAGTTTGCCCGTTGCCTCGTAGAAAAGCTGCTCATCCACATGCTTGGCCGTGAATTGACGGCGGCGGATCGGCCTGCCATTCGCGCAATCGTGGACCGTGCCGCGGCCGACGGCTTCCGGCTTCGCGATCTTGTTCTTTTCTGCTGCGAGAGCGATCTGCTCATGCAAAAATGAGGCCGCCCATCGCAGACGTTTTGAGAGCCGGCGGTCGGCGCATTGTCGTCAGCTGCGCGGCATGTGCCGGGCTCGCCTGGATTTCCTTGAGCGGCGGGGTCGCTGGAGCACAGGACGTTTCGAAGCTCACCACGCTCACGGTCGAGCAGGCGACCGAGTTGGCGGCGAAGAAGCCGGCGACGATGGGCGGCTTGGATGGTTCCTTTTGGCGGTTCGATTCGCTGACGAACCTTTCGCCCGAGGTGGCGGAAGTGCTCGTGAAGCCAAAGGTCAATCTCTCGTTCAACGGTCTGACAGATCTCTCGCCGGAAACGGCAAAGGTGCTCGCGACCCATGCGGCGTCGCCCACATTCGGCTACGCCGATCTTCGGCTCAATGGCTTGAAGAAGCTCTCGCCCGCCGCAGCGAAGGCGCTGGCCGCACACGAAGGCATGGTGCTGCTGTACGGACTCGAAAAGCTCAACTCCGTGCCGCTCGCGCAGAAGCTCGCCCGGCAGTGGGGCGAATTGCGGCTGGGCCTTACGGAACTCTCGACGGCGATCGCGGCAGAACTCGCGAAGCACCGCGGCACGGAAGTCTCGAAGAAGGAAGGGCCGCAGCACCGCATCGACCGGGCCGTGTCCGTGCTGCGGATCGACCGGCTCGCATCACTCACGCCCGAGGCAGCCGAGGCGCTCGCCGCGCACGAAGGGGTGCTCGTGCTCAACGACCTCACCTCGCTCGATCCCGAGGTGGCTGCCGCGCTCGCCAAACGCGTCGGCAACCGCAAGCTCAACCGCCCCGGCACGCTCGTGCTCAATGGTCTGCCCCGCATCTCCGTGGAATCCGCCGCAGCGCTGGCGAAGTTCTCCGGCGAGCTCGTCCTCAAGGGGCTCACCGAACTCGACGCTGCGACCGCCGCCGCCCTGGCCACGCACAAAGGCCGTCTCCACCTCACCGGCCTGACCACTGTCAGTCCAGAGGTCGCGACTGCGCTCGGAAAGCATCCTGCGGTGCTCCTGCCGCAGCGATCGATTCAGCCAGAGCCGTGAACTGTCCTCGCTCCATAACCAACCGCGGTTTCACACTCGTGGAGCTATTGGTCGTGATCGCGATCGTGGGTGTGCTCGTCGCCCTGCTACTCACGGCGAGGTAGTCGGTTTGTGATTCGTCCCGCCGGGTGGCGTGCACGGATAGCCTCGAGCAACTGGCGACCGCGTGCAGCAGTCATCTTTCGGCCCGTAGCACTGTGCAACTCGAGTCGGCCGTTTCTCGTGCTCTCGCTTCACCTGTGCGAACCGCCGTCAACACATGGCCAGTGCCATTCGTTCCTCGACGAAGTCTGGCGTCGCTACGGCGACCCGTTGGCGCAACGGTTGCGTGTAGACGCGATCGCTTCACGCACGCGCAGCGACCAGGTCCGTGCAGTGCGTTCTACTGATCGCCTTGATCTGCTCATCCCTTGCCTTTCGGCTGGGATTACGCAACAATAAACTAGTTGATTCATCTGGTTGCTCATCGCTTTCCCAAGACGGTAGGCATGCGATGGACGAAGTAGGCGCCTTTGAGGCCAAGACTCATCTTCCGAAACTCCTGGACAGGGTGGAACGGGGCGAATCGGTGACGATCACCCGGCATGGTCGGCCGGTGGCGCAACTCGTTCCCTGCGTCCGGGGCGGCGGCGACCGGGCTCTCGCTGCCGTTCGGCGGATCGCGGCGCTGCGGAAGCAACTCACGATGAAGATCACGCTCGACGAACTTCTCGCCCTGAAGCACGAAGGGCATCGCCATTGACGAAACCGCTGGTGCTCGACTGCTCGATCGTGCTTGCGTGGGCATTCGCCGACGAGTCGAGCGCAGAGGCCGACCGAGTCATGACGCTCGCTGCCGAGCGGGGCGTCGTGGTGCCCGCCATCTGGTGGTATGAAATCCGCAATACCCTCGTCATGGGTGAACGTCGCGGGCGCATCGAATCGGAGTCATCGCGAGCCGTTCTCGCCGCGTTGGCGGAACTGAATCCGGTGTGTGATTTCGATCACCATGAAGTGACGATCATGGATGTGGCCCGGTCGCATGGTTTATCGCTCTATGACGCCGCGTATCTGGAAGTGGCACGGCGCCTTGCCCTGCCTTTGGCGACACTCGACAAGAGTCTGCACCGGGCGGCCGGAAACGCCGCCATCGAACTGGCCTGACCGATCGGGCTTCTCTTCAACGTTCCCGTATTTGGTTGTTGGGGCTTTTTTACGTATCCTGAATCCATGTGGATTCTGGCTTCCGAACATGAACGGCGGCGGCGCGCCGATGCGATCTTGGCCGACCGCGCCCGCGACCTTCTCCGCGCCGCCTTGGCTCGGCATGTTCCGGGCACGGCAGTGTGGGTCTATGGCTCGCTCGTCAAGCCCGGCCGCTTTCATGAGTGGTCGGATATCGACGTGGCGCTTGAATCACTGCCGCCCGGGATGACCCTCGAATACTTGCAGAGTCTGCTCTCCGCGGATGTGGGGCGCGAGGTCGATGTCTGCCTCATCGACCGCACCCGGCTGAAGCCCGTGATCGAAGGGAGCGGCGAACGATGGATCGCATAGCCCTCCAGATCCTCGAGGACGGCTGGGAACAAGATGGCCGGGCGATGCGCCGGGCGGTGGGTATTCTCCAAGAGCGTCTGGGGGAATCGACCGACGGGCGGTGGGCCGCTGCGGCCTTCGAGATCAACCGCATCTACAACATTCTCGAGAAGGCCTTCGAACGGCTTTGCGAGTCGTTCGAAAACCACCTCCAGAAGACCGGCCGCTACCATGACACGCTGATCGAGCGGGTGACCCTCGACCTGAAGGGAATTCGCCCGGCGTTCCTCCCTGCCGATGCGGTGCGGGAGGTTCGTGAACTCAAGGGGTTTCGGCATCTTTTTCGCCATGCCTACGACCTCGATCTCGATCCCGTCCGTGTCACAGCCGCCGCCGAGAACGCGGCCCACTGCGTCGCTGGCTTCGATGGCTGGTGCCATTCGTTCCTCGACAATGTCCGCCGCCAGTATGGCGACGAGCTGGCGTGACCGGTGCTTGAGGCTCAGCGCGCGGGGATCCGCCGTTCGCCTTCACGGCTGGGCCTTCCGAGTGCCGCGCAATGCACGTCGGGCCTCGAGAAATTCGACCGGAGAAGCGATCGGCCTGGCTTCCCAACCGCGCGGACGCTGGGCGGGCGGTATGCGGGCGACGGCACGGTCGTCCTCGTGGAGAACGAGCGCCGCCAGTTCACCATACGGAATCCCGGGGTCGCCAAACCGCTCCATGAATTCGTACGTCGTGGCATGCAATGCCGCCTTCGCATCGGCGTAGGCCGGGGCGTGGAAGCAATTCGTTGTTTCCAGCGGATCGTGCTCGCGGTCATAGAGCGCGTTGAAGACCTCCCGACTTGCGGGTGCATCGTCGTCGGCTTCCCCGAGTGCCTCGGAATAGGTGTACCGCCGCGTGTAGACACCGCGCCAGTTCTGCGGCAGGTAGAACAGCGGCTGGGCTTCGACGCCATCGTCGCGGCCGGCCACCACCGCCTCCGATGCGTCGCGGCCGTGGCAGGTCTCCGGCACGGGCAGGCCGAGGAGGCCGAGCAGCGTCGGCATGAGATCGAGCGTGCCGACGAGCAGGTCGCTCGTGCCCGGCTGGAGTTTCGCGGGCCAGCGGACGAGCAGCGGCACGCGGCAGGAAAGGTTTTCCGCCCGCCCCTTGTTGTTTTTCCAGCCATAGCTGAAGAGCGTGTCGCCGTGGTCGCTCGTGAAGACGACGATCGTGTTTTCCGTGAGTCCGCGTTCCTCGAGCTTTGCGAGCAGCCAGCCGAAGGCCCGGTCGAGCCCTGAGATCATCGCCATGTGGCCCTGGTAGGCGCGGCGGATGGCCGGCGTTCACATTCACCATCGCCCCGCAGAAATACTCGTCGAACCCACGTGTGCCGGGCAGATTCGGGTCGTCGATCGTCGCGTTGTCGCCCCAAATGATCTGGTCGCGGGGGATGCTGTCTGCGTTTTTTGAGTTGGCCCGCGACGTGGCAAGGTGCCATTTGCCGACGAGCGCTGTCGCATACCCTGCCTGCCGCATCCGATCGCCGATCGTCAATTCATCGGCGGGCAGCGGTCCATCGACGTTCGACTCGATCCCGAACCGGGTCTGACACCGGCCCGTGAGGAGCCCGGCCCGCGACGGCACGCACACGGGCGCCGATACGTAGCCGCGGCGGCAAAGAACCCCATCGGCTGCCAGTGCATCGAGGTGCGGCGTGCGGACATCGGCCCGCGTGCCCTGGGCACCGAGGTCGGCCCACCCCTGGTCGTCGGAAATGATGACGATCACGTTCGGCCGGCTGCTCGTCGCCTCCCCGGCGGCACGCGCGCGGGGCTCTGCGAGGCCGGGTCCGACAAGGAGCCCGATGAGAAGTGCCACCCATACCGCTGTCCGCCGACGCATACCGGTCTCCCTGGAATCAACTGGAATCAAACGATCGTGGCCGGAGGTCGTGTCTCGCTCTGCCTTCGCGACTACGGTACCGCGGAACGACGACGCGGCGATAGAACCCCATGCGACAACGACTCAGCACTTTGCGACACGGCTGTGCTGTCGGGGCGGGATTTTTGTGATCATGGTCGATTCCTGAGACCATTCACCACCCGGACGACGACGCCATGACGAAGCCCCATGCCCACACGCTGCCCCGACGAACTCTCATGGCCGGCGCGCCGATCGCGATGCTTGCCGGCGCCCTTGCGTGGATCACACCGCCGAGCGCAGCAGTGGCAGCGCCCCCCGCTGCCGAGGCTCCGGCGCCCCCGATGTATGACATCGCCGTCGAGCCGGTATGGGAATGGAAGACGACCGTTCACGAAACCGTGCTGTTCATGCCGTCGGGCGAGTCGGAGGCTGCACCCGAGGCCTCGCTTCTCTATCCACCCGTGCTCATCACGGCGGTCACGGGCCCCGACTTCCAGACGATGTATGAGGAAGGACGCGACTACACGGTCGAGGGCCGGGTACTTCGCCTGACGAAAGACACCCGGATTCCGTTCGTCACCCGGGAGCAGATGTATCCGAAGGAGAAGGGCGGCGCGGGCGTCACGGGCCGGGCCGGGGGCGGCCTGCTCGCGATGGGCATGCCCGACGGCAAGAAGTTTTGCCAGATGCAGGTGTCGGTGACCTACGACCACGACGAGACGGGGTTTGGCACCTACCAGCCGCCCACGTTTGCCGCCCAGACGCTTCCCAAGACAATCGCGGCCCTCAGGGACAAGAAGCCCCTCACGGTCGTGCTCTACGGCGACAGCATCGCCAATGGGGCCGAGACGAGCGGATTCTGGAAGGTGCCTCCGTATATGCCGTCGTGGGGTGAACTCGTGCGACAGACACTCGGCGCTCGCTACGGCGCGCCGATCAAATATTTCAACATGTCGCAGGGGGGCAAGGCGTCGGACTGGGGAAGGGGGCAGGCCGACGAACGCGTCGCCTCGAAGAACCCCGATCTCGTGATCGTCGCCTTCGGCATGGGCGACGCGCACGCCGTGAAGAAGGTGCCGAACGAGGTCTACAAGGCCAACATCCAAGGGATCATCGACACGGTGCGGGCGCGGAATGCCGCGTGTGAATTCATCGTCGTCGGCACGATGCTCGCCAACCCGGAGTCGCCGAGTTTCTCGGGCAAACAACTCGGGTATCTCGAGCCCTTGCGCGAACTCGCGGCTGACAACAAAGGCGTGGCCTTGGCCGACGTCAGTTCGGCCCACGCCTTCATGCTCACGCGCAAGAAGTTTTGGGACATGAGCGGCAACGGCGTGAACCACCCGTCCGACTTCCTCGCCCGCGTGTATGCCCAGGTGCTCTTGAAACTCCTTGTGGAGTGAACCGAGCGCCCACGATTACCTGCCCCTGATCGCGTAGAGGGCGTCGTAGGACCGCACGTAGAGCGTGCCGTCGGAGACGACGAGCGACGCCGTGATCGCCTCGCCGCCGAAATCGATCGTGTCGAGCTGTTCAAACGTGCGGCCGGGCCGCACGACCGTCACCCAGCCGTCGTTCGACCCGTAGTAGATCCGCCCGTCGGCGAGGAGCGGGCTCGTGCGGTGCTGGCCGGTGTGGGTGCGCTGGAGGTAGACGTCCTTCCCCGTCTCGAGATCGATGCACTGCAACTTGCCGTCCTTGTGGAGCAGATAGACAAGACCGTCGGCCACGAGCGGAATGCTCACGTCGGGCGTGAGTGGGTTGATCCACTTCACGACCGCCGTCTTGCCTGTGCAGTCGCCGGCGAGGTCGTCGGTCACGCGGAGTGCGATCGTCGGCCCGCCCTTGCAGGTCGGCACGATGATCGTGCCCGGTACGCAGGCGGGGGAGGCCACGCAACGGAAGGTCTTGTCATGGGGCTTGGGGTTGGTTTCGGTCGGGCCGTTCAAGCCCCCAAACCGCCACAGCTCCTTGCCGTCGGCGAGCGCGTGGCCGGTGATGCAGTCGGCCCCGTGCACCACGAGAAATTCGCGGCCACCGTGGCGATAGATGAACGGCGACGCGTAGGAATGCTTGCACTCGAACTGGGCGTTCGTGACCCGATCCACCTCCCACACGGTCTTCCCGGTCTTCTTGTCGAGCCGGATCACCTTGCCGGTGCGCGTGTCGTCGTCGAGCTTCATCGCCCCGTGGATCAGTTGGAGGTAGAGCGCGTCGCCGTCGAGGACGGGCGTGCTCGTCATCCCGAACTGGATGTCGATCTTCCCGAACCGCTCGTTGACATCGATCTTCCAGACCTCGGCGCCATCGACCGTGTAGCAGGCGAGGATGCCGGTGCCGAAGAACACCCACACGTGCTCGCCGTCGGTGCAGGGAGAAGGGGAGGCCGAGTTGCCCTCGCCGGCCCGGGCGTCCTGATTGCCGCCGCACACCTTTTGTTTCCAGAGAATGGCCCCGTCATTCGTGCTCACGCAGAGAAGCACGAGATCGTCGCCCTCGTTGCTCGTGAGAAAAATCCGCTCAGCCCACACGCAGGGCGTGGCCCCCGCGCGGCCAGGGAGGGGCGTCCGCCAGGCCACGTGTTTCGTTTTTGACCAGCCCTCGGGAATGCCGTGCTCGGTCGAGATCCCATCGTTCCGCAGGCCCCGCCACTGCGGCCAGTCCTCGGCACGGGCGGCGTGCATCGCTGCCACGGACACCACACCGACGACGAGCAATCGCACGGCTTTCATCTCACACCTCGTTCCTGATGGTGGTCACCACTCGGCGAAACTGCCGTCGGCGTGTCGCCAGATGGGGTTGCGCCAGCGGTGGCCCACGGCCGCCCGCTCGCGCACGTAGTCTTCGTTGACCTCGATCCCGAGCCCTGGGCCGTCCGGAATGCTCACGAATCCGTCGGCATACGCGAACGCCCCGGGGTTCTTCACGTAGTCGAGCAGGTCGTTGCCCTGGTTGTAGTGGATGCCAAGGCTCTGCTCTTGGATGAACGCGTTGTAGCACACGGCGTCGAGCTGCAGGTTGGCTGCGAGCGCGATCGGCCCGAGCGGGCAGTGAAACGCGACGGCGACGTCATAGGCCTCGGCCATGGCCGCGATCTTCCGCGTCTCCGTGATACCGCCCGCGTGCGACGGGTCGGGCTGGAGGATGTCCACGTGGCCGGCCTCCAGGATCGGCTTGAAATCCCACCGCGAGCAGAGCCGCTCACCCAGCGCGATCGGCGCGCTCGTGAGCGGGGCGATCTCGGCGAGCGCCTCGGCATGCTCGCTGAGCACGGGCTCCTCGATGAACATGAGGCGGAACGGCTCGAGTTCCTTCACGAGCACCTTCGCCATCGGCCGATGCACGCGGCCGTGGAAATCGACGCCGATGCCGAAGTGCGGCCCGAGGGCCTCGCGGATCGCCGCCACGTTCGCAATCACGCGATCGACCTTGTCGGCCGTGTCCACATATTGCAGCTCCTCGCACGCGTTCATCTTGATCGCCGTGAACCCGCGGGCCGCCCGCTCCCGGGCCTGGGCTGCGGTGTCAGCCGGCCGGTCGCCACCGACCCACGAATACACGCGGATTCGGTCGCGCACCTTGCCGCCCAGCAATTGATGGACTGGCACACCAACCGCCTTGCCCTTGATGTCCCAGAGCGCCTGATCGATGCCGGCGATCGCGCTCATGTGGACCGCGCCGCCGCGGTAGAAGCCGCCGCGGTAGAGGACCGTCCAATGATCCTCGATGTGCGCAGGATCCTTGCCGATGAGGTAATCGGCAAGTTCATCGACGGCGGCCGCCACCGTGTGGGCCCGTCCCTCGACGACCGGCTCGCCCCAGCCCGTGACCCCGGCGTCGGTCTCCACCTTGAGGAAACACCAGCGGGGCGGCACGATGAACGTCGTGAGTTTCGTAATTTTCATGGGTTTGATCGCGAGTATGCGTCTGTACGGTAACGAAAGCCCGAAGCGCAAGCGAGGGTCGGCCGCATGCCCGGCCCGGGAGCGAGCATGAAACCGGTGGTGGTCCTCATGGGCGTGTGCGGATCGGGAAAAACCGAGGTCGGCCGGCGGCTCGCGGCCTTGCTCGAGTGTGACTTCCTCGACGGTGATGATTTTCATCCGCCCGAGAACGTGGCGAAGATGCGGTCGGGCACCGCGCTTACCGACACCGACCGCTGGCCCTGGCTCGACCGGCTCGCCGCGGAAATCGGATGCCGCCTCGAAGCCGGCCGTGGGGCGGTCGTCGCCTGCTCGGCGCTCGCCCGCCGCTATCGCGACCGCCTCGGGCTCGCGCGGCCCGGCGTCGTGCTCGTGCATCTCGACGGCACCCGCGATGTGCTCGCAGCCCGGCTGGCCGCCCGCCAGGGCCACTTCATGCCGCCGGGCCTGCTCGACAGCCAACTTGCCACGCTCGAGCGGCCCGCGGCCGACGAGCAGGCAATCACGGTCGGTATCACGACGTCTCCAGACGAGATCGCTGAACGGATTGTGGCGTGCCTTCTTCCGACAGGCTGAGCACAAAAAAGGTGTCAGGACTCTTTTTTGGGCCGGCCGCGCGGCCTGAGTGTCGATGCCAGCCCGAGACGGTGGGCGGCGGTAGCGATCCACGTCTCGTCGCCGAACGGAGCGCCTCGATTCACGCAGCGCCGAATCGCGTTCAGCTCCGCCTCCGACAGGGCGGCGTTGACCCGCGCGAGCCAATCCGGAGAACGGGGAATCGGCCAAGGGGTAAGCAGTTTTGGTTCCGGCTCGGTTTTCGCCAGCCATCGCGACAATGAGCCCCATCGCCACTGCTCCGCTCTTGGCACCAAGCCCGCTCGAACGGCGTTTCGCTCGACGTACCGGCACACTGCCAGAAAATGGTCGTCGTGTTGGACCGGGAAACTCTTGAATCGCCCCTGGTAGATGTGCCCCGCGCCGACGGAACGATCATGGGCGTGCAGCCGCATCGTGTGCGTCAGGGCGACCCAGCGGAGGAAGTTGCTCATGCCGCCGTCCTCGGTCGGCCGGAGCACGAAGTGCCAATGATTTGGCATCAATTGGTAGGCCAGAACCTGACACGGATACCGTTGCAGGCCTTCGGCAACGATGCGTTCGAAGGCGTCAAAATCCGCAGGCTTCCGAAAAATCTCGGCGCGGGCGTTGCCGCGGTTGAGTGCGTGGTAGATTCCGCCCGCCTCATCGGGGCGTTTCGGCCTTCCCATAGCGACAGTATGAGCGGGGAATGAAGGGGAAGAAAAGAGTCCTGACACCTTTTTTAT
>JBBAVM010000039.1:20410-27053 GCA_040397685.1 Pirellulales bacterium
TGACACCTTTTTTATACACCGTGGAAGTTGGGCCGCAGGCGATACCGGCCCGACTCGTGCCGCTGGAGGATGCCGACGAGGGAGCCCGTCTCGTCGCACGCCGCGATGGCCCGCCCCGGCATCGGATCGCAGTCGATGAGGCCGCCGCGAATCGCGTGGTCGAGTCGTTCTCTCGCCAAGCTCATGCGCGGCAGGTGGGCGACGGCGGCGAGCGGCTCGAGCAGGGCACCACGGACCCACTCGGGACTGACCTGGTCGAGCGGCAGGGCCCCAGCCACTGAAAACGGCCCCACGGCCGTGCGCACGAGCGACTGCATCACGGCTGTCGTGCCGAGCGCCGCGGCCACATCGCGGCCGATCGCCCGCACGAACGTGCCCGACGAGCAGACGATCTCCATAGCGAGCCGCGGCCAGTCGTAGGCCGTGATCTCCAGCCGGTCGATACGGATCGGCTTCGCGGCCAGCACGACCTCGCGGCCCTTCCGCGCGAGCGCGTAGGCCCGCTTCCCATCCACGTGCACGGCCGAGTAGTCGCAGGGCCGCTGCAAAATGTCGCCGCGAAACGCGGGCAGCACCGCCAGAATCTCGGCCCGCGTCGGCCGCACCGGGTGTTCCTCCTCCGTCACCTGTGTCTCGAGATCATCGGATGGGCTCGAACGACCGAGCAAAAACACCGCCGTGTAGTGCTTCGGCAGCTCGTGGACGAAATCGACGAGCTTCGTCGCATGCCCCACGCATACGACGACCACGCCCGTGGCGAGCGGGTCGAGCGTGCCCGCGTGGCCGACCGCCTTCGTGCCGACCGCCCTCGCGACCGCATCCACCACGCGGCGCGACGTCACGCCCGCGGGCTTGTCCACAGCGAGGACGCCGCTTACGTCGTGGTGCATCGGATGGGGAACGCGTAGAGATTCCCGATCTCGGCGGCTGACTTCCCGGCGAGGCTCATGCGCCGCCGCAACGCCTGCGGGTCGTCCACCGCCACCGCCACGAGCCGCTCGAACTTAAGATCGACGACGGCGGCCGTCTGAGCCGCGTCGGACTGGGCGTGGCCGAGTGGAAACGTGACGAGCTCGCCGCCCAGCGTGCCGAGCGTCGCATGCTCCACCGTCACGCTCGTCGGGATGCCTTCCGGATATCGTGCGTCGTAATCCGGCCCACCGTGCACGATCTCCATCCGCTCGATGAGCCGGGCGATCGCTGGATCGCGGATGGCGTCGTCGGAATAGTCGCTTGGCAGGAGCATCAGCGACTCCCAGCCCAGCGGCTCGCCACGGGCGCGTGCCGCACGTGCCTTGAGGAGTGTCTTCGCGAGGATGTAGGGAAGCGAGTGGTCGGCGGACTGGCGCGTCGTGGGCGCACGCTTCGCAGGATCGGCGATGATCGAGTAGGCAGGCTCGTAGATGGCGACCCGGATGCGTCGGATCGCGTCGAGCTCGCCCGCGAGCGCGGGGCGGGCGGCGAACAGATCGACGAGCGATTGAAGAGCCCCTGCCGACTGGTGCTCGTAGAGCCCGAGTTTGAAGTGCATCGCGTGAATGGCGAAGGCGTCGCCACGTACGCCGAGTTCGAGGTCGAACGGGCTGTCCCCGCCCGGGCAGGGCTCGTTGAGCCGGTAGATCGCGAGCGGATTGCGAAACACGTCGCGCGGGCCGACGAAGCCGGCGAGGGCCCGCTCGGCGCTCTTCACGGCCGCTTCGGCGGCAAGCGCGGCCGACGCGCCCTTCGAGTCGGAGAGCTGGTGGCCGGCGCGGATGGCGCGGAAGGGCACATAATGCGCCACGACCATTCCGATCGCCGACTCGACCTGGTCTTCCGTGCCACCGAGGGCGGCCGCATAGGCCGCGGCACTCGCGACGGCGCCGTGGTGCACGTGGTCGATCGAGTATTTCCGCAGTGCAAAGACCTCGGCCAGCCGCCCGCGGATCTCGTCGATGAGGAGCATGACGCGGAGCGTCCCGTCGCCGTCGAGCCCCGCCTCACGGGCGGCTGCGACGGCCACGGGGTAGTAGTCGTTGTGGCCGAACTCGCCCGCCGTACGGCCCTTCGCCGCGTCAAATCCGAAATTTGTGCCGTTGGAGTCCCACTCGCGCACGGCCGATGCATTCGCCGCCACTGCCTTCTCGATCGCGCACGGCTGGGGTGAGCCCAGGCAGATGCCCCCGCGGGAGCCGGCGGCCGGAGGCGATGCCAATGCCTCACGGCGGAGGATCGAGGGCGCATTCGCCCCCAGCGCCAGCGCCGACACGCCGCATCCGACGCTGTCGAGGTGGAACCGTTCGAGGAGCGCGAGCGTGGCGGGGCCGATCGGCTGCGGTTGGCGGAGAAACTCGAGGCAGTGGCGGGCCAAGCCCCGCGCCTGGTTGGTGGACCGGGGAAGGACGACCGTGGTCCCGCTGGCCTGCGGGGCAGGGGTGTGGGGAAGCATCATGGCGACAGGATACACTGCATGGATGCAACCGACGCAGTTGGGACCCTACACGATCGGCACCCGGCTCGGCCGCGGTGGCATGGGCGCCGTGTTCGAGGCGACCGACGACGCCGGGCGCCGCGTGGCCGTGAAGCTGCTGGCCTCGCATCTCGCCGACGATCCCGGCCTCCGGCGCCGCTTCGATGCCGAGATCGCCACGCTCAAGACGCTGCGGCATCCGGGCATCGTGCAACTGCTCGCCTTCGGCGAGGAGGACGATCAGCCCTACTTCGCGATGGAACTCGTGCCGGGCAAAAGCCTGGAGCAGATGATCCGCTCGGGCCAACGCTTCACCTGGCAGGAAACGGTGAGCGTGGCGTTGGGAGTGGCCCGAGCCCTGAAGGTGGCCCACGATCACGGCGTGGTCCACCGAGACCTCAAACCGGCGAACCTGCTCGTGGCCGACGGCGACGGCGCCGACCTCGGCGACCGCGTCAAGCTCGCCGACTTCGGGATCGCGAAGCTGTTCGGCGGGGCGTCGCATACGGCCCACGGCAACATCGTCGGCACCGCGGAGTACATGGCCCCGGAGCAGGCCGTCGGCGGCCCCGTCGATCACCGTGTCGATATCTATGCGCTCGGACTCGTGATGTTCGCGATGCTCACGGGGAAGCCACCCTTCACCGGCACGCAGGTCGGCGAGATCCTGCGCCGCCAGCAGCACGATCCGCCGGCGCGGGTCTCGTCGCTCGCGCCCGGCGTGCCGCCCGAACTCGACCAGTTGATCGACCGGATGCTCGCGAAATCGCCGGCAGCCCGCCCCGCCAACGCGTTGGCGGTCGGACGGCTGCTGACCGCGATCGAGACGCTCCACCAGCCAGCCCCCGGCCCGACCGGCCCGCTCACTCCGCTGCCTTTGCCGCAGGATGACGACCGCGCGGAGCACGGCCGGGGGGTCGATCTCTACGCGCCCACCCAGGCGGTGGCCGCCCAGCCGGCCGACGCCCTCGCCCAGCGCGCCCGTCGATCCGGCCTCACGGACGCCGCGACCGGAGCGGTGGCGGGCAACACGACCAAACCGGTGGATGCCGCCGCCGTCACCGGCCCGGGAGTGAGCCCCGCGGCGGCCACCGTGGTCGAGCGCGCGCCGCGGAAACATTTCACGACGGTGGAGGAACTCGACCGCGCTGCGTCTGCACGAGAAGCGCGGGCGCGGAAGAACGCGCACCGCTGGCAGGTGGCCGTCGCCCTCGTCACACTCGCCGCCCTGGCCACCGGCGGCTACCTCCTGCTCAAGAAGCCATCGGCCGACGAGCTGTTCGTGCGGATCGACGCGGCCCGCGCGGCCGCGGAGCAGGGGGGCGATCTCCGCGACGCCGCGCCGGCGATGGAGGACTTCCTGCGGCGGTTTGCCGACGACCCGCGTGCCGGCCAGGTGGCTGCGCTCGATCGGTCGCTCGCGCTCGACCGCCTCGAGAAGCGGGCCCGGCGCCGGCCGCTCGGCAACCGCGCGTTGTCGCCGCTCGAGCGTGACTACCGCGCGGCCATGGAGCGCGAGTCCGACAGCCCTTCGGCCTGCCGCGAGGCGCTCGAGGCATTGCTCACCGTGCACCGCACCGCGGCGGCGCTTCCCGGCGCCTCGCCGCGCACGGATGGCGAGCCCACCGACGATCCATCCTTGTGGTTCGATCTCGCACGCCGACAGCTCGACCGGCTCGGACCGGCGGCCGCCCAGGAGCAGGCCGAGGACGCGCGCCGGATCGGGGAGGTCTTCCGTCAGGCCGATGCGCTCGCCGCCCAGGCCGCTGTGAAGGACCCCACCGAGGCATCACACCTGCGCGGGCGCCGCCGGGAACTGCTGCAGGGCGTCATCGATCTCTATCAGACGCGGGCCCACGCCGCGGCCGCCGTCGCCACCGCCAGGAAGAAGCTCGCCGACCCATGACCGCGTCGCCACGCCCCCGCAGCCACGCCGCCTTCGCCCGGGCCAAGGAACTCATTCCCGGCGGCGTCAACTCGCCCGCCCGCGCGTTCGGCGGCGTCGGCGGCGAGCCGATCTTCTTCGCCGACGCGCTCGGGCAGCGGCTCACCGACGTCGATGGCCACGTCTACCTCGACTACATCGGCTCGTGGGGCCCGATGATCCTGGGCCACCGGCATCCGCGGGTCGTGGCGGCGATCGAGCGGGCGCTCGCCACGGGGACGAGCTACGGCGCCCCGACCGAGGCCGAGAGCCACCTCGCCGAGCTGATCATCGCGGCGGTGCCGAGCATTGAGAAGGTGCGGATGGTCAGCAGCGGCACGGAGGCGGCGATGAGCGCGGTGCGGCTCGCCCGCGGATTCACCGGCCGCGACAAGCTCGTAAAGTTCGCCGGCAACTACCATGGCCACGTGGACAGCCTGCTTGTTGCGGCCGGCTCGTCGGCTGCCACACTCGGGGTGCCGAATTCGCCGGGCATCACCGCCGGCACCGCGGCCGACACGATCGTGCTCGAATACAACGACGTCGAGGGGCTCGAGCGCACCTTCAAGGCCGAGGGCCGCGCGATCGCCGCCCTGCTCATGGAGCCGGTCGTAGGCAACATGGGGCTCGTCCGGCCGACGCGGGAGTTTCTCGCCGCGGCGCGGAAGCTCACGCTCGCCCACGGGGCCCTGCTCGTGTTCGACGAGGTGATGACGGGTTTTCGGCTGGCTTACGGCGGCGCGCAGGAGGTGCTCGGCGTGACGCCCGACCTCACGACGCTCGGCAAGATCGTGGGCGGGGGCCTGCCGCTGGGGGCCTACGGCGGCCGCCGCGACGTGATGGACCACGTGCTCCCGGCGGGGAAGGTGTTCCAAGCAGGCACGCTTTCGGGCAATCCGCTCGCTGTCGCCGCTGGCACCGCCACGCTCGAGGAGCTGCGCGACAACCCGCCCTACCAGCGGCTCGAGCGGCACGGCGCCCGCCTCGAGCAGGGCTTCCGCGAGGCGGCTGCGGCGGCGGGGGTTCCAGCGTGGATCGCCCGCGTCGGGAGCATGATGACGATGTTCTTCCAGAAGGGCCCGGATATCGTGCCCGTGACGAGCTGGAAGACGGCAAGCCTGTCGGACACGGCGCGGTATGCCGACTTTTTCTGGAAGATGATCGACCGCGGGATCTACCTGCCCTGCAGCCAGTATGAGGCCCTGTTCTTCTCCGACGCCCATACCGACGCCGACATCGAGACGACGGTCGCCGCGGCGGCGAAGGCGCTGGCGAGCACATGATGCCGGACTGAAGCCTGCTTTCCGCGCCAGGCCCGGAGGGCCGGGTTCGTGCCAGCCGGCGGAGGCCGGCCTAGGGAATTTCGGCAGGATGCCGAGAATTCCCGTGAAGGTGAAAATCCACGACGAGCGGGAGGTGGTCGCTCGCCGTCTTGGCGAGGCTCGTACGCACGACGCGTGCGTGCCGGACGTCGATCGGCCCCCGGACGAACGCCTTGTCGAGGCTGCCGATCGCGAGCCACGCCGGGAACGTGCGAAACCGTGTCGCCGGACTGGTCACCTGCCGGAAGCCGCCGGCGCCGATGTCGGCGGCGAGCGAGTCGCGCCAGTCGTTGAAGTCGCCGACGAGCAGCGTCGGAAGCCGGTCGGCCGACCGAAACAGCATGTGCCCCAGGAGCCGCCCGATCTGCCAGCGACGCTCGCGCTCCGCGAGGCCGAGATGCGTGTGCACCAGATGCAAGGCGCCTTCGGGCGAGTCGATCACGAGAAGCTGCGCCCCCCGCGGCTTGCGGCTGCCCTGCCGCAGGGCGATCCGATGCCGGCTCGTCATGGGCCAGCGCGAAAGCACGAGGTTGCCGTAGGCGCCGCCGCCCACTGCGACGTTCTGTTGAAAGACCGAATGACAGTGGAGCGACCGGGCAAGCAGTCGCGGCTGGTCGTCGAAGCGGCTGCGGCGCACGAGCCGATCGACCTCCTGGAGGCAGATGAGATCGGGATTCTCCGCCTCGATGCAGTCGATGATCCGCCCGAGCGCGTAGCGGCGGTCGCGGCCCCCGATCCCCTTGTGGATGTTCCAGCTCAACAGCCGCATCGACGCAGTGTACTCTGGAAGCCATGCATACCGGTCACGAAGACATCCGGATCGGCACGGTCGTGCCCGCCCACACGCGGACGGCCGACGTCATTCGCCAGCTCCTGCCGCTCGGGTTCGAATCGTTCCAGGTGGTGTTCGGCCGCTCCGTCGGCGACATCGACATCGCCGGCATCGCC
>JBBAVM010000040.1:0-26704 GCA_040397685.1 Pirellulales bacterium
GCGCAGGTCAGGATGACCGGAGTGAGCGTCCGGCGAGATGGTATGGGGCAACCCCTCGCCGGGTTGGGCGGGTTGACGCATGACAGGCTGAAGCCTGTCCCACGACACGAGGTATGACAGGCTGAAGCCTGTCCTACGTTACTCGGGCAGTGGGCGGCCCTTCGTTTCGGGCAGGAACGGGAGCACTGCGAGACCGAGCAGGAACGCGGCGCACATCGCGATGCCCGCCGGCCGCATCGGCTCGCGCATCCACTCGGGGCTCTGGATGCCCGAGAAGACGCCGCTCGAGAGCTGGCCCAGCAGGAACGGCCCGCTCGCGGCGACAAAGCGACCGACGTTGTAGCAGAAACTCGTCCCGGTGCTGCGGAGCCGCGTGGGAAAGAGTTCCGGGAAGTAGATCGCGTAGCCGGCGAACAGCGACAGCTGGCAGAAGCCCATGAGCGGCAGCATCCACCAGATGTCGCTGATGTCGTCGAGGTAGCGGAACACCATCGCCGTCGAGAGGAGCGCCGCGGTGAACGCGATCGCGAAGAAGGGCTTACGGCCGATCCGCTGGCAGATCCGGGCGGCGAGCATCATGCTCGTGAAGGCCCCCACCTGGATCATCATCATCGCGACTCCGGTCCAGATCGTGAGCCGGCCGGCGAGATCCTGCCCGGAGAGCCCCTGGGCCCTGAATGTCTTCTCGAACACGCTGCGCTGCAGGTCGATCGAGAAAAAGCCGATGCCCCACAGGCCGATCACGCCGGAGCAGGCCAGCAGCATGCCGAGGATCGCGTTCTTCCGCCAGCGCGGGTCGGCGAAGAGCGCGCCGTAGCCGCCGAGTTTCTCGCCAGTCTCGGCGGCCCGGGCCTTCATCTGCTGCCACTTTTCGGGCTCCTTGAGGCCGGCCCGGATCACGAGGGCGAGCACCGCCGGCAGGGCACCGATCACGAACTTCCAACGCCACGGCTCCCAGCCGTAGATCTTGCTTCCCATGTGGAGCTGCGCCTGGCCGAGGCCGATGCCGATGAGCGCCGCGGCGAAGTTGCCGACGGCCGAGAGCGCCTGGAGGAGGCCGAGGGCGTAGGGCCGCGCGCGGTCGGGCATGACCTCGGCCACGAGCGCCACGCCGACGGCGAACTCGCCGCCCACGCCAAGCCCCGTGATGAACCGGTAGAAGGCGAAATCCCAGAAGCCGTAGGAGAGCGCCGAGAGTCCGGTGCAGAGCGAATAGATGACGATCGTGATCATCATCGTCTTGGCGCGGCCGAGGCGGTCGCCGATCACGCCGAAGATCAGGCCGCCGGTCGCCCAGCCGAGCATGAAGATGCAGGTGGAGAGGCCGCCGTAGAAGTTCACCGCCTTGGGATCGATGCTGCCGTCGGCCGCGACGAGCAGCGTCTCCATCGCCGGCTTGCGGGCGAGGTTGAAGAGCTGCTGGTCGAGGCAGTCGAACAGCCAGCCCAGCGCCGCGACGACGAGCACGAACCAGTGATACCGCGTCATGCCGCGATACCAGGGACCGTCGGCCGGCCCCGGGGGGCCGCTTCGTGATGACTCAAAGCCCGCGAAATCAGCCATCTGAATCCTCCCCTGCCCCGAGTTCGGACTCGATCCGCTGCATGTAGGCGATGCTGTCGCGGGCCAACCGCTCGGGTCCGGGAGCATAGTCGAAGACCTCGACGCTCACCCAGCCCGCGTAGTGGATCCCGGCCAAGGCGCGAAAGATCGGCGCGAAGTCCACCGCCCCGAAGCCCGGCCCCTGGAGGTTGACGTCGTTGGCGTGGAAGTGCTCGAGGTGCGCGGCGCTCGCCCGGATGATCTCGGGGATCGGCGTCGGCTCGCTCGCCATCGCCTTGACGTCGAGGTGCAGCCGCACGTGCGGCGAGCCGATCCGCTCGATGAGCCGACAGGTCTCCGCCGCGGTCGTGAACACGTCGGTCTCGACCGGGGAAAGCGGCTCGAGCGCTACGACGGTGTCGGTGGCCTCGAGCACCGGCACGAGCCGCGTGAACACGTCGCGAAGGTGGTCGGCCGCCTCGTCAGGGGAGACTCCCGGCATGAGGCTCCGTTGCTTCGGCGATCCGAACACGAGCACCCTCCCGCCGA
Source organism: Pirellulales bacterium (assembly GCA_040397685.1). Taxonomy (GTDB): domain Bacteria; phylum Planctomycetota; class Planctomycetia; order Pirellulales; family UBA1268; genus RGVT01. The sequence goes on from JBBAVM010000040.1 coordinate 2,092, forward strand.
GGTCACGGCAGAGGCGGGCGAGGTCGCCGAGATACTCGACTGTCAGGTCGCGCACGCCGCGGTCGGGATGCGCCACGTGGAAGCCCTCCGTCCTGGCCAGCAGCCAGTGGAGCCCCACGCACTCCAGGCCCGCGCGGGCGATCGTCCGCCGCAGCTCGCTGCGCGCGGCCGGTGAGACGTCGCCGGCGCGGGGGGCGAGCGTGAACGGGGCGATCTCGACGCCGGCATACCCGCACGCGGCCGCGGCGTCGCAGGCCTTCGCCAGCGGCCAGTCGCCGAACGTCTCGTTGCAGATCGCATATCGCATCAGGCCACGCCCGCCGATTTGCCGGTGCGCGCCGAGCGGTAGCAGGCCTCGATGATCGCCACGGCCTTCCGCCCCTCGCGGCCGTCGAGCGCGGGCTGTCGCCCCGCCTTCACCGCGTCGAGAAACGCCTCGAAGTTCCGGGTATGGCAGACGTAGTTGATGGCCATCGGGTCGGCGGCGCCGCCGCTCGTGCCGCTGGTGCCGCCGAATCGATCGCGGATGGCGGCATCGTCGGGGTGCTCGGACCGAAACCGCCAGGCCACGAGCTGCTCCTCGAGGATCTCGGCCGTGCCGTCGCGACCGCCGAACAGGAAGCGGCGAAGTTGCCCGGGAAACAGGCTCGTCGCGGCGAGCAACTGGCCGAGGCCGCCGTTCCTGAATCGCAGGATCGCGACGCAGGTGTCCTCGACCTCGAGCCGCTCGGCATCGTGGGCCCGCACTGCCGTGAGCGCCTGGACGCTCTCGACCGGGTTTTCCCCGGGAGCGAGCCCGGGCATCGTCGCCCCGGCGATCCATTGGAGCGCATCCACGCCGTGGATCGACTGGTTCATGAGGGCGCCGCCGCCGTCGAGCGCCTTCGTGCCCTGCCACCGGCCGGGTCCGTAGTAGGCGTCGTCGCGCCACCATGGAACGTAGCTCGCCGCGATGGCCAGGCTGCCGAACCGGCCCGCGGTGGCGGCGGCGTGCACCGCGGCCACGACGGGATTGAACCGCTGGGGAAAAATCGCCCCCAGCGTGACGCCGGCCTTCTCCACCGCCGCGAGCATCCGGTCGATCCGCCGGAGCGAGATCTCGAGCGGCTTCTCGCAGATGACGTGCACGCCGCGGCGGGCCGCGGCGACCACGGCGTCGAGGTGCGCCCCCGACGGCGTGGCGACCGTCACGAAATCGGGCTTCTCCCGCCGCAGCATCCGCGCGGTGTCGGCGTGCCACGTGCAGCCGAACTCCGCCGCGAAGGCCCGCCCCTTGTCCTCGGTGCGGCAGGTGGCCGCGACGAGTTCGACGCCCGGAATGTCGGCGAGCGCCCGCGCGTGCATCCGTGCGATCGCGCCGATTCCGATGATGGCTGCCCGCATGCCACGCGCTCGCGAAGTAAGGTGGAGCGTGAGCCTAGCAGGTCATTTCCACATGTAAAAATGATCGACGAACCGGTCGTGGAGCCGGTGGTACCACGCAAACGGGCCATGGTGCGGAGTGCCGGACCGCGGTTCACACGGCCCGCGGTAGATCGGCCCGCCCGACGGGCAGCCGACCGCCCCGACGAGGTCGTACGGATGAGGTGGTTCACTGGGATGGCAGGGAGGCGGAGGCACGCACGGGGGCAAGGCCCGCGGCTCGCAGGGCCGATGCAGCGGCTCGACCGGGGCGTACCAGTCGTAGGGCGAGTCGGTGCGGCCCGGGAGAAGCGTTTCGAGCGCCTTGACCGCGTCGGCGCCAGTGGCCTCAGGCTTGATGGCGGGCGTGCCGCGCAGCGGATCGGGCTGAACGGGTACGTCGGTCGGGCCGTTTGCGAGGCTACTCGTCAGGGCGATGACCCGCGGCACGCGGCGAGGCACCGTGATCGGCAGGGCGACGGCAGGCGTCCCTGCGAACGCGGCGGGGGGCTCGGGTTCGATGCCTCGCGCGTTCTCGCCCACGCCCACGAGCAGCGCGATGCAGGCCAAACCGATCCCCCGCCATGCCGGCGGCTTCCGTGCGCTTCGCGGTATCATGTGGAGGTCCTCCGGGGTCCAGCATCGGCTGCCCGCGCGGGGCCGCTGGAGCGGGTTTCTCCCGAACATTGGCCCGGCTGGCAAGCGGCGCGGGCTCGGTGAAACGGGTCGCCCCGGCGCCCGACGGAACGCCGGCAGAGTCCCCTCCTTCTCTCCGCTTTCGCGCGATCATGCAGCCTCTTGATTCCTCCCGTTTGATCGCGGCGCTCGCGGCCCGTGGAGCGCAGCTCGTCGTCGTGGCGACCGGCGGCGGCTCGCGGGCGATTTCGCACCTCGTCGCGACGCCGGGGGCGAGCGCCGCCGTTCTCGAAGGGCTCGTGCCGTACTCCCGGGACGCGGTCGATCGGCTGCTCGGCGGGCCGCAGGAAACCTACTGCTCCGACCGCGCCGCACGAAGGCTGGCGATCGCGGCATGGCAACGGGCCGTCGAGTCGTGCGGCCGGCCCGCCGACGCCGTCGGAGCCGCGGTAGTCGCGAGCCTCAAGACGGTGAATCCCAAACGCGGGCCACACCGCGCCATCGTCGCCGTGCAGTCGCTCGCGGCGACCACCGTGGTCATGCTCGAGCTCGCCAAGGATGCCCGCACCCGGGATGCGGAAGAAGACGTGGCGGCCCTGCTGCTCCTGCACGAGATCGAACGGCTGCTCGAGCCGACCGCGGATCAAGGCCTGGCCATCGGACTGCGGCCCGATGAGCGAGTGGACCGCCGCATCTGCGTCGCGCCCCCGGCCTGGCGCGATCTCCTTGCGAACGGTTGCCGGGCGGTCGGCTTCGGCACGGCCACCGCGGCCCCCGCCCCGGATCGACTCCTGTTTCCGGGTTCGTTCGACCCGCTCCATGCCGGCCACCAGGAGATGGCCCGGATCGCGGAGGAGATCGCCGAGCGCCCGGTCGAGTTCGAGTTGTCGATCGCCAATGTAGACAAGCCGCTCCTCGACTACTGCGAGCTCGAAACCCGCTGCGCGCAGTTCGCAGGCCGTCCGCTCTGGATCACGCGGGCCGCCACGTTCCTCGAGAAGCTCGCGGTCTTCCCGCGGAGCACGTTCGTGCTCGGCGCCGACACGTTCGCCCGGCTCGCCGATCCGCGGTACTACGGCGGCTCGACCGCGGCCGCCTCGGCCGCCGTGCACACGATCGCGGAGCAGACCCGCGGGCTGATCGTGTTCGGCCGGGTGCGCGACGGCGTGTTCGAGGATCCCGCCGCGCTCGAGGTGCCCCAGCCGCTGCGGGACATCTCGTATTTCGTCTCCCAGCGGGAGTTCCGCCATGACATCTCGAGCACGGCCCTGCGCCGGGAGCGACGGTCGCTCGATCCTTCCTAGCCTAGGCTTTCACCCGTCGCGCCAGCCCCTTGCCAATGCGGTCGAGCGTAACGCTCCGGTCGTCCACGCCGATGTGGACGCGGATCAGGCTCATGCCCGACTCGTCGGCGAGGGCCTGCGCGAGCGCCGCGTCGAACTCCCCCTCGGTCCGCACCTCGTAGCCGGTGCCGCCGCCGAGCACCTGGGGCAGGAGCTCGTATCGCCACGGGTTGATGTCGTTGAAACTTCCCTCGTGGATCACCCGCTCGGTGCCGTAGCCCTTGTTGTCGAGCACGATCACGACGACCGGCAGCCCGCGCCGCACGATCGTGGAGAGTTCCATGCCGGTCATCTGGAAGGCGCCGTCGCCGACGAGCACGACCACGCGATGATCGGGCTCGGCCATCGCAGCCCCGAGCGCGGCCGGCACGGCGAAGCCCATCGACGTGTAGTAGGCCGGAGAGAGGAACTTCGTCTGCCCACGGATCACGAGCTCGCTCGACGCAAACAGGGCATCGCCCACGTCGGCCACGACGATCGTGCGGTCGTCGAGCGACTCGTCGAGCCGGCGCACGAGCCGCGTGGTCGTGATCGGGGCGTCGGGGACGAGTGTGAACGGTCCCTGGGCCGCCGCAGGCCCCGGCGGGAGCGCCCGCCGAGCCGCCTTCGGCCGCGCCTTCACGAGGGCCCGCAGGAAGTCCTCCAGGAGCACATGGTGGAAGTGGTGGTGGCTGATCCGGAGCTCGTCGGTCGTCGCGTAGATGCTCTGCGCGGCGTCGAGCTTGGCCGTGAAGATTCCGAGGTCGAGATCGGTGAGCAGCGTGCCGAGGAGGATCACGCAGTCGCTCTCCTCCACGAACCGGGTCACCTCCTCGCGGCCGAGCGCGCCCTCGTAGAGCCCCACGTAGAGCGGGTGCACCTCGCTGACCACGCTTTTGGCGAGGAGCGTCGCGGCGATTGCGATGCCCGACACCTCCGCCAGCCGCACGACCTCCTCCTGGAGCCGGAGCCGGTGGAGCTCGATGCCGGCGATGATCACGGGCCGCTCCGCCCGCTCGATCCGGGCCACGGCCTCCTTCACCGCCTCGGCCAGGGCGCTCGGATCGCTGCGCGTCTGGGCCGGGGCATACGGCCGGATCTGGTCGGGCACGACGCCCACCATGTCGCGGGGCAGCTCGATGTAGACCGGTCGCTTCTGCCGGTGGGCGGTATCGAGCAGGAGGTCGATGTCGCGGAAGGCGGTGGCCGGATCGACGATCTCGCGACTGGCAGCGCAGATCTGCTCGAACACGTCGAGCTGCGTATGCCACTCTCGGACGCGATGGTGGAGCAGCGGGTCGTTCACCCGCTCGCGGATCCCGGGCGCGCCTGAAATGAGCACGACGGGACTCTTCTCGGCGTAGGCCCCGGCGATCGAGTTGGCGAGGCTCAAGCCCCCCACGCCATAGGTCACGCACACGGCGCCCATGCCATGGACCCGCGCGTAGCCGTCGGCGGCGAAACCCGCGCAGTCCTCGCGCGTGCAGTTCACGAGCTCGAGCGGGCTGTGCTCGAGCATGCTGTAGAACGAGAGCACATAGTCGCCCGGCAGGCCGAACACGTGCCGGATGTGGTAGTCGGAGAGCCGCCGGATCAGGTACTGCCCGATCGACAGCGCCGTGACGCTCTGCTCGGTATCCACGGGCGGCCGCCCGTCGTGACCGACGCCGATCCCCGTGTCGAACACCGACCGCAGCTTGATGGGCATGATCCCTCCTCTCGCGCGGCGGAATTATACGCGAGTTGCGTCACGCCAACTCGATGAGCCGGCGAGGGGCTTCCTTGCTTTAGTTGAGGAGGCTCGAGGCTGCCCATGCCCTCTCGCCGGGCTATGGGAGCGAGCGCAGCCAGGATGGCGCAGCGAAGCGGACGTGCAGAGAGCCGAGGGCTCGGAGGGCCGAGGCGAACGTCCGGCGAGGGGGTCTGGGCAGTCACGAGCCGGCGCGGGCCATTGCGCCGCGCGACAGGCTGAAGCCTGTCCTACGACGATCGCCGCAGCGTGCGCAGCATCGCGAGCCAGAAGCCGAGGAAGCCGAGCACGCAGGCCATCACGACGATCGGGCGGCGGATGTCGTGGTTGAGCGTCCAGGCGCCGGCGGCTAGGATCGCGCCCCAGATCGTGATCGCGATCATCAGCCGGCGGATGATCTTCTCGCCGCCGGGCGGGATGGTGGGCGTCGTCATACGAGCGTTATAGACGCCGCGTCCGAAAACAAAGGCCCCCGGAACGGTCCAGGTCCCAGGGGGGCGGAGAACCTGAACCGTTTCCGGGAGCGATTGGACGATCACAAGTTGTGTGGCCCCCGAAGGCCCCGGCGTCGCATCCGTGCAGCCGGCGTGCCTCGGGGTGGGGCGGTTCCATCTGCCCCTCGAGCCTTCAGGCGGGCGGGACAGTAGGGATGCTGTTTTTCCGAATCAATGCCGGTTTTCCCGCGGCAAAAACCGGCATTTTCCGCCGTGATCCACGGCGGACGCTATGCTCTGCCGACCCTTCCCTGCACGGAGGTCGCGACACCCCGCGACGCACCCATGGCCAACCCCGTCGAACTGTCTCCGCCCGCGACGCCCATCCCGGGCGCCGGCACACCCCCGACTCCCGCCGCCTGGCAGGCGGCCTTCGAAACCGCGCTCCCGTACCGGGAGTTTCTCGACCGCCACGCCAATCCCGACCAGCGGGGCCGCTGGGATGCCTTTCATGGCCGCGTCGTGCTCACGCCCGGCCAGAAGCAACTGCTCGGCGGATTCGTGCGGAAGATGCCCGTGCTCGTGCTGGCGGGCGCGTGGTGTGGAGACTGCGTGAACCAGTGCCCGATCTTCGCCCACTTCCAGGCGGCGGGACCCGCGCTCGACGTGCGGTTCCTCGACCGCGACGCCCGGCCCGACATCGCCGCGCATCTGAAGGTATGCGGCGGGCAACGGGTGCCGACGGTGATGTTCCTGTCCGAGGACTTCACGCCCATCCTCTTGTACGGCGATAAGACGCTGTCGGCCTACCGGGCCGCGGCTGCCGCCCAACTCGGCGAAAGCTGCGCGAGCGGCGCCGTGCCGCCGCCGGCCGACGCCATCGCGGCCGTCGTGTCCGACTGGCTCGATCAGTTTGAGCGGGCGCAGCTCATCCTCCGGCTCTCGGGCCGGCTCAGGCAGCTGCACGGCGACTGACCGGCCACGGTCCCCTCGGAGATTCCCGCGATGACCAGCCGCGAACGCTGGACCGTCTATCCGCTGCTCTTCCTCGCGATCGGGCTGGCCGTCCGGGCCGTCGCGATCCCGGAGGAGCGGTTTGCCGCCGCACAGGTGGGCGACCTCGAAGCGGCCCGCCTCACCTGCCGCGAGATCGTGGTGCAGGCCGAGGACGGCACCGTGCTCATCCACATGGGCCGCGTGATCAACGCCGGCGGCGGGCGGATCGAGATCAAGGACGAGAAAGGCGTCGATTCGATCGCGATCGGCACCCGGCCCGACGACCGCTCCGGTGCGGTCGAGTGCTACGACGCCGAGGGGCGGCCCACCGCGTGCCGCTGAACCGCGTCGCGGTTGCGTCTTTGCCCCACGCAAGCCCGCAGCGCGAGCAAGGCCCAGCCGCCATCGAAACCGCCCCTCGCTCGCGCTTCGGGCTTCCGATGAGTCGCGTCACGCGTCCGGCTCGATCGAGGCCGACATCGAGCCCTTGGAGCGGGCGATGAGCCGGTCGGCGCCGAAGGCGTGGATCTGGTCGCGCTTGAGTTCGGCGTGCTCCTTCGTCGTCGTCAGCACGACGACACGGCCCTTCGCATCGACCTCCTGGGCGAGCTTCAACCCGGCCTCGGGGGCGTGGCCGAAAAGCTGCTTGAGCATCGCGATCACGTACTGGAACGTGTGGTCGTCGTCGTTCCAGAGCACGACGTGATAGCGGGGCTGCCGCCGCGGCCGCCGGCGGGTGTCGGGCCGCGGCTCGGCCGTCACCGGCGCGGCGACCGCGATCTCCTCGACTTCGGCGACAGACGCGGCTTCGGACATGGCTGCTTCGGGAAGGACTCGTTGACAGTATATTCACCGCTTCCTCCGGAGGCGCTTCCCGTGCTCGACCGCCGCTTCGTGGCCGACAACGTCGATCTCGTCATCACGAACTGCCGCAACCGCGGTGCAACGGCCGACGTGGCCCGATTCGCCGACCTCGACAAGCTCCGGCGGCAGTTGCAGGCCGACGTGGATCGACTGAACCACGAGGCCGGCCAGGTCAGCAAATCGATCGCGAAGGCCGCCGACGCCGCCGAGCGCGAATCGCGCAAGGCCGAGGGCCGTCGCCTGCGCGAGGAGGTCGGGGCGATCGAGGAGCGGCTCGGCCGGATCGCCGCCGAGTCGGACGAGATCCTGCGGCTCATCCCCAACCTCACGCACCCGGCCGCCCCGATCGGCGGCGAGGATGCCGCCGTCGAACTGCGGCGCGGCCGGACGCCGCTGCCCACGTTCCCGTTCGCGCCGCTCGACCACGTCGCGCTCGGCGAGAAGCTGCGTCTGTTCGACTTCGAGGCGGGCGCCCGGGTCGCGGGCCACGGGTTCTACTTCCTCCTCAACGACGCGGTGCTGCTCGAACTCGCCCTGCAGCGCTACGCCCTCGACCTGCTCGTCCGCGAGGGGTTCACGGCGATGACCACGCCCGACCTCGCCCGCGACACGATCCTCGAAGGCACGGGCTTCATGCCGCGCGGCAACGAGACGCAGATCTACTCGATCAAGGACAGCGACCTCTCGCTCGTCGCGACCGCCGAGATCACGCTCGGCGGCGCGTTCCACGAGCGGATCTTCGAGGCCGGGGAACTGCCGCTCAAGCTCTGCGGCATCAGCCACTGCTTCCGCACGGAGGCCGGCGCCCACGGCAAGGCCACCCGCGGGCTCTATCGCGTCCATCAATTCACGAAGGTCGAGATGTTCGCCTTCACGCGGCCCGAGGAGAGCGAGGCGATGCACGATCACCTGCTCGACCTCGAATGCCGGCTGTTCGACGGCCTGGAGATTCCCTACCGCGTCATCGACACGGCGTCGGGCGACCTCGGCGGGCCGGCCTACCGGAAGTTCGACCTCGAGGCCTGGATGCCCGGTCGCGGAGCCGGCGGCGAGTGGGGGGAGGTCACGAGCACGTCGAATTGCACCGACTTCCAGGCCCGCCGGCTCGCCGTGCGATTCAAGACGCCCGGCGGCAAGGGCACGCAGTTCGTCCACACGCTCAATGGCACGGCGATCGCGATCAGCCGGGCGATCATCGCGATCCTCGAAAATCACCAGCAGGCCGACGGGTCGGTGAAGGTGCCGGCCGCGCTCGTGCCATGGATGGGCAAGGACGTCCTCGCGGGCTGACCTTCCCGTAGGACAGGCTTCAGCCTGTCACAAACCTCCCGTAGGACAGGCTTCAGCCTGTCACAAACCCCCCGTAGGACAGGCTTCAGCCTGTCAAAACGGAAACAGGCTGCAGCCTGTCCTACGGCCGCTACCACTTGAGGCCGAAACGGGCGCCCTGCGAGTCGGTGCCGAGCCCGCCCTTGAGCGGGGCCGTGCGCTTCTTCGTCACCGGCGGCGGGGCCGGCTCATCGATCTCGGGCGTTGCGGTCTCGCCAGCGTCGCTTCCCGCCGCCACGGGCTTCGGGGCGAGCGCCTTGATCGATAGCGACAGCCGCTGCTCGTCGGGGTCGATCGCGAGCACACGACACTCCACCGGCTCGCCTTCCTTGACCACGTCGGACACGCTGCGGATGTGTCGCGTGGCAAGTTCGGAGATGTGGACGAGGCCCTCGACGCCCGGCTCCAGTTTCACGAAGGCGCCGAACTGGGCGATCCGGCTCACCGTCCCCTTCACCGTCGCACCGACGTGATACTTCACCGCCGCCCGCTTCCACGGGCTTTCGATGAGGTCGCGGGCGGAGAGGCCGATCTTGCCGGTCTGCGGATCGATCCGCTTCACGACGACCCGCACGCGCTGGCCCGGCTCGAGCACCTCGGCGGGATTCGCGACCCGCTCCCAGGAGAGCTCGCTCACGTGCACGAGCCCCTCGACCCCGCTGCCGATGTCCACGAACGCGCCGAAGTCGCGCACGCTCCGCACCGTCCCCTCGAGCTCCGTGCCGGGCTCGAGCGTCTCGAGCATCTTCGCGCGGGCGTCGGCCGCCTGCTTCTCGATCACGGCCCGCCGCGAAAGAACGAGCCGGCGGGCGGCCGGCACGAGTTCGGTGACGAGCGACTCGAGCGTCTGGCCGACCAGTTCCTCGAGATTTTCGACCCGCCACGTGCTCACGAGGCTCGCGGGCATGAATCCCCGCAGCCCCGCCACCTCGCATTCGAGCCCGCCCTTGTTCGCACCCGTCACGCGGGCCTCGACCACCATGCCGGCCTGCAACTGCGACCAGTCCTCGATCGCCACGGCCCGGTTGGCCAACGCCACGTCGTAGAGGTTGTCGTCGTCGTTCCGGCCGCCGATCGACACCTCGATCGGCGCTCCGACCTCGGGCAGGTCGAGCCCGGCATCCATGAGGGGGGCGAGTTTCATCGCGCCCTGGCGATTGCCGCCGAGGTCGATGAACGCGGTGTCGCCGCCGACCGAGAGCACCGTGCCCTGCACCCGCGCACCGGGTTCGAGCGGAGCATCGATCTTCGCGCCTGCCCCCGCGGCGAGCAGCGTATCAACTTCGACGCCCGCGAGGGCGGCCTCGAAATCGGCCTCGAGGTCGTCGTCGAGCCCACTGCGGAGGCTCGGCACGGCCACCCGCTTCGCCGGCGGCAACGCGTCGGTGAACGACGGTCTCGCATCGCGCTCGCGCCGCCGCCCGCGCCCGCCGCGTTCGTGTCCAGCTCCGGTCGTGGCCGGCTTCGAGGGCTGCGGGCTCGTCGGAGTGGCCGGCGGAGCGGGCTCCGTCGCCTGGGGCGCGACCAAGCTGGAGGCCGCGTCGGTGGCGACGGGCTCCGCGGCCGGTGCCGGGGGAGCGACGTACTGGTACTTCGGGGCCAGCGACGGGGCCTGGCTGCCCGGCCGCTGCGTGCCGATCGGAATCCTGCGGCCCGACCCGGAGGTCTGGTCGCCGGGTTCGGCGGGCGAGGGATCAGACGTCGAACTCATGCCGATCTCTGAGCAAATGCGGGAAACAGGACTTGAACCTGCACGGTATTACTACCACCAGGCCCTCAACCTGGCGCGTCTGCCAATTCCGCCATTCCCGCGGCGTGGATCACGAACCGTACCGACCCTTGCATTCTGCGGTCCGGCCGCGGGCAGTCAAGCCGACGCAGCGGCGCGGGACGCCCGCACGGCTGCGAGGGCTGCCGAAAGGGTGGCGAAGACGACGGCCGCCCATGCAAGGTCGCCGACCGGCATCCACCGGTAGAAGGGCAGGGCGGCGACGTAGCAGGCCACGAGACCGGCCGCCGTATGCGGATAGTCGCTCGTCAGCCACCAGTGGGCAAGATTCGTCGTGAGGAAAAAGACGAGTGAGCTCGCCAGCGCACTGCCGGCCAGGCTCAACCAGCGCCGATCACCAGATCGGAGAACCAACCGCCCGAGCACGACCGGCCAGATCGTGGCTGCGTACACGACCGCTGCCATGACGACGCTGCCATACTCCGGGAGGAAGAGGTTGCCGATCGCCAGGGCCGCGAGCGGAACACTCGCCGCCACGAGCGGATGCGGAAACACGGCCCCGGCGGCCAACGCCACGCCCGCCATCGGCGTCACGTTCCAGCCCGGCTGCCAGAGCCTGCCGGCGACGCCGACCGCGACGAGCGCGATCCAGACGGCCGCAAGAACCAGCGGGCCCGGACCGGGCCCCGACAGTCGGTCATGGCTCCGAGCCGTCGTCGTGGTGGCATGGTTCATGACGTTCATGGCCGACCGCACCCTCCGTGTCTGAGGGCGCCCGCTGGGCGCCGGAAAACTGCGGATACACTAGCGGTTTTCCCGTCCCAGGCAAGCGAACCGGCTGGAACCCGACCGGCCGGCCTCCTCAGGCGACCAGACCACGGCGATGCCGGCTTCACCGCGGGATCCTGCGACCATCACCCTCGAGCGGCTGGCCGACGGCATCGTCGTGCTGTCGTTCCTGGTGCCCGACCACCGGGTCAACGTCATCACCGAGCAGGTCGTGCGCGACCTGGCCGCCAGCCTCGATGCCCTCGACCGGGGCCCGCCCCCGCGCGGCGTCGTGCTGCAGTCGGCCCGGCCGGGATCGTTCTTCGCCGGCGCCGACCTCGCGCGGATCGAACGACTCGCCGACCGACCGACCGCGGAGATCGAGCGGGCCTGTGCCGCGGGCCGCACCCTGTTCGGCCGGCTGTCGGCCGCCCCCTGGCCGAGCGTGGCGGTGATCGACGGCATCTGCCTCGGCGGCGGCCTCGAGCTCGCGCTCGCCTGCGACTTCCGCATCGCCACCGCCGCCGCCCACACCACGCTCGGCCTGCCCGAGGTGAAACTCGGCCTGCTCCCCGGCTGGGGTGGCACGGTCCGCCTCGCCCGCCTGATCGGTCCCGGCCCGGCCATCGAGTTCGCCGCCGGCGGGGAATCGGTCGATGGCGCCGCGGCCGGGCGGCTCGGCCTCGTCGATGCGTGCGTGCCCGAGGAGACGGCGCTCACGTCGGCCCGACGACTCATCGAACACGAGGTCGCGAGGGCCGGCCACCTCGCTCGCCGAAGCCGGCTCGCCGCCCGGGTCGTGCTCGACCCGACGGAGCGCGAGTTTCTCGAGGCGGTCGTGGCGGCGGTCATCCTCGGGAGGACCGACGGACACTATCCGGCGCCCGCGGCGATCCTGCAGACGATCCTCGCCGGCGCGGAGTCCGACCTTGCCGAGGCGGAGCGGCTCGAAGCAGCCGCCTTTGCGACGCTCGCCACGGGCGACGTGTCGCGGCAGCTCGTCCGCGTATTCCGGCTCGGTGAACGCAACCGGCGCGACTCGGGCGTCGGCCACGGTGACGACGCCGATGCCGCGGCGCCCGACGTCGTCGCGGCCGAGCGGCCCGCCGTCGTCGGGGCGGGCATCATGGGGGCGGGCATCGCCGCGAGCCACCTGCGACATGGCTTCGAGGTCACGCTCGTGGATGTGAATGCCGCGGCGCTCGAGCGATCGGTCGCCGGCATCCTCGACGAGGCCGCGTGGGACCGGGCCACGAAGCGCACCGACCCGGCCCGGGCTCTCGCCCTCGCCGGAAAACTCCGCACCGCCACGCAGGCGTCGGCGCTCGCGGCGGCCGACCTCGTCATCGAGAGCGTGCTCGAACGCACCGACGTGAAGCGGCAGGTGCTCGCCGAGATCGAGCGGACGGTCGGCCCGGCCACCGTGATCGCGACCAACACCTCCACGAACCCGATCACGAAGCTCGCGACGGCCCTCGCCGATCCGACGCGGTTTTGCGGGATCCACTTCTTCAATCCGGTGCGGCGGATGACGCTCGTCGAGGTGGTGCGCGGGCCCGCCACGACCGACGCCACGATCGCCACGGCGGTCGCCCACGTGAAGCGGCTCGGCAAGTGCCCCGTCGTGGTCCGCGACAGCCCCGGCTTTCTCGTCAACCGGCTCCTGATGCCATACCTGCACGAATCGGTCGAGATGCTGCGGGCGGGAATCGACCCGCGGCGGATCGACCGCGTGGCCCGGGCGTTCGGCATGCCGATGGGGCCGCTCGAACTCTACGACATGATCGGGCTCGACACGGCGTTCTACGCCGGCCTGGTCCTCGACGACGCGTTCGGCGACCGGATCGAGGCCTCGCCGGTGATCCCCGCGCTCGTGAAGTCGGGGCGGCTCGGCCGCAAGACGGGCGCCGGGTTCTATGTCTACGACGCGGCGGCCGGCCAGCGGGCCAAGCCTGCGCGGCCCGACGAGGGCGTGGCGGCTCTCGTCGCGCCCTATGCGCTTCCTGCCCGCGAGACGAGCGATCGCACGATCGCCGACCGGCTGCTGCTGCCGATCGTGCTCGAGGCGACCCGCGTCCTCGATGAGGGGATCGTGCGCGACGTCCGCGACATCGACCTTGCCGTGATCCACGCGCTCGGGTTCCCCGCGTTTCGCGGCGGTGTGCTCGCCTGGGCCGACGCGCTCGGCGCGACCGAGATCGTCCGCCGCCTCGAACCGCTCGCCGATCTCGGCGTGCGGATGCATCCCACTCCGCGGCTCGCCGACCTCGCCCGGCGTGGCGGCCGCTTCACCTCCGAGGTGCCGGCATGAGCAGGGCCGCGCGTCCGCCGGAATCGAATCCCGTCATCGTGGCCGCGTGCCGGACGGCGATCGGCCGGGCCCACGCCGAGCGAGGGCTGTTTCGCCACGTGCGCGGCGACGAGCTCGCAGCCGCCGCGATCCGCGCGGCCGTGGAGCGAAGCGGCGTCGATCCGACGACCATCGACGACGTGATCCTCGGCGCGACGCAGCAGCGGGGTGAGCTCGGGGGCAACGTGGCCCGCAACGCCGCCCTGCTCGCGGGCCTGCCGTTCTCCGCCGCGGGCTCGACCGTGAATCGTCTCTGTGGTTCCGGGCTCGAGGCGGTGGCGCAGGCCGCCCGGGCGATCGCGGCCGGCGACGAACGCGTCTGCATCGCGGGTGGCGTCGAGCACATGCACCACCTGCCGATGGATGCGGCGATCGACATCCATCCGCAGGTGTGCGCCCGCTCCAGCCGGGGCATGCTCTCGATGGGGCTCACCGCCGAGCATCTTGCCGCCAGGCACGGCATCTCGCGGCGGGCCCAGGAGACCTACGCGCTCGAGAGCCACCGCCGGGCCGCATCCGCCACCGCGGCCGGGGCGTTCGACGACGAGCTCGTCGTCCTGCTCGGCCACGACGAGACGGGCGCGCTCGTCGAGGCGGCACGCGACCAGTCGATCCGCGCCGACACGAGCCTCGAATCGATGGCGGCGCTCGAGCCGGTGTTCCTGCCGAAGATCGGCACCGTGACGGCGGCGACGAGTGCGCCGGTGAGCGACGGCGCGGCGGCACTCGCGGTCATGCAGGAAGCCGAGGCACGCCGCCAGGGGCTCGTGCCGCTCGCCCGCGTCGTGGCTGCGGCCGTCCAGGGCGTGCCCCCGGCGGCGATGGGCACCGGCCCCATCGTCGCCACGCGGAAACTCCTCGCCCGGACAGGCATCGCGATTGCCGACATCGACCTCGTGGAGCTCAACGAAGCCTTCGCGGCCCAGGCGCTCCACTGCATCGACGCTCTCGGGCTCGATCCCGCGCGGGTCAACGTGCGCGGCGGCTCGCTCGCGATCGGCCATCCGCTCGGCGCCTCGGGCGCGCGGATCGCGACGACACTTCTCCACGCGCTCGTCGCCGAGGAGAAGCGGCTCTGCCTGGCGACCATGTGCATCGGTCTCGGGCAGGGAATCGCGGTGCTCTTCGAACGGATCGAATCATGACCCCCGAAAAAGGTGTCAGGACTCTTTTTTCAGTCGCCGGGAGCGACGCGCTTGTTGCCCGGGACGCCCGCCACGATGGCGGTCAAAAAAGAGTCCTGACACCTTTTTCGCTCGTGGAGCTACTCCACGAGCGGGCGCTCGACGCCTTCGAGCAGCCGGCGATCGTCACCGTCGGCCCCGACGTGCAGGCGTCTTCCGGCGACCGAATCACGTGGGGCGGGTTGATCGCCGCCGCGCTCGACTACGCCCGTGTCGTCGAGGCTGCCGGACTCGTACGCGGCGATCGGCTCGCACACATCGCTCCGCATTCGGCCGAGTGGATCATCGTGGATCTCGCCTGCCTGCTCTCCGGCATCGTCCACGTCGCCCTTCACGCCGACGAGTCGCCTGTGACACTCCTGGAACAGGTGCAGCGGCTCGGACCACAAGGCCTCGTTGACCATCACACCGGGGAGGCGAGGGGGTCGGCGAACGCTCGACACCTGCCGTCACCGAAATTGACGACGGCGTCCTTCGACCGTGCCGCCATCATTCAAAGCCTCGCCGAGCGTGCCGCCGCGTGCGATCCCGATGCGCCGGCGGCAATGTTTCTGTCGTCGGGCACGACGGGCAGGCCACGCGCCGTGATTCACTCGCAGCGGTCGCTCGCGTGGAATGCGATGGCGTCGAGCAGCGTGTTCCTCGACGATCCGCGCGACGTCCGGCTGTCGTGGTTGCCGCTCAGCCACGCCTACGCGCGGGTGGGCGATCTCTACACCGCGCTCGTGCGCGGCGGCACGCTCTGCGTCGTCGGTGATCGCCGCCGCGTGCTCGAGGCCTGCGCGGCCGCGCGGCCCACCGTGATCCTCGGCGTGCCGGCGTTCTTCGAGCGGATCGCCGCCGTCGTCGCGGCGGGCAGGATCACCGACCTCCCGGCCGCGCTCGGCGGTGCCGTGCGGGTGTGCGTGTCGGGCGGGGCTCCGCTCAAAGACCGCACCGCCGCCGCATTCGCATCACGGGGCGTGCCGCTCGTGCAGGGCTACGGCCTCGCCGAGGCGGGCCCGGTGGTCGCGCTCGCGAGCCCGCGAACAGCGCGGCCGGGCGCCGTCGGGCCGCTCCTGCCCGGCATCGACGTCGCGATCGACGCCCGCGGTCAGTTGCTCGTGCGCACGCCGAGCGCGGCCGTGGGGGTGATCGAACCTCACGAGGCCACGCCCCGGCCCGCCACGACCGACGGCTGGCTCGCCACGGGCGACACGGCCGCGCTCGACGACGACGGGCAACTTCGGATCACCGGCCGCGTCGTGGATACGCTCGTGCTGGCAAGCGGCGTCAAGGTGCCGCCGGCCGAGGTGGAGCGGGCGCTCGCCGAGGATCCCGCCGTCGCGCAGGTGTGCGTCTTGGGCAACGGGCTCGCCGCGCCCGTCGCGCTCGTGGTGCCGGAGCCCGACGTCGTGCGGTCCGCGGTGCGCCGGCTCGGCCTGAGGGTGGTCGGCCGACGGCAGGCGTTGCGGCATCCGCGGCTCGTGCAGTGGCTGGCCCGCCGGCTCGCCGCCCGGCAGGCGTCGCTGCCCCGCGCGTGGCGCGTGCGACGGGCGGCCTTCGTGGCCCGGCCGTTCGATGCGGCGCATGGCGAGGCGACGCCTTCCTTCAAACTCAAGCGTCCCGCGATCGCCGCCCGCTTCGCACCCGTGCTCGCGGCCGCAGAGGCCGATCCGCCGCCTCCCTGGATCGCCCGCGTGCCTCCGGCGAAGCCGCCCCGCCGCGCGCTGAAGCCTGGTGATTCACCGCTCGCCGCTGCCCTCTGGCACGGCCGCGCCGGCTGCTTCGAGAGGGCTGCCGCGGAGGCCGCGGCACCGATGCGCGACGCGGTCGCGGCGGTCGTGGACCATGCCCTTGGCGTCGTCGCAGACCTGCGCCGCGCACACGCGCTCTACGATCCACCTCACACCCCGCCCGACGTGCCCGCGGCCCCGCTCGCCGACGCGCCGCCGAAGCCCATGGGCGTCTTCTCCGCGGCGGCCGAGGCCGCGCTCGGCGATGTCGGCCTGTGGGGCCTGGCGGTGCCCGAGCCGCATGGCGGCACCGGCGCCACGATGCACGAACTCGCCCGGGCGATCACGGCGATCGCGGCCGACGTGCCGACCGCCGCGGGGCTCCTGTCGGTCCACTCCTCGATCGGTGCGGTCTCCGCGGTCGTGGCGTTCGGCTCGCCCGATCAGCAGGCCCGTCATCTGCCGGGCCTCGCGCAGGGCCGGCCGCTCTCGATCTTCGGCGCCACGGAGCCGGGCGCGGGCTGCGACCTGTCCGCCGTCACCACCACGATCGACCGGTCGGCCGCCGGGCTCGCCGTGAGTGGCACGAAGATGTTCATCACGGGCGCGACCTACGGCCGCCTCGTGAAACTGCTCGCCCTGCACGAGGGGCGGCCCACGGTGTGCCTCGTGCGGCTGCCAGACACCGACACACCGTCGTTCCGCCTGCGGCACTACGCGCTCCATCCGCTCAAGCACGCCCACAACGCCGCCCTCGATTTCGACCGGTTTCCGCTCGATCCGGCCGACGTGCTCGCGCCGCCCGAGAGCCGCTCCGGCCCCGACGCCATGCGGATCATCTGGCACGGCCTCAACCGCGGCCGGATCACGCTCGCCGCCCAGGCCGCCGGCACGCTGCGCATCCTGCTCGCGCAGGCCCGTGACCATGCCGTACGCCGCACGACCTGGGGGCAGCCGATCGCAGCCCGCGAACTCGTGCAGGGCCGGCTGGGGCGGATCGCGGCCCGGATCGTCGCCTGCGATGCGCTCGCGGCCTGGGCGGCCACGGCCATCGACTCAGGCGGCAGCGGGGAACTCGAGGCTCTCACGGCGAAGATCGTGGCCGGCGAGTGTGTCCGCGACAGCGCGATCGACGCGCTCGGCGTGCATGGCGGTCGCGCGTTCCTCGTGGGGCATCCGCTCGGCGACTCGTTCCACGACCACTTCGCGGTCACGGTCTACGAGGGGGAGAGCGACCTGCTCGGCCTCGCCCTCTTCAAGGGTCTCGGGAAACGGCACCCGCTCGCGGCCCTCGGCCGCGGCTCGGCGGCGATCTCCCGGGCGGGCGCATGGCTCGCCTGGCGGGCCGGCACGTTCGCCCGCGGCTCGCACGACGGCTCGATCCTCGACCGCCCCCTCCGCGAGCACGCCCGCCGGGCGCGGCGTGAGATGGCCCGCGTCGCCACTGCCATCGACCGGTCGATTCGCCGCCACGGCCGCTCCCTCGCCGACCGGCAGCTCGAAATCGGTGCGATCTCGGCGCGGGTGCGGGATCTCACGAGCGTTCTGGCCGCTGCGCATCACGCCGATGCGACCGCCGACGACCACACGATCGCCGCCGCCGACGTCTGGTGCCGTCTCGCGCTCTCCCGCGTCGCCGGCCGCCACCTCACGGCCGCGGACCACGCCGCCACGGCCGCGCTCGGAGCAGGATTATCCGTGGCCAGTCGCCAGAGGTAGGCGAGGGGTTGCCCCTACCGTTGAGCCGGCGTATCTGACCAGCGCAGCCATGGATGGCGCAGCGCAGGCAGATCCGAGTGAGCGAAGGCCTGGAGGACCGTAACGAACGTCCGGCGAGATGGTATGGGGTAACCCCGAGTCGGATTGGGCGGGTTGAGGCATGACAGGCTGAAGCCTGTCCTACGGGTGACTGGCGGCGACGAGCGCCGGCCACCAGCTGCAGAGGTACCAGGCCCGCGGCGTCGTCCATTCGGCGAATGATTCGAGCGTGAGCCGGGCGCCGGGCGCCGCGCCGCCGAGCAGTTCGTCCACGAGTCCCTTCTGCCGCGAGTAGCGGACGACCCGCGCTTTCTCCTTCGTGAGGCCGGCCAGTTCGACCGCCCGCTCCACGGCGTCTTCGAGGAATCCGATCCGGTCCACGAGCCCCGCCTCCTGGGCCTGCTTCGCCGTGAACACCTGCCCCGTAGCGACCTTCGCCACGGCCTCGTCGTCGAGCTTGGGCCGGCCCGCCTTCACGATCTCCTTGAACCGCGCGAACATGTCGTCCACGAGCCCCTGGAGGATTTTCCGCTCACGGGCCGCGAGTTCGGGCGTGCGCTCCTTCGTCGGGCTCAGCATCTCCTTGAGCGGGCCACTGGCCACTGAGTCGTCGGCCACGTCAAGTTTTTTCAGCATCTTCGAGAGGTCGAAGTGTGGGATGATCACGCCGATCGAGCCGGTGAGCGTGGCCGGCTCGGCGAAGATCACGTCGTCGCGGCCGCCGTTGGCCATCGCGACGTAGTAGCCGCCGCTGGCCGCGATTCCGCCCATGCTCACGACGACCGGCAGGTCGCGCTTCTTGGCCAGCGCCGCCAGGCGATAGTGGATCTCGTCGCTGCCGCTCACCGTGCCGCCCGGCGAATCGACGCGAAGCACGATCGCCTTCACGCTCTCGTCGGCCTCGATGCGGTCGAGCTGCCAGCGGGCGAAGCCATCGCCTCCCATGATGGCCCCCGCCACGTCCACGATCGCGACCTTGGCCGGGGCGAACTTCGCGAGCGAGTGGTACTTCTCCACGACCTTCGAGTCGGTCTGGAAGTATTGCGCGCTCGCTCCGGCGCTCGCGAGGGCGGCCAGGAGCGAGATGCCCGCGATGGTCCACGCGATCCGCGTGCCCCAGCGACCCCATGTGCCGCCTTGCTCGAGGATCACGCGCGTGACCGGGGGCGCATCTGAAAACGGGCTCGTGACGGGCTGCGGAATTCGTTCGATCGCCATGCATGGTCTCCAGGGGGCCGCGTGGGCCGGTTCGTCATTGTTGCCAGTTTTTCCGCCGGCCCGCTACCTTCTGGGCTCCCCGAACGACGGCCCTTTCGGCCGAGGAGCGTGATGACGTGATTGTATGCGTGAGCACCGAGTGCTTTCCGGAGCTTCCGCTCGCGAAAGCGATGGAGCGACTGGCCGAGCTGGAATTCACGGCGGTGGAGCTCGACATCCACGAGCAGGGGTCGCACCTCACGCCCGCCGGGGTGGCCGCCGATCCCGACGCGGCCATCGCGGCCTGCAGCGACCTGCAGCGGCTGCGGCCGGTCGCGGTGTCGTTTTCCGCCCCGGAAACCCCGGAACTCTACGACCGCTTCACTGCCTGCTGCCGGCTGGCGAAATCGCTCGGGGTCGTGACGATCGTGGTCGATTCCTCGGAACTCGGCACGCCGTTCAACGGCGAGATCGAGCGGCTCCGCAAGCTGGTCGCCATCGCCTCCGGGCTGGGAGCGATCGTCGGCGTGAGGACGACGGCGGGCCGGATGACGCAGGACGCCGAGACGACGGCATCCCTGTGCCGCAACGTGCCCGGCCTCGGGGTGGCGCTCGACCCCAGCCACTTCATCTTCAGCCACAAGAAGCCGGCGTCGTGGGAATCGATTCTCAAATACGTCTGCCACGTCCATCTGCGCGACACGCGGCCGGACGCATTCCAGGTCCGGATCGGCCAGGGCGACATCGACTACGGCAAGGTCGTCCGGGATCTGCAGCGTGTGGGCTACAAGCGTGCCCTGTGCGCCCACCTGCCGCCGCTCGAGGGCGTCGATCAGGTGGCCGAACTCCGCAAGATGCGGCTCCTGCTCGAAAGCCTGCTCTAATCTCCGACGGACGCCCGAAGCGCAAGCGAGGGGCAACACCGCGGACGCCGCTGCCACCTTGCTCGCGCCGCGGGCTTGCGTAAACCCAAAGGATCAGCGGAGGCGGGTATCGGCGGATTCGGCGCGGCTGGCCATTTCGGCATACGTCCGCGACTTCTCGTTGTTGCCCTGCTCGGCATACATCGTCGAGAGGTTGCCGTAGGCCACCGCCAACGACCGCTCCTCGAGTTGCCGCCGATCCACGGCCTCGACCATGAGATCGACACCCGTGCGGCTGAGGTTCATCGCGTCCTCACGACGATCGACCTGCCAATAGGAGATCGCCATGCTCACGAACGACTCGCCGAGCCGGCCGACGTCGCCCTCCTTGGTGAAGCACGCGTTGTTCTCCCAGAGGGGCACGACCTTGTCGAACCAGGTCACCGCCGTGGCATGGGCGCCGTTTTGGAGGCTGTGAAGGATGCCGATTCGGAACATCATGTCGCCCATCGCGCGGCGCTCCGTGTCGGTGAGCTGCCGTTGCTCGGCGCCGCGCTCGAGATAGGCGGCCGTGAGCGTCGCATTCTCGAGCATGTCCGACGCATCGCCGCGCTTGAGCGCCGCGTCGATCGCGTCGGCGAGTCCGAGGCCCACCTCCCAGTCGGCCTGGCGCCGCCGGCTGGAATCCTTGACGAGGGCGTCGATGTTCTCCCGGGCCTCGAGCAGCCGCTTGACCCACGGCAGCGAATCCACGCCTTCGACCGAACTGGCCGCCACCGCGAGGGCACCGCGGCAGAGCGTGAGTTCGAGCCGGGCGCGGTCCATCCCCTCCGCGTCGGCTTCCTCGACGATCCCTTCGCTGCGACCGATCCACTTGGGAATCACGCGGCCCTTCTGTTGCCAGGTGCCGCGGGCGATGGCGAGCGCGGTGCCGAGATGGGCGTCGAGCAGGACCTCGCGGGCGGCCTGGCGGATCGCCTGTGATTGATGCTTCACGAGCGGCGTCGCCTTGCGGATCGCCTCCTCGAAGTGGGCGACGCTCCCCTGGTGGTCGGGATTCTCGGCTGCGGCCTCGATCCTCCCCAGGGCCCGTGCCGCCTGGGCGGCGACGAGCGGGGGCGTGCCGTCGAGTTTCCTCACGTGCTCGACCCTGGCCCGCGCCTCGTCGGCCCGCCCCAGGGCGAGCAGCACGTCCGCATGCTTGAACTGTGTCCAGACGTCGTCCGCGTCGAGTTTCTCCACCGCCTCGGCGACGGCCAACGCCTGCTGCCAGCGCCCCTGCTCCACGAGCAACGCGAGCAACAGGCGGTGGGCCCGCACGTGGCCCGGATCGATCTCGATCGCGTAGTGCAGGTCGGCGACGGCGTGGGCGGGGATTTCTTCGATCTCTCCCTCGGCACGGAGCACGAACGGCTCCGGGTCGAGCGGCTCCAGCAGCACGGCCATGGCCGTCTGGGTGCCGGGCTTCACGCTGATCACGATCCCCCGCTCGGGAAACACCTCGCCGATCGAGACTCCGTTTTCGTCGAGGATCGACACCGTCCGCAGGTCGGCGACCTCCATCTGGGTGGCAAGTTGTTTGAGCGCGACCGGTTCGGCGAGTTTGATCCGGATCGACGTCACAACGTCATCCTCGAGCGTCACCTCGACCCGTTCGAACGGCTCGACGGCCCAGGCCAGCCCCTTGACGTTGTCGTCGCGGATGAAGGCCTCGCCGGGCCCCCACGACGCCTCGATCTCGGTGCGGGTCGTCTTGCCGGGCAGCACGCCGCGGAAACTCGCGGGATCGACCGCGAGCGCCGGGGCTTCCGCGGGCGAACGTGGGGCAGGCGCGGGAGCGGCGCTCGTGGATGTGCCGACAGACCGCACGGGAGCAGACGGTGACACGGCCTTGGGCTCGGCCGGTATCGTTGGCGTTGCCTGCGCCGACTCCGATGTCGGCACGCTCGACTCCGGATCAGGGAGGCTCTTGGCCGGGCTGGTCGCGTCGGCGGCAGCCTGGGCCTGGTCGCGGTCTGCCTTGGCGGCGGCCTCGTCGGCAAGTTCGGTCCAGCCGCCGGTGAGCACCGTGGCCGAGGGGGCCGCGGGCGCGGCGGTGGATTTCGATGGCTGGCGATCGCGGCCGCCGATCGACTCGATCCAGTCGGGCAGTCGCATGAGCGGGCGCGGCGGCAACGCCTTCGCATCGACGCCGGCCGGTTCCCCCGCACGCCCGGCGGAAGCCAGCCCGGCGGCTGCCGCGCCGACGATGAGGAAACGCAAGAGACAAGCACGCGAGCGCCGCTGCATGGTCACGGAAAGGTCCTCCTTGACTGGTACCCTCCGAGGCAGCACGTTCGCCGGCCCCGGATGCGGGCGGGAACCTAGGCTTCCCGCATCGCCGGGTCCAGACCATGTTTCCGATGGTCATCGCAGGCACGTCGCGCAAGCGAGTGCGGGTCCGCCCCGTCTTCCCAGACTGCCCCGCCGGGGCCGCATGCCGGGCTACAATAGAGGGACATGGCAGGGATCGAGCCTTCATCCACCGACGCGGGATCCGTGGCGTTCGTGGTCGTGGGCGGCGGTCTGGGGGGGCTGGCCGCGGCCGAGGCGTTGCTGAAGCATCAGCCCGCCCGAATCGTCGTGATCGAGCCGAGCGGGCGGTGCGGGGGAGTGCTCGACACGGTGCGACGCGACGGTTGGCTCGTCGAACGCTCCGCCGACAGTTTTCTGACGGCGCGTCCGGAAGCGCGTGAACTGGTGGAGCGGCTCGGGCTCGGCGGGAGCCTCATGGGCGTCGATCCGGCCGTGCGGCGGGCGCTCATCTTTCATCGCGGCCGCACGGAGCCCGCGCCGGCGGGATTCCGCCTGCTCGCCCCCGGCAACGCCGTCGGGATCCTGCGCTCGCCGCTTCTCTCGCCGTTCGGCAAAGCCCGCGTCCTCTGGGAGGCGTTCGTGCCGCGACGCAGCGCCGATCTCGCCGACGAGTCGCTCGAGCGGTTCGCGGTCCGGCGGCTCGGCCGCGAGGCCTTCGAAACCCTCGTCCAACCACTGGCCGCCGGCATCTGGACGGCCGACCCCGCCCGGCTGAGCATGGCCGCGGCGTGCCCGGAGTTTTTCTCCATGGAGCGGTCGGCGGGCAGCCTTCACGCCGGGGAGCGTGATCGGCTGGCGGCCGGCGACCGTGCTGCAACCGCGGCCGGCGCCCGCTACGGGCAGTTCGTCACGCTCGCCGACGGCATGGGCTCGCTTCCGGCGGCCCTGGCCTCCCACCTCGCCGATCGCGGCGTCGAGTTTCGCACCGCAGCGGCCCGCCGGATCGCGCGACACGGAGACGGCTGGCTCGTGGAACTCGACACAGGCCCCGCGGTGCGTGCCCGGGGGGTCATCCTGGCGACGCGGGCACCGGTTGCGGCCCACCTCGTCTCGGCCATCGATCCGCCGCTCGCCTCCGCGCTCGACGCGATCGAATACGCAGGATCGGCGGTCGTCTCGCTGGGCTATGCCCGCGACGATGTCGCCCATCCGCTCGACGCCGCCGGCGTCGTCGTGCCGAGACGGTCCGGCCGCCGCATCCTGGCGGTCAGTTTCTCGAGTTCCAAGTATCCCGGCCGGGCGCCGGCCGGGCATGTGCTGCTTCGCGTGTTCGTCGGCGGCGCGCTCGATCCGGGGGCCGCCCTGCTCGACGACGGCCCGCTCGTCGAACTCGTCCAGCGCGAAATCCGCGATGTGGTCGGCGCCCGCGGCACGCCGCGGATGGTGCAGATCGACCGCTGGGTCGGCGCGATGCCGCAGTACCACGTCGGCCACCTGGCTCGGGTGGCCCTGATCCGTGAGCGGCTCGCGGCGCTTCCGGGCCTCGCCGTCGCCGGAGCGGCGTACGAGGGCGTGGGCATCCCCCAGGTGATCGCCTCCGGCCAAGCCGCAGCCCGCGCGGTCACGTAGGACAGGCTTCAGCCTGTCATCCCGCTTGCCTTTGCGGGACAGGCTTCAGCCTGTCATCCCACAGGAACGCGCCGGCTCGTGACTGCCCAGACCCCCTCGCCGGACGTTCGCCTCAGCCCTCCAGGCTTCGGCTCTCTGCATGTCCGCTTCGCTTCGCCATCCATGGCTGCGCTCGCTTCCATAGCCCGGCTCGAGGGCATGGGCAGCCCCAAGCCTCCTCAACTGGCGCACTGGAAAGGGGAGGCTCGGGGTTGTCCCTACCGTCGAGCCGGCGTATCTGACCAGCGGAGCCATGGATGGCGCAGCGCAGGCAGATCCGAGTGAGTGAAGGCCTGGAGGGCCGTAACGAACGTCCGGCGAGACGGTACGGGGCAGCCCCGAGCCGGGTTGGGC
>JBBAVM010000041.1:0-26333 GCA_040397685.1 Pirellulales bacterium
CCCGCCGGCCGAGCCGCGGGATGTCGAACTCGAGGTGGATCCAGGGGGCGGGGGCTTCCAACCCGGCCGGCAGATCCGCGAGAGCCGCGCGGAGCACCGGCAGCTGCAGCCGCCACGCAGAGAGCTGCTCGGGGGCGAGCGTGTAGCCCTTGGGGGCGGCGAGCGGGGCGTAGGCCTCCTCGTCGCTCGCGGCGAGAAAATCGCTCACGGGCGCGGCGTAGAAGGCGGCGTTGAGGCGAGGGCCCGACATGGCGGGCAGCCTACCAAAGAGAGGGGACAACCTTGGTCCGGGGCGGGGCCACGCAGCGGAATCCCAGGCCAAAGTCTTGACTTGGAAATGTACGTGCGTATACTTTGTGCCGGCGACAGGAAAACCGGTTACGCTCAAAACATGCCCATGACCACACTGCAGGAAATCATCGACGCCGCGCGGACGCTCAGCCCTGCAGAACGCCTGCGGCTTGTTGACGCAGTGTGGGATGACGAGCACCCGGAAAACTGGCCCGCCCTCAGCCCCGAATGGCTCGCTGAAGTTCAGCGGCGCTCGGCGGAGTATGACGCGGGTCGCATGAACGCCTCCCCGTGGGAGGATGTGCAGGCCCGTGTCCGGCGAAAGGCCGGACTCGATGGCTAATCTCATCGTTGCCGAGGCCGCCGAGGCCGAATACGCGGCCGCCGCCGATTGGTATGCAGAACGAAGCCACGCTGCAGCCGAAGGCTTCACGGAAGCGGTTGCGGCAGCTTTCCGCAGAATCCTCGACCGGCCCGAGTGGGGCGCAGCATGTGATGACGCCCATAGGCTCGTGATCGTGCGCGGTTACCCCTACCAAATCATCTACCGCATGGCGACCGACAACTTGATTCTCGTCATCGCTGTCGCTCACTGCAGCCGTAGGCCCGACGATTGGGTGCAACGATGAAGCTCGAGTGCCGCACCGCTGAGCTTCCATGGCTGCTCGAGCGGCGACAGGCCAACCAACCCGCTCTCAGCAAGGGACGCCGTGAGTGGCTCGAGCGAACCCGTTTCGCGAGATTATGTCTCTGACGATTGCGCAATCTCACGGCGCGATCGACGGGGGCGCCAGCTCTTCGCCCTCGTGCGCGGGCCGGTCGTCATAGGCGCCGCTGATGACCGATGAACATCGTCACGACGCCACCCAGAATGAGCGACGCCCACTCGACCATGGGAATTCCATACTCCGCCATGCCGGGCCATTCGAATTTCACCACCTGCTCGGCATAGTCCTGGCAGAGGCCCTGCACCCGCGTGCGCTGCGGCTCGGAGAGCCTGTCCGCCAATAGATACGTGTCGGCGAGGCAGTTCGCCTCCGACTGCACGATGTTCATCGCGTTCTCGAAATGCGTCATCGCTCACGACGATCGCAATTCCGATCCAGCACCCCGAATACTCCACCGGCGCTCCTCCTTGAGCCGACAAAAATTCGGCGAATTCAACTACCCCCGGGCAGGATCGAACTGCCGACCTACGGTTTAGGAAACCGTCGCTCTATCCACTGAGCTACGGGGGCGAGGTCGAGACAGTCTAGCACCCTCGCCCGAGCCGAGAGACGGAGCCCCTCGCTCGCAAGGATGCAGCGACGAGACACGACGGCGAGGCTCAGGCGGCCGCGGCGGTGCCTCGGGCCTTGTAGAGATACGGATTCATCGTCGGGTCGTTGTACATCTTCATCTGGCGGAACACGCGGAGCGGACGCTCTCCCGCAAAGATCTCACCGAGCAGCCGATCGAGAGCCTCGATGAGATGCTTCCGCTGCGTATCGAGCACCACCATCCGCGCGGCCGCCTTCTCGCGATGCTCGGGGCTGGCATCGGCCCGCTCGATCTGCTCGAGCATGTGAAACCGCCGCAATTCGAGGATCGAGAGCCGGTCGATCGCGGCGCCGGGCGTCTCGGTGGCGGCCGGGGCGCTCGGGCCGGCCTCGACGCCACGCCGGGCGAGCTCCTCGATCAGGAAGTCGTCCACCTTCTCGATCGCGTCGTTGCGGGCCTGGTTGTACTTGTCGATCGCCCGCTTCACCTGCGCGATCTTCGCGTCGGTGACCTCGGGCGACCGGGCGATGTCTTCCTCGTGCCAGAGGAGGAAGTTGAAGCGATGCAGATCGCACACCTTGCCGGCGAGCCCCGTCTCGGCGTGGGCGGGCTCCACCACATGCCAGTGGGCGACGAGCCGCTCGAGGAGGGCGTCGATCGCGGCGGTGGTCATCGGGGCGGCGGGCGTGGGCATCGCTTGGGTCTCCGGAAAGGGTGAATCGCTGTGTTGAGCGGTGAAAAAGAAAATGGTCAGGCGGCCTGGCGGATCACGAGGCAGAGGTTCGCGCCGCCGAAGCCGAACGAATTGCTCGCGGCGACGCGCACGCGGTGCGGGCGGGCCGTGTGCGGCACGTGATCGAGCGCACACGCGGGATCGATGTCGTCGAGGTTCACGGTCGGTGGCACGGCCTGCCGGTGGATCGCCGCCAGGCAGGCCACCGCCTCGAACGCGGCGGCGCCGCTCACGAGATGCCCCGACATGCTCTTCGTCGAGCTCACTGGAAGCGTGGCGGCGGCTGACCCGAAGGCCTGCCGGATCGCCCCCGCCTCGGCCGCATCGCCCACGGGCGTGCCGGCGGCGTGCGCATTGACGTAATCCACGTCGTCCGGCCCGATGCCGGCGTCGGCGAGCGCGAGCCCGATCGCCCTTGCCGCCTGCTCAGGATCGCTGCAGGGGGTGACCATGTGGTGCGCGTCGCTCGACATGCCGACGCCGGCGAGCGCGCCGTAGATGGTTCGAGCGCGACGCCGCGCAGCCGGCTTGCGCTCGAGCACGAGGAACGCACCCCCCTCGGCCATCACGAAGCCGTCTCGCCCGCGATCGAACGGCCGCGAAGCTTTTTCCGGATCGTCGCTGCGGCGCGAAAGCGCCCGGAGGTTGTAGAAGGCTGCGATTGCCGTCGGGCTCAGGATGTCGCAACCGCCCACGAGGCAGGCATCGACCCGCCCCGCAGCGAGCCACGCGCGGCCGAGCGCGATCGCATAGCCGCTCGATGCACAGGCGGCGGCCAGCGTCACGGCCGGGCCTGCGATGCCGAGCCGCCGCGCCATCCGCTGCACGAGCGCCTCGTCGCGCCGGGGCTCGAACACCCGCGTGCCGCCGGCGAGAAAATCGAGCTCCCAGGTCTTGAGCTGCTCGGCCCCGACGCCGAGCACGAGGCCGATCCGGTCGGGCGCGACCGAGCCCACGAGCCTGGCATCGGCGAGCGCGAGCGCCGCCGGCGAGAGGCACAACTGCTCGAGGCGGTCGAGCGCGGCAAACTCTTCGGCTGCGCACAGATCTGGCACCGGGATCGATGTGACCGGGCCAGCGAACTGCCGCGCCTCGCGGGCCCCGCTCGCCGCGGCGATCTCCCGGATGCCGGAACGCCCGGCGAGCAGGTTGTCGGCGACGTCGGCGAACGACGCACCGAGCGGCGAGACGACGCCGAGACCGGTGATCGCCACGGATTCTCCCGGCGACGGCATGGTGCTCATCAGGCCGCCTCCCGCAAAGTCGGGGACGTCGCGACGGAGGCCGCCGCCGGCGCGGCGATTCGGATCTCGGTGCCCCACGGGCAGACGTGCGACCAGGATGCGATCACGCCGCCGGCCGCACAGAGCCCGAGCGCCGCGGCGAACGCGGCGAGCCCAAAGCCAGTCGCGGCGGAGGATTCACCGCCTTGCGGCGCAAGTGACTGCTGCTCGCCGGCTCGCAGGGTGAACGTCAGGCCCGCGGGCTCTGCGCCCGCATACGGCACGAGCGCCAGGGCAAGCGCGCGGCAGAGGGGATCGTTCGTTGGGCGGCCCGCCGCGTCGAGCACGGGCTCCTCGTCCCACTCCGTCAGCACCAGCCAGATCCGGTCACAGCCGGCCGTCGATACGAGCGAGAGCGCGGTAAAGAGCCCCTCGGAAAGCGCCTCGGGGCCGCCGCTCGTGCCCAGATTCAATCCGTGCATGCCCAGCGCCACGCTCACGGCGCTGGCGAGCGCGTGGAGCGAGCACTGCGGGACGACGTGCGGCGAGACGGCGACGCCACCGGCCGTCGCAACCTGGGCGAGCGTCTGGGCGGCGGTGATCCGGCCCGCGAGCCGCGGGGCGGCGATCACGCCATCGCGGGCGAGCGACGGTGGCGGCTCCTGGCTCGCGAGCGCCTCGAGCACGGCCCGCACGCCGACGACGGTCTGCTCGTCGCAGTGGCGCAGAAACCGCGGCGGCAGGGCCGGGGCGCCGGCCGGCACGGGCGCATCGCGCAGGGCCTGGATCTCGGAGAGCGGCACCTCGACGACGGCATGCCGTTCGAGGACGCACGCGGGCCGGACCGAGGGCTCGAAGGGAAGCGTCTGCATCGCGCCCTCGCCTCCGTTCAGGCGGCCTGCTTGCCGACCTTCGCGGCGATCTTGGCCTGAAGCATCGTGAGCAGGTCGCCCACGGTGGCGATCCCCTCGAGCAGCTCGGTCTCGATCTGGATGCCGAACCGGCTCTCGATATGGAGGACGAGCCCGGCCATGTCGAGCGAGTCGAGGTTCAGCCCCTCGCGGAGCGACGTCGAGTCTTCGAGCGTCGGGTAGGATTCGCCCGTCTCCTTTTCGAGGAGTTCGAGCACGATCGCGGAAAGTTCCTTGCGGTCCATGGAAAACGGGCCCTCCGGAAGTAAGGTGGGGCGGGAGGATAGCCGATGGCCGGGGACGAACGAAGCCCAAAAAGCCGCCTGAAAAGCCCCACCTTCCAGGAGCCGTTCGGCATCTGGACGCAGCGGGCGATCACGGTCGCCACCGCCGTCTACACCGCCATGCTCGTGTTCACGACTCACTACCCCCGGCCGGAAGAACTGCTCGGGCGGCGGCTCCCCTCCGACAAGCTCATGCACTTCGTCGCCTACGGGGTGCTCGGGGCGCTCGCGGCGCTCGTGCTGCGGTCGCGGGGCCGGCTCGTGGGACGGTTCGCGCCGTTGCTCGGCGCCGGGCTCGCAACCTGGGGCGTGCTCGACGAGGCCACGCAACCGCTCTTCGGCCGCGCCGCCGACCCGCTCGACTGGGTCTACGACGTGATCGGCATCGCCCTCGGCATCGCGACCATCGTGGCGTTGAACGCCGTGATGGCATCCAAGCAGACAGGCTGAAGCCTATCCCACGCATCCAAGCAGACAGGCTGAAGCCTATCCCACGCATCCAAGCAGACAGGCTGAAGCCTATCCCACGTAGGACAGGCTTCAGCCTGTCGTGCCGCCCTCGTGGCGGCTAATAGTTCGGCGTCGGGGCGCGGTAGTCGCTGATCTTCACCGAGCGGAACCAGTCGATCGTCTTCGCCAGCCCCTCGCGCAACGGCACCTTCGGCTCCCAGCCGAGGTGCTGCTTCGCGAGGGTGATGTCGGGCCGCCGCCGCTCGGGGTCGTCCACCGGCAGCGGCTTCTCGATGAGCTTCGACTTCGCGCCGGTGAGCTCGAGCGTGAGCTCCGCGAGCTGGCGGATCGTGAACTCACCGGGATTGCCGATGTTCACCGGGCCGATGAAGTCGTCGGAGCCGTTCATCATCCGGATGATCCCTTCGACGAGATCGTCGCGGTAGCAGAAGCTGCGGGTCTGGGCGCCGGTGCCGAAGATCGTGATCGGCTCGCCGGCGAGCGCCTGGCGGATGAAGTTCGAGACCACGCGGCCGTCGTAGGGATGCATCCGCGGGCCGTAGGTGTTGAAGATCCGCACGATCCGCACGTTGACACCGTTGGCGCGGTGGTAGTCCATGAAGAGCGTCTCGGCGGCCCGCTTGCCCTCGTCGTAGCAGGCCCGCGGACCGATCGGGTTGACCGCGCCGCGGTAGCTCTCCGGCTGCGGGTGCACCTCCGGGTCGCCATAGACCTCGCTCGTCGAGGCCTGCAGGACCTTCGCGCGGCAGCGCTTCGCCATGCCGAGCATGTTGATCGCCCCCATCACGCTCGTCTTCATCGTCTTGATGGGGTTGTATTGGTAGTGGCCCGGCGCGGCGGGGCAGGCGAAGTTGTAGATCTCGTCCACCTCGAGCCAGAGCGGGTGGATCACGTCGTGGCGGAGGAGTTCGAAGTTGCCGCAGCCGAGGAGATGGGCGACGTTCGTCTTCTGGCTCGTGAAGAAGTTGTCGACGCAGATGACGTCGTGCCCCATCTCGACGAGCCGTTCGCAGAGATGGCTGCCGAGGAAGCCGGCACCGCCGGTGACGAGAATCCGCTTGATCGATGCCATGGACGCTTCCCGGAGCCGGATGAGGGCCGCGTGACACTTTCCCGCGGCTGCCTTCGGATGGTACCGTACCGCCATGCAGAACGAAATCAGCCGCCGCCGTGTCCTGCAATCGGCCGCACTCGCCGCAGCCGCGGGCGGCGTCGTCCCCGCCTCAGGAGCCCAGACCATGCCCCTCAAGGGAAACATCAACCACTCGATCGTCTACTGGTGCTTCAACCTGATGGGCGACAAGTGGGACATGGAGAAGTTGTGCCAGGTCGCCACGGGCCTCGGCGTGAAGTCGATCGAGCTCACCGACCCCGACGTCTGGCCCACGCTCGCCAAGCACGGGATGACGTGCGCCATCGCCGGCAACGGCATGCCGGGCGCGCCCTTCATGCGGGGCCTCAACAACCCGCGCTACCAGGCGGAGGTGATCTCGCGGACGAGCGACCGCATCGACGCCTGCGCCGCGAACAAGATCCCGGCCGTGATCGCCTTCACCGGCTACAAGTATCACGACGCCGAGGATCCGAAGAGCGGCGAGATCTCGCTCGAGGAGGGGGCCGACAACTGCGTGAAGGGGCTCAAGCAGCTCGCGCCGCTCGCCGAGAAGCAGGGCGTGACGATCTGCATCGAGCACCTCAATACCCGCGACGCCACGCACCCCATGAAGGGCCACCCCGGCTACCAGGGCGACGACGTCGACTACGTCGCGAACATCGTCAGGCGCGTCGGCTCCCCCCGCGTGAAGATGCTGTTCGACCTCTACCACGTGCAGATCATGAACGGCGACCTGATCCGCCGGCTCGAGGAGTGCAAGGACGTGATCGGGCACATCCACACGGCGGGCAATCCCGGCCGGGGCGAGCTCGACGAGAACCAGGAGATTTCCTTCCCGGCCACGATGCGGAAGCTCGTGTCGATCGGCTACAAGGGCTACGTTGGCCACGAGTTCATCCCCACCCGCGACCCGCTCGCAGGCCTCCAGCAGGCGGTGAGCCTCTGCGACGTGTAGGACAGGCTTCAGCCTGTCAAAAAAGCCGACAGGCTAAAGCCTGTCCTACGTGCGCACGAGCACAAGCCTGAGATCCGCCACGTTCGTGCCCGTGGGCCCGGTGCGGATGAGGCCGCCGGAGGCGGCGAGCAGAGGGTAGGCGTCGCACCGGCAGAGGGCCGTCGCCAGCGCCTCGCCACCGATCGATGCCGCGACCGTGGCGTCGATCACGCCGCCCGCCGCATCGGTCGGGCCGTCCTCGCCGTCGGTGCCGATGCTCGCGATCACGAGGCCCGCGGGCCACGCGCCCGCCCGGGCCCGCGCCTCCGCGAGCGCCGCGAGCGCCGTCTGCTGGTTGCGGCCGCCGACGCCGTGATCCGCCGGCACACGCACGACCGCCTCGCCTCCGGCGATTACCGCCCGGGGACGGCCGTCGCGGACCGACTCGGCCACGCGCTCCAGCGCCCGCCGCGCGAGCCGCGCCCCGACCTCCTCGGCCGACTCGCCGTCGGTCGCCGCGTCGATCGCGACCTCGTAGCCGAGCTTCCAGGCGGTGGCCGCGGCGGCCTCGACCGCCGTCGTGTTGTCGCCCACGAGCAGGTGTTCGACCCGGCAGCCGCCCGGCGTCGTCCACGTGGCCGCGGCACCCGGTGCGAGGCAGGGGCCCGAGGCGATCACGGATAGATCGCTTCCGATCACGTCGGACAAGACGACGGCGACGAGCCGGCCCGCGCCGCACGCCAGCGCGAGGCCGCCCCCCTTCACGAGGCTCAAGTTCCGGCGCGCGGCGTTGAGCGTGGCGATGTCGGCTCCGGCCTCCGAGAGGGTGCGGGTGCGGGCGATCTTCTCCTCGAGCGTCACTCCGGGCCGCGGCGCCGCGAGGAGCGCCGAGCCGCCGCCCGTGATCGCGGCGAGCACGAGATCGCGCGGGCCCAGCCGCCCGACGAGCGCGAGCATCTCGTGGGTGGCCTCTACGACGGCGGCCGTGGGGAGGTTGACGCCCGCCGGCCGCGTCTCGCGAACCTCGATCCGCCCGAGCCGCAGGCCACACCCGGCGGGCACACTCACGAGCCCCGCGACGTCGTGCCGCACAAGCGCCTCCGGGCCGAGCAGCGCCTCGATCCCGGCCGCGAGGCCGGCCGCGGCCTTGCCGCCGCCAACCACGACCACCCGCTCGGCGCCGGCCACGCGTTCGTGGATCGCCGGAGCCAAAAGCCCCACGAGCCGCTCCGGCGCGACCGCGGCGATGGCCGCATCCCAGATCACCTCGGCATCGGTTCGCGCCGCGTCCATCATTCCTCCGGCGGCGGCGAGAACCGCTCGACGTTTTTCGGATCAAACCGCGACAGATCGATGCCGCCCTGCGCCTCCTCCTCCAGGAGCTTGACCCGCATCTCGAGCCGCTCGAGCCGCCGCGCGAGGAGCGCCGGGCTCTCGGCCGACGGTGCGGCCGGCTGCGGCCGCGGCACCACGGGATAGCCGAGCTGTCGCTGGAGCGCCGCGAAGAAGAAGAGCGGATCCTTGCCACGGTTGGCCCGCGCGATCCGCCCCTCCTTCTCACCGAACAGGATCACGCGGTCGGGCTCGACGTCGGGGAGGCCGCGGGTGAGGGCGTCGCGCTTCTCGATCCGCCAATACTCGGGGCTCCGCACATAGACGAGATCGGCGAGATCGACGAGCCCCACCTGCCGGCCAACCGTGCCGATCCAGGTCTTCCACTCGCCGTCGAAGATCGCGTCGTCGGCCACGGCGGCGAGGCCGTGGGCGTAGTCGAGCCGATTCCGCGAGAGGCACTCGAAGCGGTAGAGGAACAGCCCCTGCGGCGTCGGCTGCTCGGCGCGGTAGGCCGCCTCGCGCTCCAGGATCGCGAGCGCCGTGCGGATGTCGAACCTGCCCGCCTCCTCCTCGGCCTGCCGCATGATGAACGTCTGGAACGCCGAGAAGTAGTGGGGCAGCCGCGACATCGCGGTCGAGAGGGTGCCGACGAGCTTGAGCTCCCCCACGAGGTAGTCGATCGCCATCGGCAGTTTCGACGTCGCCAGCACCTCCTGGCCGATCGCGGCGAGGGCCTCCTGGGCGGCCACGCCGGCCACGATCCGCTCGGCCAGCACCCGGAACAGGTAGGCCTGTTCGATGTATTCCTCACGATCGAGCATGACGCGGGCCCTTCCGGTCCGACTTCGCCGGTTCCTGCCGCTCGGCGGCCGTCCGGGCCATCCTATAATTGTTTCGCCGATGCCCAACCGCTTTTCCACGATCGAAGCCGCTGTCGCCGCCATCCGCCGGGGCGAGATGGTGATCGTCGTCGATGCCGAGGACCGGGAGAACGAGGGGGACTTCGTCTGCGCGGCCGGAAAGTCCACGCCGGAGATCGTGAACTTCATGATCCGGCATGGCCGCGGGCAGGTCTGCATGCCGATCCTGCCGGACGTCGCGAAGCGGCTCGACCTCCCGATGATGGTCGAGGCCAACTCGACACCGCTCGGCACGGCGTTCACGGTGCCGGTGGACCACGTCACCGCCCGCACGGGGATCACCGCCGCCGAACGCGCCACCACGATCACCGCCATCCTCGACCCGGCGAGCCGGCCGACCGACTTCGTGCGACCGGGCCACCTCTTTCCGCTCGTGGCCAAGGAGGGGGGCGTGCTGCGACGCGCGGGCCACACCGAGGCCGCTGTGGACCTCGCCCGCATGGCCGGCCTCGAGCCGGCGGGCGTGCTCTGCGAAATCCTCGACGAAGAGGGCAACCGCGCCGACCGCGAGGCCCTCTTCGCGCTCGCCCGCGAGCATGTGCTCGAGATCATCTCGATCGAGCAGTTGATCCGCCACCGCCGCACCCGCGAAAAGCTCGTGGAGCGGATCGCCGAGGCCGACCTGCCCACGAAGTGGGGCCGGTTTCGGATCATCGCCTACGGCGTGAAGTTCGAGCCGCAGCAGCCGATCGTGCTCGTGCTCGGCGACCCGGCGAGCGTCGCCGCGCCGCTCGTGCGACTGCATTCGTCGTGCTTCACCGGCGACCTGCTCGACAGCCTGCGCTGCGACTGCGGCGACCAGCTCCACCTGGCCCTCGAGATGATCGGCCGCGAAGGGGCGGGCGTGCTCGTCTACCTGCCGCAGGAGGGCCGCGGCATCGGCCTCGTGGAGAAGATCAAGGCCTACCAACTCCAGGACCAGGGGCTCGACACGGTCGAGGCGAACCTCGCCCTGGGTTACAAGGCCGACTCCCGCGACTACGGCGTCGGCATCCAGTTGCTCAAGGATCTCGGACTGCGGCAGGTGCGGCTGCTCACCAACAACCCCAAGAAGACCGACGCCTTCATCTACGGCGGCTTCGACCTGGAGGTGGTGGACCAGGTGCCGATCCTCCCGCCGGTGCATGAGTTCAACGAGCGCTACCTGGCGACGAAGCGTGAGAAACTCGGCCACGCGTTCCCCGAGCCGGGCCGCGCAGGCACGGGCGCCGCAGGCACGCCGGATTGACCCGCCGGCGCCGACGGCCGTAGCATCGCTCTTCGGCGGTGGATGAGAAGCCCGCGGAGAGCCCGATGGAACGAGCCAGTCGCACCAGTGTCGTGCCCCTCCCGGCAGGCCGCCTGATCATGGCCGTGATCGGCTGCCTCCTTTTTCCAGGCTGCGGCCAGCGACAGCCCGACCCACTGGCGAGCGTGGCGGTGGAGCCGGCGGCCAACCAGGCCGCAAGCCCCCAGCCCGTGGCCCCGACGCCGGCCGGCGCGGCCGAGGCCTTCGATCCGCCGCCGCTCGACGTTCTCGACCGCGACGCCAAGTGGATCGACCGCCCCGTCCGCGACAGCCTCTCACTCCTCCGCGACGAGCAGGCCAAGGAGACGCCGCTGGCGACGGTGGCCGAGGCGCTCGCCCTCGAGAACGACTCGCCCGAGGCCAACGCCGCGATCCTCTCGGCGCTCGGTCGGCTCCCGGAGCCAGGGCAGGCCGACCTCGACGCCCGGATCGACCGCCACGTGCCCGGCGACCTCGGCAGCACCAATCCGATCATGATCAGCACCACGGCCGAGTTCGACATCCTCGGCCTCACCGGCTTCGGGCTTTTCTCCTTCGACCGCCGGCTCGAGCCCTTCGCCACGTCCGACACGGTCGCCTCGTGGCAGACGAGCGCCGACGGCCTTCTCGACAAGGTCGTGCTGCGGGACGACCTCGTGTGGAGCGACGGGAAACCGATCACGGCCCACGACATCGCCTTCACGTACCGCGTGATCATGGACCCGCGGGTGCCCGTGCCCGCCGTCCGCAGCGGTACCGACCAGCTCCGCTGGGTGCATGCCTACGACGACCGCACGGTCGTGTTCTTCCACAAGGAGCCGCTCGCGACCAACGTCTGGAGCGTGAACTTCCCGGTGCTGCCGAAGCACGTCTACGAGAACACCTGGGAGGACGACCCTACGCTCAAGGACAGCCCGGAGCACGTGAAGCTCGAGCAGCGGCCCGTCTCCGGCGGTCCGTACGAGATCGTGGAACGGCAGCGGGGCCAGCAGATCGTCCTCCGGCGCCGCGAGAACTGGTCGAAGGTGCGCGGGAAAGAGGTCCGCGAACCGCCGTTCTTCAAGGAGATCCGCTTCCGGATCATCGAGGATCCGAACACGACGCTTCTCGCGCTCAAGAGCGGGGAAATCGACGAGATGGTGCTGCTGCCCGAGCAGTGGACGACCCAGACGAAGGGGCGGGAGTTCTCCGAGCGCAACACGAAGGTGACGGCGCCGGAGTGGGTGAGCTTCCACTTCGGCTGGAACATCGACACGCCCTTCTTCGCCGACCGCCGCGTCCGCCGGGCGATGACCTACGCCTTCAACCACGACGCGATGCTCGAGAAACTTTGCTACGGCCTCTACGAACCCGCCACCGGGCCGTTTCACGAGACCTCGTGGATGGCACCGAAGAAGAAACTCGGACCCTCGAAGCAGGACCTCGACAAGGCCGAGGCCCTCCTCGACGAGGCCGGCTGGACCGACCACGACAACGACGGTGTCCGCGACAAGGAGATCAACGGGCGGCTCGTGCCCTTCGAGTTCACGATGCTCGTCAGCCAGCAGCCGCTGCGGGTGGCGATCTGCACGCTCCTCAAGGAGAACCTCGACCAGATCGGCGTGCGGATGAACGTGCGGCCGACCGAATCGACCGTGCTCCAACAGCTCACGCAGGACAAGAAGTTCCAGGCCTACCACGGCGGCTGGGGCACCGGCACCGACCCCGACACCTCCGAGAACATCTGGGCCACAGGCGCCGGCCGCAACTACGTCGGCTACTCCAATCCCGAGGTCGATCGGCTGTTTGCGGAGGGCCGGCGCGAGCGCGACCGCGCCACGCGGGCCGGGAAGTACGGCCGCATCCAGGAGATCCTCCAGGACGACCAGCCCTACACCTGGCTCTACTGGCGGAACAGTTTCTATGGCTTCTCGAAGAGCCTCCGCGGCTATGTCTTCAGCCCGCGCGGGCCCTACCACTACTCGCCCGGCTTCGGCAGCCTGTGGATGCCGAGGCAGGAGTAGGCGATGGCGACGTATCTCGTGCGCCGGGCGATCTTCGGCGTCCTGACGCTCGTCGTGATCACCTGCTTCGTTTACGGCCTGGCCCGCAACATGCCGGGTACGCCGCTTACGGTCCAGCTCGGCGAGACCGACCCGAGCCGCAAGTTCAATCCCGAAGACCTCGAGCGGCTCAAGCGGATCTACGGCCTCGACAAGCCCTGGCCCGTGGGCTACGCCCAGTGGCTGGCCAACGTCGTCCGCGGCGATCTGGGTCGCTCGATCTCGCGGAAGCAGCCGGTGGCGACGCTGATCGCCGAACGCATCGGCCCCACGTTCCTGATCTCTGGCACGGCGCTCGTGATCGCCTGGCTGGCGGCGATTCCCCTCGGGCTCTACGCCTCGGCGCGGAGCGGGCACGCCGACGAGCGGCTCTCGAGCCTCGTGCTCTACGTGCTCTACTCGTTTCCCACGTTCGTGGCGGCGCTCTTTCTCCAGATCATCTTCGCCGTCTGGCTCCGCGGCACCGCCTGGGAGCTCCCACTCTTCGGGATGAGCGACCTGCCGCCGGGAGCCCCGCTCCTCACGCGGATCGGCGACGTCGCACGGCACATGATCCTGCCGGTCACCTGCCAGACCTACGTCGGCCTCGCCTACGACAGCCGCTTCATCCGGGCGAACATGGAGGAGGCGGTGCGGCAGGACTACATCCGCACCGCGCGGGCGAAGGGGGCGGGGCCGTGGCGGGTGCTCTTCCGGCACGCCTTTCGCAACACGCTCATCCCGCTCGTGACGCTCCTGGGGCTCTCGCTGCCGGGCCTCATCGGCGGCTCGGTGATCATCGAGCAGATCTTCACCTGGCCGGGCATGGGGCGGCTGTTCTTCGAGAGCATCCGCGAACGCGACTATCCCACGATCATGGGGCTCACGCTCATGTTCAGCATGCTCACGCTCGCCGGGCAGTTGCTCGCCGACCTCCTCTACTGCGCGGTCGATCCGCGCGTCAGCGTCGAATGACCACGGGCATACGGCCGGCCGGCTTCTGGGGCGATGCGTGGCGGCGGTTCCGCAGGCGGCCGCTCGCCGTGGCGGCGCTGGCGTTCGTCGGCGGCCTCGTGCTCGTGGCCCTCCTGAGCCCGACGATCGCCGGCACGAAGCCCGTCCTCTGCCGCTACAAGGGCCGGATCTACGCCCCGTGCCTCGCGTACTTCGACCGGCGGCTCGAGCCCACGATCTTCGCGAAGGACCGCTTCCGCGGCACCTACCCCAGGAACCTCGCGGAAAAAGACCCGGAGAGCTGGGCCATCTGGCCGCTCGTGTTCCAGGACCCATATCGCAGTGTGCGGGCCGACGAATGGCCGGGCCTGCCGGAGAACCCTGCCAAGGACGAGGGGCGGCCCAACCGGCGCAATCTCTTCGGCACCGACCAGGCGGGCGTGGACGTGTTCGCGAAGATGGTGCACGGCACGACGATCGCGCTCCTCGTGGGCTTCGTCTCGATGGGCATCGCCGGCACGATCGGCGTCGTCGCGGGGGCCCTCGGCGGCTACTTCGGCGGCTGGATCGACATGCTCACCAGCCGGATCACCGAGATCGTGATGTGCATCCCCACGCTCGTGCTCTTGCTCGCGATCATCGCGCTCATCGAGAAGCCGACGATCTGGCACACGATGGCGATCATCGGCGCGACCGGCTGGACCGGCATCGCCCGGCTCACCCGGGGCGAGTTCCTCCGGCTCAAGGGGAGCGAGTTCGTGCTGGCCGCCCGGGCCGCGGGCGCCGGGCCTGCGCGGATCATGCTCCGCCACATCCTGCCCAACGCCCTGGCCCCGGTGCTCGTGCCGATCACCTTCGGCATCGCCTCGGCCGTGCTCCTCGAAAGCTCGCTCTCGTTCCTCGGCTTCGGCGCCCCGCCGCCGACGGCGAGCTGGGGCTCGATCCTGAACGACGCGCGGAGCAACCTCGCGATGTGGTGGCTCGTGGTGTTCCCGGGCATCGCGATCTTCCTCACCGTGCTCGCCTACAACCTGATCGGTGAGGCGCTCCAGGAGTCCACCGACCCTCGGCTCCGCGAGGCGCGGAAATGAAGCGCGTCGTCGTGAAGATGGGCCGGCGAGGGGAGCGGCAAAAGTCTCGTCGCGGGGCCGCGGCGGCCCATGCTCCTCGAGCGTTCGCCGACTCCCCTCGCCTCCTCAACCGTTCATCGATGTTTTCTCCATGCCGCTCTTAGACATCCGTGATCTCGTGACCGCGTTTCATACGCCGGCCGGGCGGGTGCCCGCCGTCGATGGCGTGTCGCTCGCGATCGGGCGCGGTAGGACGCTCGGGCTCGTGGGGGAGAGCGGCTGCGGGAAGAGCGTGACGGCGATGTCGATCCTCCGGCTCGTCGCCGCGCCGGGCGTGATCGAGTCGGGGAAGATCCTGCTCGACCGCGACGGCCAGACGAGTGATCTCGTGTCGCTCCCAGAGCGCGACCTCGAGCGGGTGCGCGGCGGGCGGATCGGGATGATCTTCCAGGAGCCGATGACGAGCCTGAACCCCGTGTTCACGATCGGCGACCAGATCGCCGAGGCGGTGCGGCTCCATCGCGATGTCACGCCGGCCCTCGCGCGGGCGCGCGCGCTCGAGATGCTCCGCCTCGTGCGCATGGCCGACCCCGAGCGGCGGCTCGATGAATACCCGCATCAGCTCTCCGGCGGCATGCGGCAGCGGGTGATGATCGCGATGGCGCTCGCCTGCGAGCCCGACCTCGTGATCGCCGACGAGCCGACGACGGCGCTCGACGTCACGATCCAGGCCCAGATCCTCGAACTGCTCGGCGACCTGCGCCGCCGGCTCGGCACGGCGATCCTGCTGATCACGCACGATCTCGGCGTCGTGGCGGAGACCTGCGACGACGTGGCCGTGATGTACGCGGGGCGGATCGTGGAACAGGCTCCGGCGGACGAACTCTTCTCGAACCCGAGGCATCCCTACACGATCGGGCTGCTCGCCGCCCGCCCGACGGGCCGGCGATCGGGGCCGCTCGCCACGATTCCCGGGATGGTGCCCGCCCCGCGGGATTTTCCCGCCGGCTGCCGGTTTCATCCGCGTTGCGGCTTCGCGCGGCTGCCGGACTGCGCGGCACACGCCCCCGCACTCGTCGAGATCGCGCCCGGGCACCTCGTCCGCTGCCCGTTCTCCGACGCGCTCGGGGCTCCGCGCCCGTCCACCGCCGGGAGCGCCCCGTGACCCCGACTCCGCTCCTCGACGTGGCCGGGCTCGAGACCCACTTTCCGGTGCGGAAGGGGCTCTTGCGCCGGCAGGTGGGCAGTGTCCGCGCGGTGGATGGCGTGGGCTTCTCGATCGCGAAGGGCCGCACGCTCGGGCTCGTCGGCGAGAGCGGCTGCGGCAAGACGACCGTGGGGAGGAGCGTGCTGCGGCTCGTCGAGCCCACCGCCGGCACGGTACGGTTTGACGGTGCCGACGTGCGGGCGACACACGGGGCGGACCTGCGGGCGCTGCGGCGGCGGATGCAGATCGTGTTCCAGGATCCCTACGGGTCGCTCAACCCGCGGATGACGGTCCGGGCGATCCTCGAAGAGGGGCTCGTCATCCATCGACTCGGCACGGCCAGCGAGCGGCTCGCCCGCATGCGGGCGGCCCTCGAGCGCACCGGCCTGACTGCTTCGGCCCTCGAGCGGTATCCCCACGAATTCTCCGGCGGCCAGCGACAGCGGATCGCGATCGCCCGCGCGCTCGTCCTCGAGCCCGACTTCCTCGTGCTCGACGAGCCCGTGTCGGCGCTCGACGTCTCGATCCAGGCCCAGGTGGTGAACCTGCTGGTGGAGCTCCGCGAGCAGCTCGGCCTGACGTATCTCTTCATCTCGCACGATCTCTCCGTCGTCGAATACCTGTCGGACGAGGTCGCCGTGATGTACCTCGGCCGGATCGTCGAGCACGCGACGGCCGACGCGCTGTACCGCGCGCCGCTGCATCCCTACACGCTCGCGCTCTTCTCGGCCGTCCCCACGATCGACCCGGCGCGCCGCCGGCGCCGGATCGTGCTCTCGGGCGACGTGCCGAGCCCGGCGCGACCACCCGCCGGATGCCGGTTTCACCCCCGCTGCCCGCTCGCCGAGACCGTCTGCCGCTCGGTCGATCCTCCGGCCACCGTGATCGACGGCCATCGCGTGCACTGTCACGTGGCCGCCCGGGAACTCGACCGCGGTGGCACGGCCGCGGCAGCCGCCGCGCGGCTCGCGGAGATGATGGCCGGCGCGGGGGCGGATAGACTTCCTGCGGGAGCGGGCTGATGACCAGCATGACACGCATGACGAGCATGACACGCAAGTGCGACAGGGCGATGGCGACGCGCTGGCTGGTCGCAGCGGCCATCGGGCTATCACTCGCCGGCCGAGCCGTGGCCCAGGCGCCGGGCGTCTCCGGCGGCATGTCCCGCGAAGAGATCCTGCGCCGGTTCGATCTCGACGCCAACGGCAGGATCGACGCGGGAGAGGCGGAGACCGCCCGCGTGCGCATGCGACGCGACAA
The DNA here is from genome assembly GCA_040397685.1 of Pirellulales bacterium. GTDB lineage: Bacteria > Planctomycetota > Planctomycetia > Pirellulales > UBA1268 > RGVT01. Next base: position 17,256 of record JBBAVM010000041.1, read on the forward strand.
GATGGAGACGCTGCGAAACGGCGGCATCGACCCGCTCACCGGCCGGCCACGCGGGGCGGCGCCGGCGGCGGACGAGCGCGTGCCGCAGACCGACGACGAACTCCTGCTCGTTCCCGGGAAGCCCGACGGGCAGGCGCCGACGCCTCCCCGGAACGACGAGGCCAGGAAGCCCGCTGCCAAGCCTCCGGCGACGGTGCCCGCGGGCCGCCTGCCGGCGATGACCGGCGGCGTGCGGGCCGGCGCCCCCGCAGTGCGTTCCGGCTACGGCGCACCGGGACCGAAACAGGATCTCAACGCCGGTCGCCCCCGCCCGCCACAGCCACCGGCCGGTGCCTCGCGCACGCGCGCCGGCCTCCAGCCCGCCGGGCAGCCGCCCGTGCCGTCCGGCCAGCCGCGGGCCCCCGCACCGCGGCCGCCGCTCTACCCCCGCAACTCCACGCGGCCGACCGCTGAAGACATCGGTCGGTAACGCATCCTGTTCCGCGGCTGCCTTCCTTTCGCGGGACTTTTGCCGCGCCTGCACCGGTGCTAAACCTATCTGCCTGCCCAGACAGCCTGGAGACATCATGCGCCTGAATGCATTCACTCCGATCCTGATCCTGATCGCGGCACTCGCGGCCGGCACCGGCCCGCACCCGCTGCAAGCCGACGAGCCCCCGCGAGTTTCGCCCACCGACTCCAGGCGCGTGTTCGTCACCGGCACCGACGACACGTTTCCCAAGGTGACCGCGGCCGTGGCGACGGCGAAACAGGGAAGCGGCCGCGACTATCGCATCGTGGTGGTCGGCGACACGCCCGCCGGCCGCACGGCCCGCAGCGTCCTCGAGGCGCTCATCGAGCGTTGGCGGGCGGAGGGGGACGACCAACCGAGCGGCTACGACCCGGCCGGTGACGTGACGATCGTCCTCGACACGAAGGGGCACTCGATCTCGATGCGGGCGCCCTGGGCGCTCGAGGTGTCGAGTGGCCTCGACCCCGCGACGATCCAGAAGGAACTCATCGAGAAGGTCTTCCTGCCCCGGGCCAAGGACGGGCTCTACGACGACGGCCTGGCCGCGCTCGTCGAGGCGACGGAACGCTGGGTGAAGGACCGCAAGGACCGCGAACTCGCCCGCACCGAGGCCGCACGGGTGTTTCGCACCCGCACGCTGCCGCTCTCGCTCGTGGGGCTCGGCGCCTTGGGGGCACTCGGAACGCTCCTCTATCGAATATCGCAGCACGACCGCCGCGTCGCCGAGGCACGGAAAAAACTCGCCGCGTTCAAGCAGGAGGTCGTCGCCCTCTCCGACCTGCTCGATGCCCAGCAGGAGCGGCACCGGCTCCTGCCGCACACCGACCCCGACTTCAAGACGCCGATGCAGGGCCAGACCCGATCCGCCTACGACGCGGTCCAGGGTGCGATTCGCCGCTATCGCGAGCGCTGGCTCGGGCTGATGGACGTGTGGGAGAAGGCCCAGGAGCGGGTCGATTCGGAGTGGTTCCTCGGGACCGCCGCCGCCGACGAGTGCATCCGGCTGCTCGATTCAGCGGAGGCCCGGCCGCCGCTCGACGCGGTGGCCGGCGAGTGCCGCGGGCCGCTCGATGTGCTCGAACAGGCCCATGAGAAATCGCGGGCCCTGGCCGACGAGCTTGACACCGGGCTCGCGGCCGCCGACGCCCGCATCGCGAAACTCGCGGAACGGGGCCGATCGGGCGCCGCCTTCCAGGCCACGACCGCCGCCGCCGCCCGCAGCCTCGCCCTGGCCCGCCATGACCTGGAAAGCGATCCCGTCGAGGCCCGCGGACGGCTCGAAGGCGGGCTGGCCGAACTGGCGACGCTCGTCGGCCGGCTCGATGCCTACGAGGCCGCAGACGATCGCCGCCTCAAGGCCGCCGCCGCGGCCGACGACGCGGAAGCGCGGATCCGCGCGAAGCGGGCCGAGGGCTGGCTGCTCGCCGAGCCCGGGGCCGATCCGATGGTGCACGTCGTGAAGTCCCGCGAACACCTGGCGCTTGCGGCGCAATTGCTCGACGCCGGCGAGGTGGACGGGGCCGTCAAGCACCTCGAGCATGCCGAACGGCATGCGGCCGAGGCGATCGCCATCCTCGAGAGCGTCATGGCCGCGAAGGCGAAGATCGACGACCTGCTCCCCGGCTGCGTCGCCCGGCTGGAGGCGCTCGCCGGCCGCCGTGCGGCGACCATGCGGGCCCTCGAACACCTCGCGGAGTCCTACGCCGAGAGTTCGTGGACCGACCTCGCCGACAACGTCGCCAAGGCCGACGAGGGGATCGAACGCATCAAGCGGATGATCGCCGAGGCCCAGTCGGCCGCCGAGCCCGCGCGGCAGCACTACTTCAAGGCGCTCGCCCTGCTCGAGGAGGTCGTGCGGCAGGAGGCCTGGGTCGAGAGCTGCCAGACTGCCGTGACCGACCGCCGGCAGGAACTCGACGGCCTGCGGGCGTCGCTGCCGAAGCGGGCGACCACCACGACCCAGCGGATCGACGCCCTCGCGACCCGGCTCGACCGGCAGCGGACCGATCGCGTGCGGGCCAACGAGCAGTGCCGTGAAGCGGGCCGGCTCGTGCAGGTCGCACAGCGCGGCATCGCCGTCGAGCGGCCCGATCTGCTGCAGGCCGGCCGCGTGATCGATGCCGCCGACACGGCGGCCTCCCGTGCCGAGGAACTCGCCACCGAGGACGAGCGACTCGCGCGGCAGGCCTTCTCGGAGATCGAGGACACCGACAGCCTCATCCGCCGCGCCGCGGCCTGGTATGCGGAGGGCGTGTCGGCCGACGTGCGCGGGGCGGTGTCGGCGCTCGAGCGGGCGAAGTCGCTGCTCACGGGCCAGCGCTATGAGGAATCCATCAAAGCCTCGTCGGAGTCGGCGGCCCTCGCCCGCGAGGCCTACGCCGCCGCGACGGCGGAGGCGGAGCGGCGGCGGCAGCGCCGGATCCAGGAGATCCAGCGCCGGCAGATGCAGGACTCGTTCGAGCGGATGTCGCGCGGGGCCGGTCCCTGGGTGATCTCGCTGCCGGGCGGCACGTTCACCGGGCCGGATCCGTGGCGGACGGTTCTCGGCGGACGGCCAAGCCTCGATGGCGGCGGCTCGCGCTCCGCCGGGGGCAGTTGGTCGCGCGACGTCGCCGAGGTGCGCTGGTAGCGGCCGACGTCAGCGGATCTCGACGGGCTGGATGTCGAGGGTGCCAATCCGGGCCGGCGGCTGCCGGTCGGCGCCACCGACTCCGGTCTCGGACTGGCGGGCCTGGCGCTGGATGCCGAGCCGCTCGAGCCCCGCGACCCGCGCGCGAACTTCCGGGGGAATACGGCTCTGCTGTTCCGGCGTTTCGATCGGTCCGTTGAAGATGATCCGGCCGCGGGCGTCGCGCACGACGAGCCGCCGATCGTCGCCGACGGAGAGTTTCACGACATAATCGGCGTCGCTCTGCTGCAGCGATCCGTCCGGCAGTTCCGTGACCGTAGCGACCAGCGACTTCGGTTTTTTCGGCAGGAGTTCGAGCGTCGAAGCGGCGGGCTGGAGGATGCCGCCGGCGACCGCTGGTGTCCGCGGCTTGAGCGACACCACCTTCTCGACGCCGGCTCGAATCAGGCGGCATTCGAGCGGCGCGTCGGCCGCGGAGGCCTCGATGAGCGCGGTGAACTGTTCCGGCAGAAGGAGCAACTGACCGTCGAGCGCGACGAGCACGTCGTGCTGACGGATGCCGGCGCGGTCGGCCACCGAGCCGTCGTGTACCGATTCGACGACGAGCCCCGCACCGCGTTCGAGGCGGAACTGCTCGCGCACCACCGCAGGCGCTCGCGATGTGACCAGGCCGGCCCACTCGGAGTCGCGGGCGGCGGCGAGTTCACCGACGGGCTGGATGTGGGAGCGGGGAGCGCGGTCCCGCGGCAGGTCGGAGGCCTCGACCAAAAGACCGCAAACGCCGGACACGACGATCGCCACGAACACGGCACGCATGGTGTTGATCCGCCGGAAGATGCGTGGAACAGGGCAGGATTTGTGACGGGAAACCGCGGCCGTGGCCAGAGGAATTCCCCGGCGGCGGCCCGGCCGTCCGACCGGGCAAGGTGGGAAAGCGCGGCAAGAAGGCCAGACCGTGGCCGGCGACGGTGCCCGCGTTTCACTCGCGGCCGCACCGGGGTCGATAGCCAACCGAAATGGACCGGTGATTCCCGGCCGCGTCACCCCGCGAGGCAGTCTCATGATCCCCTTCGTCACCATGCTCACGAAGATCTGCTCCAGGACGGTGCTCGGAGCGGGACTGGCCATCATCGCGATCGGCGCTTCCGGTGGGTGGGCGGCCGAGACCTCCTCGACGCCGAGCCAGACGCCGAAGACCGTCGCCTCGAAGCCACCGGCCCCGAAGAAGCCCGTCCTCGTGCCCGGCACCGGCTCGGTCGCGAAGGGCGCCACCGACGACTTCGAAGATGAGAAGTGGACGTGGAACTACAACCACCCCAAGAGCTCCGAGGAGCAGGACAAGCGGCTGCGGAGCCCGGTGGGCAAGAGCGTGAACCGGCAGTGGTTCGAGGGCCCGAAGCGCGGCACGCCCGACGTCGTGAAGCGGATCGAGTTGCCGAGCCCGGGCCTCGAGGGCAGCACCCACGGCCTCCTCATCTCGACCCGCAACGCCGGCATCCCGGGCCGCGTCACCTACCAGATGCAGCAGGACGACCTGATTTTCGCCGCGAGCCGCTCGATCGGCGGCGGCATCTCGGTGGCCGACAGCCCGAGCATCGTGACGCGGGTCTACCTGCCCCCCTTCGAGCAGTGGGAGAAGCGAAGCGGGCCGTCATTCGGCTTCCGCGCCGGCTGCTTCACCCACGCGATCATCACCGGCGACGACCACCCGCGCGAAGGCTGGTGGGGCCTCGAGGAATACTGGCCCGGCATGTTCATCTGCTACGAGAAGGCGAACGCGAAGAAAAACCTCCCCGAGCAGGCCTATCTCCGCGTCCGCAGCGGCAAGAACGGCGGCGAGATCCGCGGGCCCACGATCCCCGCGGACCAGCTCGGCTGGTGGACGCTCGGCCTCTCCTTCACGCCCGACGGCATGATCCACTTCTTCGCGAGCCCGGGCGTGGACGACCTCACGATGGACGACCACATCACGTCGCAGTTCCCCTACGGCTACCGCACCGAAACCCTGAAGACGTTCTTCTACAACGTCTGCGTCATGGACGACGGCAAGACGTGGAGCACGCCGTGGGTGGTGGACGATCCGAAGATCTACTTCGTGAAGCGGCCGCAGATGGCGACCTCGAAATCCGGCCCGCGCAAGTAGGATAGGCTGACGCCATCTCGACGAGCGTGCACCGGACGGAAGCCCGTCCTACGGTCGCAGGCGCCACCAGCCGGCGAGGAGGCTGCCGATCACGGAGTGCACCACGCTCGAGATGGCGCAGGGGACGGCCGTGAGCGGCTCGGCGGGAAAGTGCTTCTGGGCGAGCACGACGCCGAGGCCGGAGTTTTGCATGCCCACCTCGATCGAGATCGTGCGCGACACCGTGCGGTCGTAGCCGAAGAGCCGGGCGAAGAGATGACCCACGCCGAAGCCGAGCCCGTGGAGGAGCACGACGGCCACGAGCAGCCGCGGCCCGCTCGTGAGGATGGCCGCCGCGTTCTGGCCGATGATGCTCGCACAGACCAGGGCGATCGTGACCACGCTCACGAGGGGCGCCACCGGAAGCACGGCCCGCACGACGCCGGGCAGAAAGCGGTTGATGACGACGCCCGCCGCGACCGGCAGCACGACCACCTGGAGCGTGGAGAGAAACAGCCCCCAGGCATCGACCTCGACGAGCCGGCCCGCCAGCAGTTTCGTGAGCAGCGGCGTGAGCACCACGGCGCCGAGTGTCGTGCAGGTGGTCATGAGCACCGAGAGTGCGACGTCGGCCCGGGCGATGTAGGTCACGACGTTCGATGCCGTGCCGCCCGGGCAGCAGGCCACGAGGATCAGCCCGACGGCGAAGGGCGTCTCGAGGCCGAGGGACGTGGCCACGAGCCACCCGGCGGTGGGCATGATGAGAAACTGCGCGACGAAGCCCGCGGCCACCGTGGTGGGCCGCGTCGCCACGCGGGCGAAGTCGTCGAGCGAGAGCGTGATGCCCATGCCGAGCATGATCACGGCCAGCCCGACGACGATCGCGTCGCCGCGAAACCAGACAAAGCACGCAGGTTGAACGAGCGCCCATGCGCAGGCCGCGAGCACCCACAGCGGAAACGCGTTCGCGGCGAGGTCGAGCAGTCGTCGCATCACGGAGCCGCTAGTCGACCGCGCCGAGCCGCGCCGTCCGCACGAAGTCGCAGGCCGGCGGCATGACGTCGGCGAGGGCGTCGTCGTCGCAGCGGATCGACACCTCGTCCGGCCCGAGCCGCGCAATGTGGAGGCTGCCGGTGAGGGACGCGTCGGGACCGCCTCCCTCGTAGTGCACGCGCCAGGCATCCCCCTCGCGGGCCCACGTGGCCTCGGCGAAGCGGCCGTCCGACGTGAAGAGCCAGGAGCGCACGCAGCCCCGGTCGGCATCCCAGCCGATGATCTCCGTCAGTTCGCGGCGCGTGCCGCCGGGGGATGTGCCCGGGGGAAGAAGACCGGGGACCGAGTCGTCGCCGGAAGCCGGCCTGACCGCCGGCGCGTCGATCGTCACGACGTGGCTGCGCACGAGGAACGCGCGGCCCGGGCTCCAAAAGCACTGCGTGCCTGCGGTCACGCCCTCACCCACGTCCTCCCACGATCCGACGAGCCACGCAAGCGGCTCGAGCGGGGGCCGGGCCGCCACGGGGGTCGCCGGCGCGGCGAGCGACGCCTCGCGAACGCTTTCGAGCAGCCAGCGGCCGTCCCGCTTCACGACCACGGCCGAGAAGCGGCTGCCGACGGGAGACGCCGGCCCGGAGACATCGGCCGCCGAGCCTGATTCGGCGAACACGATCCGGGAGACGCCATCCACCACGGCCACATCGTCGCGAAGCGGACGGATCGACTCGACATCGATGTCGATCGCGGCGGCCGCATCCTCCTCGAAGAGCGTCGCAAACACCGCCTCGACCGCCGCGCGGCCGCGGGTCGTCTCGCCCGAGTCGAGATCGACGCTCTCGGCCGTCGGGCTCCAGTGCGCCGCCAGCGCCGCGGCGTCGTGGCGATTGAACGCCTGGAGGTAGCCGCGCAGCATGGCCGCGACCTCCGCCACGGCAGGGCGGTCGGACGGGAACTCGAGCGGTGGCGTCTCCGCCCTGGCCTGCGTCACGGCGACGATGCCGGTGCGGGGAGCCATTGTCACCGGCTCGAGCGACGGCACCGCCCCGATCACATCGGGCAACCGAAAGGGCTTCGGCTTCGTGATCACGTCCGGCACGGCCATGACCACCGGGGTCGCAGGCCGCGAAGGATCGGCGGAGGCGGTCACCCGTCCGGGCACGTCGGTGCGGGCCTCCTCGATGCGACCCGAACCGCAGCCCACGAGAAACGCGAGGCTCGGGACGATCAGGACCCAGAGACGATCACGGCACCGGTGGCAGGCTCGGCTCACGAGTGAAACCCTCCATGGTTTGCGAGGCTAGAAGTGTATCCGATTCCGGGGGAATCGGTCACTTCGCCTCGGCCGTCACGCCCGGAAAATCGTCCGTGCGGAACGGCGTCAGCGGCAGGCCCGCAGCCGAATACATGTTGCAGACCGGGTTGTCGGCCCACGCATAGCGGACGGCCACGGGCTCGGCCACGGCGTCGCTCCAGACCTCGATCCGGCCGTCGGGCAGGATTTTTCCTTTCGCCTCCACGAACTTCTTGTCGGCGCCAGCGATCGTGAAGCCGATCGGCTCGTTCACGTCGAACGGCCGCCATCCGGCCGCCTTCGCCTCGACGTCGTCGAAGGAGAGCACGATCTTCGAGCCCTGCTTCTCCATCGCCTTGTAACGCGGGCTGCGGACCGTGATGCCCGGGACCTTGTAGGTCTCGACGAGCGCCCAGCGGGCCAGCCGCTTGGCCACGTCCTGCTTGTTCTTCGGATGGATGTCCTTCCCCTCGCCGATGTCGATGATCACCGCCTCGCCGGTGTTCGGCAGTTTCTTCATCGTCATCGTCTGCGCCTCGCGGAGTTCGGCCCAGGCGCTCTCGGCGGGTTCCGACTTCTCGGCCATGTAGTCAGCGAGTTGGACCCAATAGAACGGGAAATCGCCCAGGCCCCACTCGTCGCGCCACGATTGGATCATGAACGGGAACAGCGTGCGGTATTGGTAGGCCCGGCCGGAGTTGCTCTCGCCCTGGTACCAGATCGCGCCCTTGATGCCGTAGCCGATCGAGGGCGTGAGGACGCCCGAATGGATATTGCCCGGGCGGGCGTTGCCCTTCATCCGCGAGTCGGGATGCTGCGGCTTCCCACCCGGCTCGGGCTTGCCCTCCGCCTTCGCCTTCTGGGCGGCGGCGCTCCACTCGGCGAGCTTCTTCTCGAACTCGACCTTGGCGTTCTCGTAGTTGGCCTCTTCCTTCTGCCAGCGCTCGTGGATCACGTTGAGTTCCGGATGCGCGGCGAGCTTGTCGCGCTTCACCCACGCCTCGGCGGCGCTGCCGCCCCAGGCGTTGTCGATCAGGCCGACCGGCACGCCGAGCGTCTGGTGGAGTTGGCGGCCGAAGAAGTAGCCGACGGCCGAGAACTCACCCACCGTCTCGGGCGAGCAGACCTGCCATGCACCTTTGAAGTTGCCCTGCGGCTCCTGCGTGCCGACCTGCGGCACCGAGACGAGGCGGATGTTCGGAAACTTCGCCGCCGCCTTTTCGATGTCGGAGTCGTTCGCCTGGTTCACGCTCCACTGCATGTTCGACTGCCCCGAGCAGACCCAGACCTCGCCGATGAGCACGTCGTTGAAAGCGAGGGTGTTTTTTCCTTTGACGGTGAGCGTGTGCGGCCCGCCGTATTCCATCACCGGGTCGAGGAACACCTGCCACATGCCGTCGGCGCCGGCCGTGGCCGACTTCGACTGCCCGCCGAGCGTGACCGTGACGGCCTCGCCCGGATCGGCCTTCCCCCAGACTTTGTTCTTGATGCCCTGCTGGAGCACCATGTGGTCGCCGAACATGTTGTTGAGC
>JBBAVM010000042.1:0-26251 GCA_040397685.1 Pirellulales bacterium
GTCGCCCCGATTCATGAAGAACGAGGCCCGGCTTTCTTGGTGAAGGCCGGGCCTTTTCTTTTGGCCGCATGCTCGATCAACGGCGGTTTGGCAATCGCTGCTCCTTTACACGGAGTCGTGTAATCGTGTAGCGTATCGGCATGGCCAGGAAACGCTCCGCTGATGTCGCCGGGTGCTGCAAGCCCCGGTCGCTCAAGGCCCGGCCGCTGATGTCGCCCATTCAGGCGGGCGGATTGGCGGCTGTGTTCAAGGTGTTGGCGAACGATACCCGGCTCCGAATCCTGCACGCGCTCGTGCGAGCCGACGAGTTGTGTGTCACGGAACTGGCGGATGAAGTCGGCATGAAGCCGCAGGCGGTTTCCAACCAGCTCCAACGGCTGTCCAGCCTCGGAATCATCCAGTCACGCAGGGCTGGGGTGAACGTCCACTACCGGGTCGTGGATCTGTGCGTCCGATCGCTGCTCGATCAGGGGTTGTGCCTGACCGAAGAGGCTACGAGACGGAATCTCGATGCATGATGGACCAGCCCGCCTTTTCCCGCCGAGTCTGTGCAGAAGCGTTCGGGACGTTCTGCCTCGTATTTGCCGGAACCGGGGCCGCGATCGTCAATGAGGTGACTGGGGGCGGTGTCACGCATGTGGGTGTGGCGCTCACGTTCGGATTGGTGGTGATGGCGTTGGTCTATGCCCTGGGGAAAGTCTCTGGATGCCATATCAACCCGGCGGTGACTCTCGGGTTGTGTGCTGCCGGTCGGTTCAATCGAAGCCTGGTCATGCCATACATCGTGAGCCAGTGTGCCGGGGCTATTCTGGCAAGTGGCACGCTCCGCATGCTTTTCCCGGAGAGCAGGACGCTGGGGGCCACGATTCCCGCTGGTAGCGATTTCCAGTCGCTCGTTCTCGAATTCGTGCTGACACTGATTCTCATGGTCGTGATCCTCAGCATGTCCTTTGGGGGCAGCGGGGAAAAACTGCTGGCCGGCGTCGCCATCGGGGGAGTCATCGGCTTCGAAGCCCTCTTCGCCGGACCGATCAGCGGGGCGTCGATGAACCCGGCTCGTTCCTTGGCCCCGGCGGTCGTGGCGATGCGACTCGACCACGTGTGGATCTATGTCGTCGCTCCGATTGCCGGGGCGTTGGCGAGTGTGCCGCTGTGCCGCTGTATTCATTCGTCGCCGTGCTGCGGCTCGGGCGACATCAGGGGATGCTCATGAAGACCGTTCTGTTTGTCTGCGTCGAAAATTCAAATCGCAGCCAGATGGCCGAGGCCTTCGCCCGGATGCACGGCGGCGAACGGGTGCGGGCAGCGAGTGCCGGTTCACGGCCATCGGGGCGTATCAACCCCAAGGCGATCGAGGCTATGAGCGAGTTGGCCTATGACCTGACGACGCACTCATCCAAGGGCTTGGAGGCGTTCAACGGCAAGGCCGTGGACGTTGCCGTCACGATGGGCTGCGGGGATGAATGCCCGCTCGTGGTCGCCGGCCGGCGGGAGGACTGGCAGATCCCGGATCCACGGGAGATGTCGCCCGAGGAGTTCCGGGGCGTGCGGGATTTGATCGAAAAGAAGGTGTTGGCTCTGCTCTCATCCCTCGAGGGATCTCACTGAAAGGTTCACGATGACAGTTGCAGAGTTTCGGGCGGTTCTTGCCTCCCATCCTGAGGCGAAGATGCATTGGATGCTGCCGGACAGGGGATTCGTTCCAGAGCACTACCACATCACCGAAGTTGGGCGTTTGCAGAAAGACTTCATCGACTGCGGCGGCACGATCCGCTCTCTGTCGTCCTGCCTGCTGCAGATCTGGGTGGCCGACGACAAAGACCATCGGCTCCACGCAGCCAAACTGGCAAAGATCATCGAGATCGCCGGCCCCGTGCTCAAGAGCGACGACCTGCCGGTCGAGGTCGAGTACGAGGAGGGGGCGATCTCGCAGTATCCGGTGGCCGGTGTGGAGGTCACGCCTTCCGGTCTGCTTTTCCATCTCGGCACCAAGCACACCGCCTGCCTTGCTCCGGAAACGTGTGGGGTGAACAGTGGCGGCTGCTGTTGAGGCTGGGGCGCTGGTGTTGATTGGTTTTTGGGGTCGAAAGGTACGGCCAATCAGCGAAGCAGCAGATGGGCGATTTCCGGTTCCCAGCCAGTTACACCAGACTGGAAAAGTTCTAACCAGCTTCTGTACACTCGTCGTATTTGGTGCAGATCGAAAGCCATGCCAACGAGTTGGCATCGCACCAATTCGCTCCTGGTAGCCAACGCCATGGTCGAAATCGTTTTTGTGGTCGACGAGGCACCTGAGGGCGGCTTCACTGCGAGAGCGATTGGCGAGTCGATCTTTACGGAGGGCGACACGCTCGACCAATTGCGGGCGAACGTTCGATCCGCGGTGGAGTGTCACTTCGACGAGGGGCAGGCCCCCAAGGTGATTCGGCTCCACATCGTTCGCGACGAGATTCTCGCCCCATGAGCCCGCGGCTACCGCGGGATGTCTCCGGGCCGGATCTGGTCAAGTTGCTCGAAACGTTCGGGTATGTGGTGATGCGGCGCAAGGGCTCACATCTCCGGCTCACGACACAGCAGGGCGGTGAGCATCACATCACGGTGCCGAATCACGACTCGCTTCGCACGGGGACGCTCAACGGCATTCTCAAAGACGTCGCCGAACATGCTCGAGTCCAAACCTGACGACGGTCGGCAGTGCCATTCGGAATGGTCGAAAACGCTACTCCCACATGGTGACGGTTGGATCATGGTCGGCTGGGCCTGGGCGGCGGGGTATTCGTCGCAAAACTGCACCCGCGGGTGTCCGGGTGCCTGCTCCGTTTCCGACTTTGCGAGCGGACCGCCTTCGTCCTAAACATTGAGCACAGCCACTGCTTCTGAAAAATCCCACATTGAAGTCGTGGGGCTAGGTCGCGGGGGGCAGCACCATCACACCGTCGCGATACGCTTGCTCGTCGTCATAGTCGTCGTCCTATTCTTCGCCCAGGTAGGCGTTCATGCGCGGGCCGTCGTGGTGCCCTCGACGTGCCGGGGCTCGTACGGACAGTGCCTGCAGCCGGAGCCGCAGCACTGCCCGCGCTTCAGGTGAAAGGCCGCCGTGTAGACCAGGAGTCCGTCCTCGAAGTAGGAGTCGCCCTGCTTCGGGCTGTTTGACGACGCGTCGGCGGGTTGCTGGCTGGGCATGGTGCACCCTGCAGAATATCTGAAGGCGGCCGACTTGGCTCCAGGGGATGCGCGCCTTCGCTCATTTGGCGAGCACGATGATGGCGGAACCGATGAAAATAAAGGCTCCACCGATCACGACCGGCAACTGCAGCTGGCCCTTGAACAGCAACACCGAGAACAACGCCACGAACAACGGGTAGGAGATTTCCAGCACGGCCGACTTGCTCGCCCCCAGGAGCTGGATGGACCCGAGGATGGACAGGGCTGCGGCCGTGGCCGTGATCAACGTCAGGCCCACGAGCGGCAGGCTGGCTCTGGCAGTGTCGATCGTGAGCAGGCTTACGGGCGAAGCCCCCTGGGCCAGCAGGATCACGCCGGCAACGAAGGCGCCGCAGAGGCAGTGCAGAAAATAGAGCTTGAAGACCGACAGGCTCGCCAAGACCCGCTCGTCGAGGCAGTAGGTCAACCCCCAGAGGACCGACGCCAAGACCGCGAGGCCTAATCCGTAATAGTTCATCGAGTCTCTCCATCGAGCCTTGCCCGGGGGCCCGTGTTTGCGGAAGCCGTGCGGAAAGCATATCGCCGCGGTTTAAAACAAGACTGCCACCCCACTCGGCCGATCGCCCATTCGTGCGTGATCAGCCGAACCCCTCCAGTTCGCGGCGGACGAGATCGAGAAAGTCTCGACCAGCGCACTGTGGCTCGGAGCCGGCCGAGCAGAGGCAGCAGATTGTCATCCTGCCGGCATAGGTGAAAACCGCTACCGAGGCCCGAGTGCCCGGCCGTAGTGGCGGCACCCCTCGGAAGTCGCGGACGGTGAGGCCATCGGGGGCATCGCGTCCGTCGAGTTTGGGGACGCCCGCGCGCATCCTGCGGCTGACATCCCCAAGATTGCTGACGATCACCGTCGAAAGGCAGATTGGGAGCCGCGTCACGGCCTTGAGGAGCAGGGGCATCTTGGACAGAAACGCGACCACCTCCAGGAATCCGCCCACGACTTCCGACGCGAGAATCCAGCGCGAGGCGGTCGCGAGCGAGCCCACGAGCATTTCCCGATTGTCGCATACCTCACGGGAACGGTCGAGAAACGCATAGCTGATCTCGTTGCGTGCGGGGTAGCGCTGCCCGGGGGCCCGGGTGCTCACCGGCATCGTCACCCGCACGCCACCGTGCCGGCTTCCGGCGCGGTCATTCCAGGTGATCGCCGCCCGCATCACCGCGGCCACGATCAGATCGTTCACCGTAGCTGCGCGTGCGGTGGCAGCAGCACGCAAGCGAGATGTGAAATTCGAGTCGATCTCGATCGTCGCGTATGGCGGCCCTGCGGCGACTCCCGCACCAGCTTTCAAGCCAGAGTTCATTCCCGCGAGCTTCACCGGGAAAAACCGTGCGAACGCAAGCGCCTCGCCCAAGGCATTGGCTGCGGGTGCGTGTGCCTTCGACGGTGGAGTCGGCTCCCGATTGCCGTCTGACGCCGGCCGCGAGAAGCCGTGCGGTTCGACGCCCTCGTAGCACGCCCAGAGATCACCCATGAATTCACATGCGGCGATGCCATCGCAGACGGCGTGATGCACCACCATACCGATGCTATGCAACCTTGGCTCGATCGCGCGGACAACGATCCTCACGCCGCTTTCGTGCTCGAGATCGACGGGCCGCCAGGGATCAGCGGCGTCGGCCCCTGGGTGCCAGATGAACGCCGGCTGCACGTCCGGCGCAAGCCAATACGGCTGGCCTCGATGCCACGCGACACGGCTGCACATCCGCGGATGGCGGCGTACTGCCTCATCCACCGCGTTTCGCAGGCGATGCTGCTCGAGCTCTCCCTCGACCCTGCACTCGATGAAAAAGCACATGGGGTGCCCGGCACGCGCGTCGACGAGCATGAGGTGGTCGAACGGCGCCAGCGGTTCGCCGATGGCGGGCAGGCGCAGGGCCGGTTGGTTGGCGGCTGCTTGGGGGCGCACGGACGTCATGACGTCTGCGACGATACCCTCGTCGGCCGGTGGTCTCGAATAAGTTGCAAAACCAGCCTAAAAAAAGCCTTCAGCCCCGAAATGGGCAACTTGACCGACTGCAGAAGATGGGCATACTGCGGGGGTTGTAGTGGCTCGGCGGCTAGGGTTCCGCTGAGTTTTCCCAGGGATGGGGCGTTCATTTCCTTCGAGAACGACGCCTACCCCATCGATCTCTACCTCGACACGCACGTCGATGACGGCCGCGAACGGCTGCGCGCAAGCGCCCCTTCGGGCCGACTCCTCTTCCCGACGACAAGGACGCCGATTTGAACGAACCACTTGCGATCGTGGGCATGGCCTGCCGCCTGCCTGGAGCCGACGGGCTCGAAGCATTCTGGAAACTGATCCTCGAGCGCCGCGCCGCGTGGGGGCCGCTGCCCGAATCGCGGCTGCCCCGCGACCTCTATTTCCATCCCGAGAAGAGCCGCCTCGGCAAGAGCTATTCGGAAATGGGCGCCGTCGTGTCTGACAGGCCCGTCGATCCGGCGGTTTGCCCGATCACTGACGTTCTGGCCAAGCGCTACGACATCGCCCACCATATCTTTCTCGAGGTGGCCTCGCTGGCCTGCCGCGATGCGGGCATGGATCCATTCTCCATGCCGACAGACCGTAGAACGGGCGTCTACGTCGGCCATACCGGCGGTAGCACGCGGATCGGCGACATCGTCTACTCCACCGGCATCGACGAGGCGGCTGCGCTGCTCGCCGAGACGTCCGCCGCTCGCGACCTGCTGGGCGACTCAGTCGGCGACGTCGCAGCGGAGGTGATCGATGCCGTGCGGCGCCGATATCCGGGCCGGCAGCCCGGAGAGAAGCTCGATTTGGGCGCGCTCGGTGCCGCGCAGATCGTGCATGAAGCACTGCGATTGAATGGACCCTTCCTCGTGGTCGATGCCGCCTGCGCCTCGTCGCTGCAGGCGATGGCGATCGGCGCGCGGGCGCTTTTGCAGGGGGGCATCGATCAGGCGATCGTGGGTGGCGCATCGTACTGCAAGTCCGACAGCCTGGTGCTCTTCTCGGCCGCGCAATCCGTGAGCAACAGCGGCTCGTGCCCCTTCGGCGAGGCGGCCGACGGGCTCATCACGGCGGAAGGCTATGTCGCCCTCGTGATCAAGACGCTCTCCCGTGCGATCACGGATGGCGATCGCATCAGGGCCGTGATTCGCGGCCTCGGCGTTGCCAGCGACGGGAAGGGCAAGAGCCTCTGGGCGCCGCGGCAGGAAGGGCAGGTCATGGCCGTCGAGCGGGCCTACCCCGATCCGGCCGACCTCGGGCGGATCGAATACATCGAAGCGCATGCCACGAGCACGCAGGTGGGCGACGCGACGGAGCTCTCCGCGCTCTCGCGATTCCTGAAGCCACACGTCTCGGCCGGCCGCCGCATCCCCATCGGCAGCGTGAAGGCGAACATTGGCCACACGCTGGAGACGGCCGGCATCGCCAGCCTCGTGAAGGTGGTGCTGGCGATGGAGCACGGCGTGATCCCGCCGGGCTCCACATGCGAGGAGCTCAACAGCGAATTCGACTGGCAGAATGGTCCCTTCACCGTGCCGCGTGCGCCCCTCGCCTGGCCCGCCCACGCCGATGGCTCGCCGCGACACGCCGCCGTCAATGCATTCGGCATCGGTGGGCTCAATGTCCACGTCGCGCTCGCCGAGCATGTGCCGTCCGCCGCGCCGCGGTCGAACGCGCCGCGTACGGCCGACGAGGATTGCATCGCGATCGTGGGCGCAGGATGCGTGCTCCCCGGCGCGCTCGCCCTCGACGCCTTTTTCGCGCGGATCGACCGCGGTGAATCGGCGATCGGGCCGGTGCCGGCCGACCGTTGGCAGGCGGCCCGCGCTTTCGACCGCTCCGGCCCGCGCACCTGGCACACGATGTCCGATCGCGGCGGATTTGTCCGCGACTTCGCCTACGATTGGCGTCGCCACAAGGTGCCGCCCAAGCAGATCGCCGCGGCCAACCCGCTGCAGTTCATGCTGCTGGAGGCGGCCGATGCGGCGATCGCCGATGCCGGTGGCCCCCAGGCCGGCCTCGACCGCACGCGCACGGGCGTCGTCGTCGGCACGCTGTTCGGCGGCGACTTCGCCAACCAGCTGCAATTGGGCCTGCGGCTGCCCGAGACGGGCCGCGACCTGCGCTGCGCGCTCGCCCGCCGCAGCGTCTCCCCGGCCGACATCGACCGCCTCGTCGAGGCGTACGAAAAAACGCTCCTCGAACGGATGCCCGCGCTCGTCGATGAGACGGGCAGCTTCACGAGTAGTACGCTCGCCAGCCGGCTCACGAAGACGTTCGACCTCATGGGGGGTGCGCTCGCGCTCGATTCCGGCGATTGCTCGAGCGTCTCCGCGCTCTCGGCGGCGGCCGACATGCTTCGCCAGGGCGATTGCGACGCGGTGATCTGCGCCGCGGGCCAACGGTCGCTCGACCTCATGTCCTTCGAAGGGCTCTCGCTGATCGGCAAGCTCGGTGATGACGCCGATGCGGTGGTGCCCGGCGAGGGCGCGGTGGTGTTCGTGCTCAAGCGGCTCAAAGACGCCCGCACCGCCGGCAACCGGATTCGCGGCGTCATCCGCAACGCTAAAGTCGAGTCCGCGCAGCCGGCTCCGCGGTCGGCAGCGCCGTCTCTGGCGAACCTTTTTGGCCATACCGGTGCCGTGGCCGCCGCCGCCGAACTGCTCTCGCTCACGAGGGGGAACACCGAAGGCGTCATTACCATCGCCCACGGCCCCCTCACCGGCCGAATCGAGGTGGGCGAGGAAGCGCCGCACCCCGACGCGTCGCCGACGTCACGGCCCGCGCTGGCAGCATCCGGGAGGCCGCTGGTCGCTGCGCTCTTCCCGGGTCAAGGCTCGCAGTACACCGACATGTTTCGTGGGATCGTCGCGGAGTCGGCTGAAGCACGCGAATCACTCTCGCGGCTCGACGGCATGGCGCGTGCGCTCGGCCATGAGACGCTCGCCGAGATCGCCTGGCAGCCCGACAACGGCCTCGGCACGCGGATCTGGGACACGCAGTGGTCGATGTATCTCGGCGACCTGTTCGCCTGGGACGTGCTTCGCGGCATGGGCTTCGCACCCGACGTCGTAGCCAGCCACAGTTTCGGCGAGTTTCCGGCGCTCGCCGCGACGGCGGTCTGGACGGTCGAGGAAGGTGCCCGGGCCACGAGGGCCCGGGCTGATGCCGTCGAGCAACACGGCCCCCGCGATGGCGCGATGCTTTCGGTGATCGCTGATCGTGCGACGGTGCAATCCGCGATCGAGCTCTTCACCGGGCAGGTCTGGGTATGCGCCGAAAATGCTCCCGAGCAGTTCGTGATCGGCGGCACGGCCCGCGTGGTCGATGCCGTCGAGGTGTTGATCGAATCGCGGCGTGTGAAGTCGAAGCGGCTCGCCGTGCCGAGCCCCTTCCACACGCCGTTGCTCGCGCGGTCGGCTGAGCAGCTTGCCGCCACGATCGATACGCTGCCGATCAAGGTACCGTCCACTCCGGTTTTCAGCAGCACCACCGTCGCGCCGATGGCCGATCCCCCGGCCGTCCGCGAAAGCCTCATCCGACAGATGACCGAGACGGTCCGCTGGATCGGTGTCGTCGAGGCGCTCTATGCGGCGGGCGTACGCACGTTCGTCGAAGTCGGCCCTTCGGGTGTGCTCACCGGCCTCGCGCGGCGGATTCTCGAGGGCCGCGAGGGCTGCACGTTCCTGCAATTCGACCAGCGCGGCCGCGCTGCGGGCGAACACCTGGCCCGGCTGCGAGAGCAGCTCGAAAACGCGGGCGCGATCCAGTCACGGCAGCCGTCTCGGAAGAAGCCGCAACGTGCCCACGGCTCCGTCGTCTCCTTCGATGCCACAGCGCGGCGCCGCGAGCGGAATCGCGCGGGAACGAGCCAGCGGGTCGCGCCGCGTGAGCCGGCTCCGATCAAGCCACGAGCGGCGAGGCAGCCGGTCGCCGCCGCCGTGGCAGGCGGCGGCCGGAACGGCTCGTCCCGCATTGACGGGAATGGCCATGGCAACGGCGAGTGGCAGCGCGGCTCGAGCACGATTCTCGTGGCCGAGCGACCGGTGGCCACCAAGCCCGCGGCTCCGCCCGCTCCGCCCGCTCCGGCCGCGGTCGTCCCGCAACCTGAGCTGCGATCCTCCGGCAGTGAGATCGAAGCGTTTCTCATCGATTTCGTCGTGGAGCAGACCGGCTACCCGCGCGAGATCGTGGAGCTCGACGCCGACCTCGAGGCCGATCTCGGCATCGACAGCATCCGCAAGGCGCAGCTCTTCGGCGAGATCGGCCAGAAGTATTCGCTCAAGGCCGACGATAGCGTCTCGCTGGACGAGTTCCCCACGCTCCGCCACTTGCTCGCTTACATGCTCCCGCGCGTCGGCATTGGAGCGACCCCGACAGCGCCGGCGAAGCCACAGCCCGCTGCGGCGTTGCGTGCCAACGGCCATGCAGCCCACACGGCGGCAACTTCGTCCGCTCCAGTGGCCGAGCCGGTGACGGACGATCGGTCGCTCGAACTCGAAACCTTCCTGGTCGATTTCGTCGTCGAGCAGACGGGCTACCCGCGGGAGATCGTGGAGCTCGATGCCGATCTCGAGGCCGATCTTGGCATCGACAGCATCCGCAAGGCGCAGCTCTTCGGCGAGATCGGCCAGAAGTATTCGCTCAAGGCCGACGATAGCGTCTCGCTGGACGAGTTCCCCACGCTCCGACACCTCCTCGACTACATGCTCCCGCGGGTCGGCGGCACTGCTGCTGCGAGTTCCGCAGCGAGCGCGCCGGCGATGTCGCAGCCCGTGCGTGAGGAATCGGCTGTCGTCGATCTCGCGGCGGCGCTCGGTGGCTTCGATGCCCTGCTCGTCGTGCCGGCGGATCCAGCGGCCCCACGCGGCCTCATCGCGTGCTTCGGACGGCATGCCTCGCCGGCAGTGCGGCGCGTCGAGGCAGGTGGCTTCCGCGCGACGCTCGTCGGCGCGGAAGGATTGCCCGGGGCCCTGGTGGGCTGGAATGAAGCCGGCCTGATCGTGTTTGCCGCCGGCGTGACCGGTCGCGACAGCATGGCGGCCACGGCCGCCGTAGAAGAGATCGTCACTTCCTGCCGTTCGGCCGCGGATGCGGAGAGGCTGCTCGGTGGGCTCTTCCGCCCGCCGCGGGGTGTCGTGATCGCGCATGTGGCCGGCGGTGCGAATCCTGCTTCCGCGCTGTGCGATCCGAAGTCGGCGCTCTGGCGCGTGGCCCTGGCCGACGGCTCGATCGATGCCCCGCAGGCGCTCGCGGCCCTGCTGAGTCCGCAGCAGACGACCGCCCGCGATGCCCTCTCGGCGACCTGCGCCTGGCTCGCCTGCGGCGTTTCGGAGTCCGCCGCGACAGCCGTTTCCGGTGGCCCATTCGTCGGCGCGTGGCTCGGCAGCGATGCGACCATCAGCGGCGCGGCCTGGTCGCCCGCCACGGGCGAGATCACGCGGCGCTATTCGATCGCCCTTCGCGGGATCGGCCGCGCCCAGGAAGCGCGTACGCTTGCCGGCGAGCGAGTGATGATTCTGGGAAGTGGCGTCGCGGCCGACGCGATCTCGGATGCCGTGAAGGCGATGAACGCCACCGCGATCCGCATCGATTGCGGCTCGGCGGAGGAGACGATCGCGGCTGTCGGACGAGCCGAAGAGGACGGACCGGTGCGGCACATGATCGTGTCCGCGCAGGCGCAGCCATCCGCAGCCAACTGGGTCGGCCGTCGCAACGAGGCGGTCATCGCGCCGTTCTTCGCCTGCCAGCGTTGGCTCACGATGCGTGGCAAGGCGGGCGACATCCCGGCGGCCTCGCTCACGGCCGTGGTCGATCTCGGCGGTGACTTCGGGATATCCGGCGATATCGGTGCCGTCGAGGGGGGGGCGCTCACCGGCCTCCTCAAGGGCATTGCCCGCGAGTTTCCGGCGCTCCACGTCCGCGTGGTCGATGCACCGAAGTCGGTCGCACCGTCGCGGTTGGCCGCTGATATCGTCGCCGAACTGCAGGATGCCGCCGGACCGGTCGAGGTCGGCTTCGTGAATGGTCGTCGGATGACCGTCGCGGCGTGCGAGCGGCGGCCGGAGTCTTGTCAGCCGCTCGCCTCGCTTGCGCGCGGCAGCGTGTGGATCGTGACCGGAGGCGCGCGGGGCGTGACGGCCGAATGTGCCCATGCCCTCGGCCGCCGCCATGGCCTCGTGCTCGCGCTCGTCGGTTCGACGACTCCCGTGGCCGTCGATGCCTCCTGGCTCGCGCTCGACGAAGCGGGGCTCAAGGCGCTCAAAGGCCGTGTGATGCTCGACGCCCGCGGCCATGGCACGGATCCCCGCTCCGCCTGGCGCACGGTCGAGAAGTCGATCGAGATCGAGAAATCGCTCGCCCGGTTCCGTACGGCCGGAGTCGATGCCCGGTATTTCGCCTGCGACCTCGCCGATGAGGCGGCCGTGACGTCGCTCGCGCAGCGGGTCGTACGTGAGATGGGGCCGGTGCGGGGCGTGCTGCACGGCGCCGGGTTCGAGTCGGCCTGCCGCTTCGAGAAGAAGACGCTCGAGGGGCTCGCCGCCACGCTCGGCCCGAAATGCATCGGGATCGAGCATCTGCTGGCGGCGCTCGGTCCGGCGGCACTCGAGGCGGTGATCGGCTTCGGCTCGACGAGTGGCCGTCTCGGCGGCCACGGCCAGGCCGACTATTCGCTCGCCAACGACATGCTCGCGAAGATCCTCATCGCCCGCCGTCGGAACGGCCTGCGGGCGACGGTGTTTCATTGGCATGCCTGGGACGAAGTGGGCATGGCGAGCCGGCCGGAGAGCCGGTTCGTGCTCGAGCAGTTCGGCCTGAAGTTCATGCCGCTCGCCGAAGGCGTCCGCCGGTTCATGGACGAGCTCGAGGCGGGCCTGCCAGAAGCCGAGGTGCTGGTGACGGAGCCGGCCTGCGTGCCGGATGCGTTCGCTGCGGTTGCGGATGCCGTGGCCATGGTGCCCCTCGCTGGCACACCAGGCAGCCTTGTCGAAGGCGTGACCTCCGGTGCCGCTTCGACGGACGTCACGTTCCGCTTGGATCCGACCACGGATCGGTTCCTGCTCGACCATCGGCAGTTTGGGCGGCCACTGCTGCCGGCGGTGATGGGAGCCGAGCTTCTCGCGCAGGCGGCGATCGCCGCCGGGGCGTGCGGTAACGTTCAGGAGATTCGCGACTTCACGGTCGAGCGGCCGATCGCGTTTCCGTCCGACGAACCGCGGCAGGTGAGGGTCGAGATCGCCGCCGCCGGCCAAGACGATGTCGAGGCGGTGGGCTGGTTGGCCGCCGAGCCGCGGCCGGCCATTCGCGGCACCGTCTCCAGGGCGGCCGCCGCGCCGATCGTGGAGCAGAAGTCGGAGCCGCCGCTGCCCTTCAATCCCATGGTCTATGCCGACGATGCACCGTTGCGGCACGGCGCCTCGTTCCGCACGCTGACAGGACTGTTTCTCGACCGCAGCGGAGGCTGGGGCCGCTTGGTCGCGCCGGCGGCCGACGTCGTCGCGGCTCCGCGCGGCGCAGCGGGCTGGACCGTGCCGGCCGCCTTGCTCGATGGCTGCATTGTGGCCTGTGCCGTCTATTCCTACATCCTCTGCGGGCTGCGGGTGGAAGTGCCGGTGAAGTTCGAGCGGCTGCGAATCACGGGCCATCCACGGAGCGGCGAGATCTGCATCGCGCGGCTCCTCTTCCGCTCGAACGACGTGCGGGAGAGTGTCTACGACCTGGTGCTGTTCGGAGGCGATGGCCGTGCGATCCTCGCGCTCGATGGATTGCATCTGGCGGTGATGGGCGCCGAGAAAGGACGTTGATGATCGACAGCCGGCCGCGGACGATCGTCTCCCGCCAGCGCATCAGCCGCGGCCTCGAGGTCGCCGGCTGCCGTGTCGATCTTGCGATCGACGAGGCGGCGGACGGACCCGTGGCTTCGGCCGAGGCCGCCCGGCTTGCCGAGGAAATCGTCGCCAAGCGGATCGGATGTGAAAGGCGCATGGTTCGCGTCGCCGCGCTGATGCCGTCGGGACGGCCGGTGGCGATGCTGCTGGGACGGTCGGCGGATATTTCCGTGTCGGTGTCGCACAGCGGCAGCATGATCGCCGCCGCAGCCAGCGCCGCGGCCAACGTGGGCATCGACGTTGTCGATCCCGCGCAGGCCGGCCGTGGGCTCGATGTGTGGTTCACGCCCGACGAACTCGCGCTGCTTCCCGATGAAGACGGCCTCTTGCGAGCCAGGCTTTGGGGAGCCAAGGAGGCCGCCTTCAAGGCCGCGCGGCTCGACGATGGATTCCGGCCGTGCTCCGTCGAGATCGATCATCTCGGGCGCTCCGGCTTTCGCTGGAGGGTCCGCGGCGAGCATACCCCGGTCTGTGGCCAGGGCATCTTCATGGTGGCCGGCATGCACCTCGTGGCGATTGCCGTGGCGGCGGATCGCGTCGCGCCCGCTGGATGGGAGCTGTCGTCGACGCCGGCGGAGGTGGTCGCATGTTCGTGAGCGAAACCCATCTGCCGCAGCTGTTGCCGTCGGAAGCGTATTTCGACCGCGGATGGCACGAACGCGAGCGCGAGCGTGTGATGCGGCCGGCGTGGTGGGCGGTGGCGCTCGTTGACGAGCTTCCCCGCGACGGCGATTTCCTCACGTTCGATCACGTGGACGGGCCGGTGATCCTGCGGCGGTCCGGTGGTCGCATCCATGGCTACCGCAATGTCTGCGCCCACCGGCTCGCGAAGCTCACGGGCAAATCCCGTGGCCACTGCGGCGTGCTCCGCTGCGAATACCACGGCTGGGAATACGCTGATTCGGGAGCCACGACGAAGATTCCCGATGCGCCGAGTTTTCGGCCGCTCGAGAAGGGGCAACTCGGGCTCGGTGCGTTGCGGGTGGAGACCATCGGGTCGATCGTGTTTCTGACGTTCGATTCCGCAGCGCCCTCGGTGCGCGAGTGGCTCGGCGGAGATGCCGCGCGGATCGAGGATCGCTTCGATGCGGCCACCCGCATGGTCTGGCGGGCTGACTACGATCTGCCGGTCAACTGGAAGCTGCTCGTCGAAAACAATCTCGAGAGCTATCACGTCGGCACGGTGCATGCGGCGACGCTCGGGGCTTCTCCCGCCGAGCACGCCTGCGTGCACGACCTTTCGCCGGGGCGCTCGCGATTTGAGGCACCCGGCGATCCGACCTGGTGGGGCGGTGCGAAACGGTTTCTCGCGCGATGGATCGGCCGCCCATCGGATGGCGGCTACAGGCACAGCCATATCCATCCGGCGTTCATGTGGGTCGAGACTGATCTCGGCGTGGGCTGTCAGTCGGTCGTGCCGACCGGTCCCACGAGCTGCCGGGTCTCGTTTCGCAGCCTCGTCTGGCAGTCTCGCCGGCCACGGCCGCTCGCCAATGCCTGCGCCCGGGCCATGGGTCGCTTTTCGATCAGAGTGTGGCAGCGGATCATCGCCGAAGACGTGGCGATCCTGCCGCAGGTGCAGGCCGGCATCGAGTCGCCGCGGCACCCTGGCCCCGGCCTGATCTCCCGCCGCGAGGAGCGGATCACGCACTTCCAGGGCTGGCTGCTCAAGCACATGGGGCTCGAGCCCGCCGCAGCCGAACGCCCCATCAAGGCCCATGCGGAGGACGCGGCATGATCATGCAACCCGCTGCCGGCACGCGTTCACCACTCCTGAAGATGGAGTTGCCCGACGGACGGTGCGTCGCCACGCACTGCCGCGAGAACACGGAGATCGCCTACGGCGAGATCTTCACCGACCGCATCTATGAGATGTTCGGGATCACGATTGCCGATGGCGACACGATCTTCGACGTGGGGGCCAACATCGGCCTCTGCTTGATGTGGTGCAATGATCGGCTCGCGCGGGGCGTCGTGCATGCCTTCGAGCCGATCCCCGCGACGTTCGCCGCCCTCGAGGGTAACGCCGCTCGCCACAATCATCTCGATGTCCACCTGCATGCCGCCGGTGCGTCTGACAAAACGGGCGAAGCGGAATTCACGTTCTACCCGCTCACATCGACGAGTTCGTCGATGTATCCCGACGATTCCCCTGCGGCGCATGCCGATTCCAACCGCTTCATCCAAGCCGACCTTCGCCGCCGAATCGGCCCGCTCTTCGGCCTCGTGCCCGGCCCGCTGGCGGAGGCGTGGGTGGAATCGATCCGTCGCCGCTACCAACAGGCCGAGCGGGTGAGGTGCCGGCTGGTGCGGCTCTCCGACGTCATCGACCAGGAGGGGGTGACGCGGATAGACCTTTTGAAGATCGACGTCGAGGGAGCGGAGTTCGACTGCATGGCAGGCATCGAGCCGCGTCACTGGCCGCTCGTGCGGCAGGCCATCATCGAGGTTCACCAGGGTGAAGAAGCCTGCGAGCGGATGGACCGGCTGCTCATTGAACAGGGCTTCCAGACGCGTCGTTTCCAGCAGGCCCCCGATGTCTTCCCGCGGCATTGGCTGATCTACGCGCGTCGCCCCTGATGCCGCATCCACGACCACCGTCCCCCGAGCAAGGAGCGTTTTGACATGATCGACCTCACTGGAAAAGTGGCCCTCGTCACCGGATCGAGCCGCGGCATCGGAAAGGCCTGCGCCCTGCGGCTCGCGGAAGCGGGCGCTGACATCGTCGTGAATTACGTCACGAGCGCCCGCGAGGCCGAGGAGGTGGCCGAGGCGGTCGCCGCCATGGGCCGCAATGTGGCTTGCATCCGCGCCGATGTCGGCGAGGAGGAAGACGTTGATGAGATGATCGGCTTCGTGAAGGCCGAGTTCGGCGGCCTCGACATTCTCGTGCACAACGCCGCCACCGGAGGCTTCCGCCCGCTGGCCGCCACCACGCAGCGTCACTTCGACGCCGCGATGCACACGAATGTCTTGTCACTCGTCCACCTGCTCAAGGCGGCGGCGCCGCTCCTGGAGTCTTCGGAAGGCCGCGGCAAGGCGATCGTGCTCTCGAGCCACGGCACGCACATGGCGCTGCCGATGTATGGCCTCATCGGCGGTTCGAAGGCGGCGCTCACGGCGCTGGCGCGTCACTGGGCGCTCGAACTCGGCGACCGTGGCGTGAATGTCAACGTGGTCGAGGCCGGTCTCGTCGAGACCGATTCCACGCGGCGGCTCCCCGGCGCCGCAGAGATGTTCGCCGGCCGCAAATACAAGACGATGATGGGCGATCGCATGCTGGAGGCGGCCGACGTCGCCGACGCCGTGCTCTTCCTCGCCTCGCCGCTTTCCGACCTTGTGCAGGGGCAGACGCTCGTCGTCGATGGGGGCGCTGCGATCCATGTTTAGGATGAACGATTCATCTTCCTGCATCCTGCTCACCGGCGCTACCGGCCTTCTGGGCCGCTTCCTGCTCCGCGATCTCTCGGCGCAGGGCCGGCAGGTCGCCGTGGTGGTGCGCGGCAACAAGACGGCCAACGCGGAAAAGCGGGTGGATGAGTTGCTGCATGACTGGCGCGAGGTGGCCGGCGCGGATGTGCCGCGGCCGGTGGTCCTCGAGGGTGACATCACGTTGCCGGGGCTCGGCCTGTCCGCATCGGTCCTCGACTGGGTTGCGGCGAATGTCGACGAGGTGGTGCATTCGGCTGCGAGCCTCTCGTTCGACCGCCGCGACGCCGATGGCGAGCCCTATGCGAGCAACGTGGGTGGCACGGCCAACGTGCTCGAGCTTTGCCGCATTGCCGGTATCCGCCGGCTGCACCACGTCTCCACGGCGTATGTCTGCGGCCTGCGGCGCGGCCGGGTGCTCGAGTCGGAGCTCGATGTCGGTCAGACGCCGGGCAACGACTACGAACGGAGCAAGATCGAGTCGGAGCAGGCGGTACGGGCGGCCAATTTTCTCGACGTGCTCACGGTCTATCGGCCGAGCATCATCGTCGGCGATCTCGTCAACGGCTTCACCAACACGTTTCACGGCTTCTACAAGCCGCTGCGGATCGTACAGCCCTTCGTCGAGTCGTTTCTGCAGGCGTCACTCGAGTCGGGATCGCTGCTTGACGTTCTCGGCATGACCGGCGCGGAGCGCAAGAACCTGGTGCCAGTGGACTGGGTGTCGGCCGTCATGACGCGGATCATCCTCGATCCGTCGCTGCACGGCGCAACCTATCACCTCACTTCCACGCGGCCCACGAGCGTGGGGCTGCTCTGCCGCGTCTTCGAGCAGATGGTGGTGGAGATGGCAGAGCGTCCGAGGGCGGCTGTTGGTGGCGGCAAGCCCGCGTCCGGCTTTGATCCCGCGCTCCTTGCGCGGCTCTTCGGCGACCAGATGCAGGTCTACCGGGCCTACTGGCGCGACGACCCGGAATTCGATTCATCGGCCACCCGCCGCGCCGTCCCCGATCTCACCTCGCCGGCGATCGACGAGCCGACCATCCGCCGCCTCTGCCGATTCGCCATCGGCAACGGGTTCCGCTGGCCGCCCGCAGCGAACGAAAAGACCAAGCCTGGATTGAATCATTCGGCAGCGGGCTGAACTGGCGGTAAAATCCTGCCGCGCGGCACATCGCTCGAAGGGCCTCGTCCGTCTCGTTGTCGCGGTCTGTGGAGAGCACGAGCGGCTGCCCACACATCACCTACCTGCCGCGTTGGACCGTCTCGACCGATGCCGCTCGTCACGCTTCGCGACCTCTCGCTCCGATTTCGCGGCCCGCCGCTCCTCGACGGCGTGACCTGCCACGTCGAGGCCGGCCAGCGGATCGGCCTGCTCGGTCGCAACGGCGCCGGCAAGACGTCGCTCATGCGCCTGCTCGCCGGCACGATCGAGCCGGATGCGGGGGAGGTCGCATTCGCCCCCGGCGCGACGGTCGCGCTCCTCCAGCAGGACGTGCCGCAGGACGTCGCGGGGCCCGTGCGCGAGATCGTCGCGACGGGCCTGCCGCCCGCTGCCGCCGACGCCGCGTGGCAGCAGGAGCAGGCGGTCGCGCAGATCGTCGCCCGGATGGAGCTCGACGGCTCCGCCGCCTTTGAGTCGCTTTCGGCCGGCATGAAGCGGCGCGCCCTGCTCGCGCGGGCGGTCGTCGCCCAGCCCGACCTCCTGTTGCTCGACGAGCCCACGAATCACCTCGACATCGAGGCGGTGGAATGGCTCGAGGCGTTTCTCGCCCGCTGGCGGGGCACGCTCATGTTCGTGACGCACGATCGCACGTTCCTCCGCCGCATGGCCGACCGGATCCTCGAGATCGACCGCGGCCGGATCTTCGACTGGTCGTGCGACTACGACACGTTCCTCGTGCGGAAGGACGAGGCCCTGGCCGCGGAAGAAAAGCAGAACGCGCTCTTCGACAGGAAGCTCGCCCAGGAGGAGGTCTGGATCCGCACGGGGATCAAGGCCCGCCGCACCCGCAACGAGGGCCGCGTGCGGGCGCTGGAGGCGATGCGGCGGGAGCGCAGCCAGCGGCGGACCGTGGTGGGCAAGGCGAAGCTCGAGATCCAGGAGGCAGACCGCAGCGGAGCAGTCGTGGCAGCGCTCGAAGATGTGTCGTTCCTGCGCGGCGAGCGGCCGATCATCGCCGGCCTCTCCACGACCGTGATGCGCGGCGACCGGATCGGCATCATCGGCCCGAATGGGTCGGGCAAGACCACGCTCCTCCGGCTCTTGCTCGGGGAACTCGCGCCGTCGGCCGGCTCGGTGCGGCTGGGCACCAACCTGCGGATCGCTTTCTTCGACCAGCTCCGCGACCAGCTCGACGACGAGAAGACCGTGGCCGACAATGTGGCCGACGGGTACGAGACGGTGCAGATCAACGGGCAGCCCCGGCACGTCAACGGCTACCTGCAGGACTTTCTGTTCACGCCCGAGCGGGCCCGCACGCAGGTGAGGTTTCTCTCGGGCGGCGAGCGCAACCGCGTGCTGTTGGCCCGGCTGTTCGCCAAGCCGGCCAACCTGATCGTGCTCGACGAGCCGACGAACGACCTCGACGCGGAGACGCTCGAGATGCTGGAGTCGCGGCTCGTCGAATTCGCCGGGACGGTGCTCGTGGTGAGCCACGATCGCTCGTTCCTCGACAACGTCGTCACGAGCACGCTCGTGTTCGAGCCGGCGAGTGGCGACGGGCCCAGCACGGTGAAGGAGTATGTCGGCGGCTACTCCGACTGGCAGCGGCAGCGGGGAGCGGTGCCGGAGGCGGCGGCAGCGCCGCCCCGCCCGCGTGCGGCTCCAGCGGCCGCGGCATCCCCATCCGACACAACGCGGAAGAAGCGGTCGTTCAAGGAGCAGCGGGAGCTCGAGTCGCTGCCGGCCGTGATTGAGACGCTCGAGACCGAGATCGCCGGTCTCCACGCGGCGATGGCGGGGGCCGACTACTACCGGCAGCCGGGGGACGTGCTCGCGCGCGACCAGGCGACGCTTCGCGATCTCGAGTCTCGGCTGTCCGCGGCGTTTACCCGCTGGGAGACGCTCGAAACGGGCGGGTGAGCGAAGCTCAGGAACGCGTGCCCACGAAGAGCGTGTTCCAGCTCCCGCCGCTCGGATGCGCGCGGGCCTTTACGGCGCTTACGGTGAAGCCGGCCTTCTCCATGCGGCCGAGGAATCGAGGATCGTCGTTCGCGGACCAGACGGCGAGCCGCCCGTGCGGCCGCAGTGCGGCGCGGGCCGTGCCGAGGCCGGCCGCCGTGTAGAGGTGGTCGTTGCCGGCGGCGGTCAGGCCGCTCGCGCCGTTGTCCACATCGAGCAGGATCGCATCGAACCGGGCTGTGCTCTCGGCGAGCACGTCGGCCACGTCGCGGGCGACGATCTCGACCCGTGGGTCGGCGAGTTCCTCGGCTGCGAGCCGATGGGCTGGATCGCGGTTCCAGGCGATCACGGCCGGGATGAGCTCGGCGATGACGACCGCCGCGTCGGCCGCGACGTGCCGCAGCGTCTCCCGGAGCGTGAATCCGAGCCCGAGGCCGCCGATGAGCACCGCGGCCCGACGGCGGTCGCGGAGGCCGGCGCAGGCGAGTTCCGCGAGCCGTTCCTCCGAGTGGTGCTGTCGCGTGGACATGAGCTCGACGCCGCCCACGCGGATCGCCAGCGCGCCGTCGTGCTCGTGGAGCGTGATGGGCGTGCCGTCGGGTGTGGTGGCGCTGGCGAGGAGCCGGGTAGGCTTCATGGGATGTGGTGGTATTGAGCCGCGTACGCCAGCGAGACGCAAGCCCGACGTGTGAGCGAGGGGTGTGACCGAGGAAGGGCGACGTCCCTCGCTCGCGCTTCGGGCTTTCGTGGGAGATTGGGCCTCTGATGCATCCTGCGACGATCCCGGTCGAGAAACTGCTCGCCGATGTGCGCCAGCGGGTCACGCGGCGCACGGGCCCGGGCGGCCAGCATCGCAACAAGGTGCAGACGGCGGTCGTGTTCGTGCACGAGCCCACGGGCATCTCGGCCGAGGCCTCGGAACGCCGCAGCCAGCAGGAGAACCGCGTGGTCGCAATCCGGCGGCTGCGGCTCGCGCTCGCGCTTGGGCACCGCACGCCGGCCTGCGCCGGCCCTTCGCTGCTGTGGCAGTCGCGGGTGCGCGGCGGGCGGCTCGTCGTCGCCGCAGCCCACGACGACTATCCGGCTCTCGTGGCCGAGGCCCTCGATCACTTGATGGCCCACGGGCTGGCGATGCCCGCCGTGGCTGCGACCCTCGGCGTGACGGCGAGCCAATTAGCCGGCCTGTTCCGCAAGGAGCCGCAGGCGTGGACCGCGCTCCATCGGCTGCGGGCGGCCGCGGGGCTGCCAACGCTCAAGTAGGGAGTGGGCGACGGCCGCGCCGGTGTCCGCGCGGATGACGAATCATTCCTCGCTCAGCAGCACGGCCCAGCCGACGCCGCCCTGCATGTGGTTGAGCGCGATCTTCACCGCCGCCATCATCGGGTAGGCGAGCAGGAGGCCGAGCACGCCCCACGCCCAGCCCCAGTACGAGAGCCAGAGAAACATGAGCGTCGGGTCGAGGTTGAGCTCCTTGCCCGACATCCGAATCTCCGCGAAGTCGATCCACAGGAGCCGGTTCGCCACCAGGAGCAGGCTGAGGATGACGGCCGTCGTGACGCTGCCGAGGTCGAGGAACGCCATCAGGATCGGCGGGACGCAGGCGATGATGCTGCCGATGTAGGTGATGTAGTTCGAGGCGA
The DNA here is from genome assembly GCA_040397685.1 of Pirellulales bacterium. GTDB lineage: Bacteria > Planctomycetota > Planctomycetia > Pirellulales > UBA1268 > RGVT01. The sequence continues at coordinate 21,281 of JBBAVM010000042.1, forward strand.
AGAACAGAAACGCCCACAGGAGCCAGTGGTCGAGCCCGAACGCATACATCAGGAGCCCCGCCGTCGCCCCCATGCCGAGGCCCACGACGGTCTTCACCGCCATGAACCGCTCCATCGACTGCGAGATGCCGGCCCCGATCGAGAGCAGCCGCTCTCCCTGCTCTCCGGGGAACGCCCGCCGGATCCGCTCGGGCAGCTTCCGGCTGCCGACGAACAGAAACACGAGATACACGAGCACGAGCACGAAGATCTCGGCGACCCCGAGCGTGTGGTGCAGGGCGTAGTCGAGCGCCGATTTCGAGACGCCGCGAAACAGCTCGCCGAGCGCGCCGCTCGACGGCGCGTCGTCGGTCGCGTTCGGTGGCGGCAGGAGGGGATGGCGGCCGCCGAGATCGGCGAGCAGCTGGTCGAACTGTGGCAGCGAATTGATCGCCCGGGTGATCCGGCCCTCGTACTTCGGCCACTTGGTCACGAAGATCGCCGCCTCGCGGTAGACGAGCTGGCCGAACAGGACGGCGAGGATGATCGCGATCCCGAGCAGGCCGGTGTAGGCCGTGCGCGGGCCGAGCCCGATCCGGGCGAGCGTCTTCGCCCCGAACTGCGTCACGTAGAACAAAAACACGGCGACGAGAAACGGCTTGAGCACCGGCCCGAGCCAGGTGAAGGCGACCGCGAACGCGATCACGGCAAGCACCACGATCCCGACCTCGGCGGCTCTACTCATGGGTGGCGGCGACGCGGTAGACCGTCTTGCCTTCCTTGATCGTCTCGGCCACGACGATGTCCTTGATCGTCGTCGGCTCGACCTTGAGCGGATTCCGCTCGAGGATCACGAGGTCGGCGAGTTTGCCGGGCTCGAGAGTGCCCTTCGTTTTCTCCTCCTTGAGCTGATAGGCGGCCAGCGCCGTGACGGCCCGCAGGCCATCGTAGGGCGAGATCCGCTCGTCGGGCCCGATCACCTGGCCGCTGCCGCTCTGCCGGTTGGTGCCCGCATCGACGAGCGCGAGAATCCACGGCTGCGGTGAGACGGGCGCGTCGTGCGAGAAGGTGAACGGCAGCCCGGCCCTGAGAAACGTGCGGGCGGCCATCGCGCCGGCGGCCCGTTCCGACCCCCACAGCTTCACGACGCTGTCGCCGCCCGGCACGATGCCCGATGGCAGGAAGCTCGGAATCGCGCCGCAGGCCTTCATCTTCTCGATCTGGTCCGGCCGCAGCCACGAGGCATGCACGAACACCGGCCGCGCGTCGCGCATGCCGTGCTTCTTCACCGCCTTGTCGATCGCGGCGAGGGCCTGGTCGGCGGCGGCATCGCCGTTCATATGCATGTGGATCTGCATGTCGGTGGCCCAGAACCGGTCGAAGGCGGCGTCGATCACCGCATCGGGAATCTGGCGGAAGCCGGCATAGGCGCCGGTCTTGCCCGGCGGGTTCGTCGTGTACGGCTGCGTGAACCAGGCCGTGTCGAGGCTGCCGTCGAGCCAGAACTTGATCCCACCCAGCCGGACGCGGTTCACGTAGCGGCGGTCGAGATCGGCCCGGGCTGCGCGGAGCTTTTCGAGCGTGCCGTCGGGCTTCGGGTTGTAGGCGGTCGCCACGCCGTAGGCGGCGGTGAGCGTGTTGTCCACCGTCGAGTCTTTCGCAGCGATGTACAGGTCGATCGGCAGGAGGCTCTTGTCGATCGCGTTGAGCACGAGTTGGATGTCGTCGCTGCCGAGGCCGAGCCCGGCCTCCATCGCCGTGGTCTGGCCGTAGCGGGCCCAGAGTTCGGCCGCCCCGGTGATCACCGCGTCGGCCTGGGTGCCCGAGAATGGCGGCCGCTTGCTCCTGACCGCGTTGAGCGCCGTCTCCTCCATCGGGCCGGCGAGCGACGTGCCGTCGGCCCCGCGGGCGAACGAGCCGCCCTCCGGATCGGGCGTGTCGGCCGAGATCCCCGCCGCGGCGAACACCTTGGAGTTGCCGGCGCCGAGATGCCCCGATGAATCCACGATCATCACCGGGCGATCTGCCGAGACGCCGTCGAGTTCCTCGCGCGTGGGCGTGCGGCCCTCCTGCATCTGCCGCGGCTGGTAGCCGAAGCCCACGATCCAGCTGCCCGCGGGCGTACGCTCGGCCTGCTTCTTCATCCGGGCCACGAGGTCGGCGACGTCGCGGCAGCCGAAGAGGTCGGCATCGACGAGGTTCTTGCCGAAGTAGACGAAGTGACCGTGGGTGTCGATGAAGCCCGGCAGGAGCGTCCTGCCTCCGAGGTCGACCGATTTCGTGGCGGGGCCGGCGAGCGGCTTGGCGTCGGCCGCGGACCCGACGAACAGAATCTTTCCGTCTTTCACAGCAAGGGCTTCGGCGTACTCCGGCTGGGCCGACCGCATGGTAAGGATGTCACCACCGGAGAAGATCACGTCGGCGGTGTCGGCGGCCGCAGTCGCTGCTACAAGGGAAAGAACAAGGAACGCGACGAAGTGGTGCATGAGAAATTCTCGGGGCGGAGGCGGGGACCCTTGCTTGCGCTGCGGGCTTCCGAGCGTTACGCAATCCCGAAGCGCGAGCAAGGGTTACGAAAGCCCGAAGCGCGAGCGAGGGTTACGCAAGCCCGAAGCGCGAGCAAGGCTTACGAAAGCCCGAAGCGCGAGCGAGGGACGATGCTCGATGATCGCCGTTGTCGGCGGAAGCATCAAGCCGCGGGGATTCGCTAGACTGCAGACCTCGAATATGCCGGATATTCGGTAGTCGCCCGAGGAGCCGTTTATGCGTGGCCTGCAATTCCTTTCTTCGCTCGTTGTGTGCCTCCTCGTCATGAACGCCCGGGGAGGCGTCGTGGCCGCGCCGGCCGACCGCATCATCCGTGGCGGGCCGATCGTCACGGTCAATCCGGCCCAGCCGGCCGCCGAGGCGGTGGCGATCGCCGGCGGCAGGATCGTGGCGGTCGGGAGCGAGGCCGAAGTGATGCAGCACAAGGGCTCGGCGACCGAGGTCACCGACCTCACCGGCCGCACGCTCGTGCCGGGGTTCATCGACGGCCACAGCCACTTCATGTCGCTCGTGGACGTCCAGACGCAGGCGCTCTGCGCGTCGCCGCCGGCCGGGCCGTGCAAGACCGTGGCCGACGTGATCGCGGCCCTCAAGAAGGTGCAGGAGCGGCGGAAGATCGGCCCCGGGAAATTCGTGATGGGATTCGGCTACGACCCCGAGCTGCTCGCCGAGAAGCGGGCCCCGACGAAGCAGGAGCTCGACGCCGCGTTTCCCGACAATCCCGTGATTCTGGTGCATGTGTCCGGCCACGGCGCGATGCTCAATTCGAAGGCCCTGGCCAACTACGACGTCACCGCCGCCACACCCACGCCGCCGGGCGGCGTGATCGGCCGTGAGCCCGGCTCCAACGAGCCCGACGGGCTGCTCTTCGAGACCGCGTTTCTGCCGATCTTCGCGAAGGTGCCGGGGCCCGAAGGAGAGGAGGTGCTCGAGATCCTGAAGGCCGGCCAGGAGCTCTACCTGCGCGCGGGCATCACGACGGCGCAGGAGGGGGCGACGATGAAGCACCAGCTCGACCTGCTCCGCATCCTCGCCGATCGCGGGGCGCTCGAGCTCGACGTCGTCGCGCTCCCCTTCATCACCGAACTCGACGAGATCTTCGGCGACAAGCCGCCCCGAAACGAGCCCGACTACAAACACCGGCTGCGGATCGGCGGCGTGAAGATCGTGAGCGACGGCTCGCCGCAGGGGCGCACCGCCTGCTTCACCACGCCCTATCTCACGGGCGGCCCGGCCGGCCAGAAGACCTGGCGTGGGGAACTATCGTTTCCCCAGGCGACGCTCAACGAATGGATGAAGAGGGTGTACGACGGCGGGGCGACGGTGTTCATGCACTGCAACGGCGACGCGGCGATCGACGCCCTGCTCGAGGCGCATCGCTACGCCTCGGGCGGCGATCCCACGAAGCCGCGCGGCACCGTCGGTGTGCACTCGCAGTTCATCCGCCGCGACCAATTGGAAAAGTACAAGGCATGGGGCATCACGCCGTCGTTCTTCACGCTCCACTGCTTCTACTTCGGCGACACCCACGTGGCGAACCGGGGCCGGACGCAGGCGGATTTCATCAGCCCGATGAAGTCGGCGCGGGCGCTCGGCCTGCGACCCGCCAACCACACCGACTTCAACGTCTCGCCGCTCGACCAGATCTTCACGATCCACACGGCCGTCAACCGCGTGTCGCGGTCGGGGCAGGTGATCGGGGCCGACGAGCGAATCGCGCCGCTCGAGGCCCTCGAGGCGATCACGATCGACGGTGCCCGAATGTATGGCGAGCAGGCCAGCAAGGGCTCGATCGAGCCGGGCAAGCGCGCCGACCTCGTGATCCTCTCGGCGAATCCACTGACCGTGCCGCCCGCCGAGATCGAGAAGATCCGCGTCGCGGAAACGATCAAGGACGGCAGGACCGTGTGGCCAAGTTCGGGGGAGCGGTAGGCATTCCTGGGGGCGTCCTGCCGGATTTGCACGCGGAAAATCTCCAATTTCCTTCGAGGCCGGTTGATGCATCCGGGCCGGATCAATCCGATCCACCGGTTTTGTGTTCCTTCGAAGCGCATGGAGATTGTGCAATGCTGCGTACCGTGATCGTGATCCTCTGTCTGGCGGCGACCCTCGCGGCCCCCGTCGCCCCCTGCCTCGCGCAGGGCCTGATGCCGCGATTCGGCTCGAGCGGCGGTGGCATCCTCGCCCGCCTCAACAAGCCGATCTCGCCGCGGCTGCCCACGCTTCCGGGCGTGCCGACGTTCAGCCCGCTCGGCCTCATTGCTCCGCGGCTCTCGAACATCGTGTCGATCGGCCAACTCGGCGGCATGCGCACGCAGGCCGGCCGCTTGAGCGCCCTCGGCGTGCTCTCGCCCCGGATCAGCCCGGTGGTCGCCCTCGCAGGCATGCGTTCGGCGACGCCGCAGGCCCGCCGGCTCACCATGCTCACGATCCTGTCGCCGCGCG
>JBBAVM010000043.1:0-5425 GCA_040397685.1 Pirellulales bacterium
CCTGGAGGGCTGAGGCGAACGTCCGCCGAGAGGGCCTATGCAACCCTGAGCCGGCTTGGACGAGCCGACCTCGGCCCGTCACGCCTGCCGCATTCGCACGACGAGCGACTCGTAGCCGAGCGGGCGATCGTAGGCCGGCGTGCGCTCGACGCGCTCGACCTTCGAGACGAGGTCGATCCGCGCGACGCGGGCGCAGAGGCGGGCGAGCAGCGTCCGCAGCACGGTGCGGGCGTGGGCAGCGCCGAGGCAGAGGTGGGCGCCGAACCCGAAGGAGACGTGCGGGTTGGGCCGGCGATCGAGGTGAATCTCGTCGGCGGCTGGAAAGACCGTCTCATCGAGGTTCGCCGACGCCCAGCAGAGGCTCGCGCGATCGCCGGCTTTGACGGTCATCCCGTGCACGTCGGTGTCCACCGGGCAGACGCGGCCGATGTGCGTGAGCGGCATGTAGACCCGGAAGAACTCCTCACTCGCGAGCACGATCCGGTCGGGATCGGCCCGCAGGGCGGCGAAGGCCTCGGGGTGGCCGGCGAGGTAGCCGATCGCGCAGGCCACGCTGTGGATCACCGTGTCGCGGCCGCCGGCGAACATGAGGTTGGCGAAGCCCAGTTGCTCGGCCCGGGTGAGCGGCCTGCCCTGGAACGTCGCCCGCACGAGGATGGAATAGAAATCGTCGCCGGGATTGATCGCCGCCTTGTCGAACTGCTCGCCGAGATACCGCTCGAGTTCGGCCGCCTGCCGCACGCCGTGCTTGCCGTGGAACACATGCACGCCCCAGCCGATAAACCGCTCGGCCTCCGCCTCGTCAACACCGAGTAGCACCGTGAGCGCCCGCGACTGGAGCGGCAGGGCGAACTCGCTGACCGCCTCGAGCGAGTCGCGGCCGAGCCCCTCATCGAGCAGCCGATCGACGATCGCCTCGACGCGGGCGATGAAGGCCGGCTGCTTGGCCCGCAGGAAGAACGGCTCGACGAGGTCACGATACTCGGTGTGGAGCGGCGGATCGGTCTCGATCGGGAGCTGCCTCACGCTCCGCAGATGCTCCTCGGAGGGGATCGGCACGCGGTGCGGCGCATCGGAGCTGAACGTGTGCCAGTCCTTGGCCGCCTTCCGCACGTCCTCGTGGCGGAGGATCATCGGGATCGTCTCCCGGTCGGTCGGCAGGCCAAGCACGCCGCGGGTGCGGCGGGCATCACGAAACGGATCGGGGACATCGGCCATGGGCGGACTCTGGGGCGTGGGTTCCATGCAGGCGTGCAGGCTACGCCGCCGCCGCGGCCGTGTCTTGCATCGATGCCGCTATCACTTGTAAAATTCACTCTTGTGAAAGCCGGACTTCAACAAGCCTTCTGGTCGCGGGTCGCCGGCGGCGACTTGGTACGGCTCTTCGAACTGCTGCCCGACGTCTCGTTCTTCGCCAAGGACCGGCGGGGCAGGTTCGTGGCCCTCAACCGCCTGGGCTGCGAGTTCTGCGGCGTGGCGACGGAGGCCGACGCGCTCGGCAAGACCGATCGCCACTTTTTCAACGCCCGGCGGGCCGCGGAGTACGTCCGCGACGACGCGGCGGTGATGCGTTCCGGCCGGCCGGTCGTCAACCGGATCGAAAGCGCGCCTGCGCGGGCGGGCTCGCCGCGGCTCGTGATGACGACCAAGGTGCCGCTTCACGACCGCGCGGGCCGCGTCGTCGGCGTCGCCGGCGTGACGCGCCGGCTCGAACAGGTGCGCGAGCGGCCGGGGACCGTGGCGCCGCTTGCCCGCGTCATCGAGCGGATGCACGAATGCCCCGGCGACGATCTCTCCAGCCGCGACTTCGCCCGGATCGCCGGAATGTCGCTGAGCCACTTCGACCGCGTGTTTCGCCGGATGGTGGAGACGTCTCCACGCCAGTATTTCCTGCGCGTGCGGGTGGAGGCGGCCTGCCGGCGGTTGGCTGAATCGCACGACACGATCGCCGCGATCGCCGTCGCCTGCGGCTTTCACGACCACGCCCACTTCACACGGTCGTTCCGTCGGATCGTGAGGCTCACGCCCTCCGCCTACCGTCTGGCCCACCAATCGCCGCGTCCGACGGGCGGAAGCCGACGATGAGCCGCCTGGCATCGGCAGCGGTCTTGGTCGTTTCTCTGGCCGGCTGCGGCCAGTGGCCGCCAGGCGATGGGGGCGGCCGAGCGAACGCCCTTGGCCAGCCGACGGTCGCGGCGCAGATCGCCGCCGTACGCGGTGGGACATCGTCCCGCATCGTCGCGCAGCAGCCGCTCACGGATGCCGAGTGGGAGTCGCTCCGGGGGCTCGACGGCCTGCGGGAGCTCGTGCTCGAACGGGGCGTCGCCACCGACGGCCGGGCGACGATCCTTGCCACGCTCCCCGATCTCGACCGGCTGGTGCTCCGCGAGTCGCCGCTCGGCGACGTGGGATTCGGGCGGCTGGTCGCCTGCGTGAAACTCCGGGATCTCAACGTGCCCCGGGCGGCGTGTACGGCAGATGGTGTTCGGGCACTCGCGGGCCTCGAGCATCTGCGGAGTTTGCGCATCGGCAGTGGCAATCTCGCCGGGCCCGAGGTCTGCGCGGCCGTGGCCGCACTGCCGCACCTCAGGTCACTGCATCTGATCGATGTGCCGATCGGCGACGAAGGGCTCGCGGTGTTGGCCTCGTGCGCCGGGCTCTGGACGTTGTACCTCGACGGGGCCGGGGTGTCGGACGGCGCCTGGACGGAGTATTTTGCAGCCCGTCCGCACGTGCACGTGCACGTTGATCAGGCCCACCACGACCGTGACCCGGCCCGCGGCCACGACTGACCAGGGAGGATTTCATGAGGCCCGATCACAAGGGTACCTGCCGGATTCTCGCTGGCGTGCTGGGAGTGCTCGGCATGATCGCTGGGCTCGCCGGGCTCGCCGCCCGCGCGGCATTCCAGGCCACCACCGCCATGCCACTCGCCGAAGCGGCCGAGCGGTGGATCGCCACGCTCGATGACGCGCAGCGCGCCCGCGGCGTACGGCCGTTCGCGGACGCCGCGCGGACCGACTGGCACTTCGTGCCGAAGCCCGAGCGCAAGGGGGTGCAGCTCCGCGACATGACGCCCGCGCAGGAACAGGCGGCGCTCCATGTGCTGCAGGCGGCACTCTCCGAGGCGGGCTACGGCAAGGCCCGCGCGATCATGAGCCTGGACGAGATCCTGCGGCGGCTCGAGGGGAGCAGGGCGAAGAACATCCGCGATCCGAAGCGGTATTTCTTCACCGTCTTCGGCGCGCCGTCCGAGGCCGGCACCTGGGGGCTTTCGGTCGAGGGGCATCACCTGTCGTTCAACGTGACGCTCCGCGACGGCGTCGTTGTCGATTCGACGCCGCAGTTCCTGGGGGCGAACCCGGCCGAGGTGAAGACGTCGTTTCCCGGGCTGCCGGAGCCTGGGGAACGGGTGCTCGGGGGGGAAGAGACACTCGCGTTCGACCTCGTGAGGTCGCTCGACGACGGACAGCGCGCGAAGGCCGTGATCGTCGCGGAGGCGCCGCGCGAAATCCGCGCAGCGGGCAAGCCGCAGCCACCGCGCGAACCTGCGGCCGGCATCGCGTGGCGGGACCTCACGGCCGATCAACAGAAGATGCTTCGTGAACTCGTGGAAATCTACTGCGCGATTATGCGGGATGACGTCGCCGCCGCGCGGCTCGAGGCGATCGAGGCAGCGGATGGCGGCTGGAATTCGATCCGCTTCGCCTGGCTCGGCCCGCTCGAGCCCGGCATCGGTCATGCTTACCGGATCGAGGGGCCCACGTTCGTCGTCGAGTTCGTCAACAACCAGCCCGATGCCGAGGGCAATCCTGCCAACCATGTCCACTGCATCTGGCGCGACGTGACCGGCGACTTCGATCTGCCACCGTCGTCAGAGCGCGAGCCATAGGCCGACGTCGTCGTTGTCCGGCTGCCGCTCGGCGTCCGGTGCCGGCGGGCCGCCGTCGTCCTCGCCGTCGGGGCCCACGGACCAGACGAGGAGCCCGCCGTCCGCCCGCTTCGCCCGGAGCGGCTTGCCGTCGACGAACGGATCGCGAGGCAGGGCCGCGAGGCTCTTCGGCACGAGGGCCTCGATCGACTCCGGCAGCGACCCGCTCGTGAGCCGTGCTCGGGTCGCGGCGACGAGGACCTCGGCGGCTCCATGCAGCGCCCGCCCACGTGACTCGCTTTTCAGGACGCTCGAAAGGGCGGGCGCGAGCATCGAGGCGAACAGGCCCTTCCGGCGTTGCCGGAGGTCTTCATCGATTTCGGTGACCTGTTTGGCCACGTCGCTGAACGGCTTGGGCGGAACGTTGCCCGCCTCGATCTGCTGGTAGCGGCCCATGATCTCCCGGTAGCCGGAGATGTCCGCGGGCAAGAGGAAGCAGCGGTAGAGGAGGGCCATCGGCATGTCGAGGGGCCAGCCTTGCGAAGGCTGTCCGTCGAGCGAACGCAACACGCTCAGCGGCGACATTCCTGCCGCGCTGTCGGCAAGATCGGCCGCGGTGGCCAGCCCGAACGCCTCCTCGCCCAGGAAATGCCGCTGATACGAGGGCGTCGCGTCGAGGAAGTCGCGAAAGGCCGGTTCGTCGAGCAGGGGTAGGTTCTGCTTCTTCAAGGTTGGCAGCACCGCGGCGAGCGTCTCGATGGCGACGGCGTCGATCGCCTGCCCCACGAGGCCGCAGATCAGAATCGGCTCGCCGGCGGCGTGGGTGCCGATGCGGTGAATCCTCACGATGTCGCGCAGGGCCGTAGTTGCGTTGCCATCCGCCGCCTCGCGGCGGGCGGCGAGTGCGAGCAGCCGGCTTGCCTGTCGCAGCGACTGCATCTCCGGCAGCAGCATCGAAATCGACGGCCGCGTCCAGTCGCGTATGAACCGGCACCCGGGCCTGTCGGCCGCGCGGCGCACGAGATCGAGCGTGGCGGCGTGGCGGGCGAGGATCTCGGCGACCGCGGGCGCACCGATCTCGGCCGTGACGGGCTTCTCCAGCGGTGAGCCGGCAGCCGGGAATTCCTTGTCGGCCTCGATCGCGGCGAGTGCCCGGAGGTAGAGCGGCGCCGCATCGTCGTCAGAAGCCGGTGCCGGCGGCATGCTCGCCTGCATGAGCTGCGCCGCCTCGACCCGCATCGCCCGTCCCTCGGCTGCCACGGCGTTGTCGAGGAAGAGCAGTGTGCCGAACGCCACCGCCTTCGCCATCACGAACATCGCCACGAGGCCCACGACCGGCCACGACGCCGCCGCCGGCAAGCCGGACACCGCCGGCGACAGCCCCGCGCTTCGAATCCAGAGCCCCCCGACGATCGCCGACACGAATGCGAACAGGGTGGGCGCGAACCAGTTCGTCGCGAGTTTCACGCCGAAGGCGAGCACGCCCGTGAGACCCACCCAGGGCGCGAGGGCAAGCGGCGGCACGACGACGGCCACGGCCGCGAGGAGCCGGCG
>JBBAVM010000043.1:5525-26109 GCA_040397685.1 Pirellulales bacterium
GGCGAGCCGGTGGCGCAGCCGGGCGAGTTCCACGAACAGGTCGTGAACGACGTCTTCTGCCTCGGCGGTGGACGAAAGCATCATGCGGGCGGTGCGAAACAGCCTGGGGCCGAGCCGATCGTACAGGGCGGCGAACGCCTCCCGATCGCCAGACGCGAGCGATTCCGACAACGGGGTGCCCACCACGCGACTCCAGCGATGTTCCACGGCAAGGGGCCGCGAGGGCCCGATTTTTGTCTGGCCGGAATCCCGGGGGCCCGTGTCGCCCTTCCGGGGCCTTTCGCCTATCCTAAAACAGCCCGGAATCGCCGCAGGAAAGAGGAACCCATGGCCGACGACACCGCCCCCTCCGCCAAGCCCAGTGCCGTCGAGGTCGCCAAGACCGCGAGCGATTATCTCCGGGGCGACATCGCGAAGGAACTCGCGGATGGCGCCCCGGGGTTCGGCAAGCCGTCGATCCACCTCCTCAAGAATCACGGCACCTACCAGCAGGACGACCGCGAGACGCGAAAGTCGGTGGACGGCAAGAAGAGCGAGCGGCAGATCTCGTTCATGATCCGCACCTGCGTGCCCGGGGGAAAGCTCTCGGCCGAGCAGCTCCTGGCCGCGATCGACATGGGGGATGAACTGGGCAACGGCACGATCCGGCTCACGACCCGGCAGTCGATCCAGCACCACGGCGTGGTGAAGGGCGATCTCAAGGACTTCATGCAGCGGGTGCATGCCAACCGCCTGACGACGCTCGCCGCCTGCGGCGACGTCGAGCGCAACATCATGTGCTGCCCGGCGCCGCTCCACGCCGATCCGGTCCGCGACGAGATGCAGGCCAAACTCGACGAACTCGCCAGGCACCTGGCACCGCGGACGCGGGCCTACTACGAGATCTGGCTCACCGATCCCGACACCGGAGAGAAGACGCTCGCCGGTGGCAATGCCGCCGAGGCGGTGATCGAGCCGATTTACGGGCCGACCTACCTCCCCCGGAAATTCAAGACGGCCTTCGCCTTGCCGGAGGACAACTGCACCGACGTCTACGCCAACGACCTCGGCTTCATCGTCGTCCACGAAAACGGAAAAATCCTCGGCTACAACGTGCTGGCCGGCGGCGGCATGGGCGTGACGCCGAGCGCGGCGAAGACGTTTCCGGCGCTCGCCAAGCGGCTGGGCTTCGTGCCCCCTGAAGACGTGCTTGCGATCGCCGAGGCGATCGTGAAGGTGCAGCGCGACTACGGCAACCGCGCCGACCGCAAGGTCGCGCGGCTGAAGTACACGATCCACACGATGGGCCTCGAGAACTTTCGGGCGAAGGTCGAGGAATACTTCGGCAAGCCGCTCGCCCCGTGCCACCCGGCCGATGTGCGGGCCTTCGACGACCACATCGGCTGGCACGAGCAGGGCGACGGGAGGTTCTTCTACGGGTTCAACGTCGAGAACGGCCGCGTCCACGACACGGGCGACTTCCGGCTCAAGACGGCGCTCCGGCGGATCCTCCGCGACATCAAGCCGGGCGTGCGGATCACGGCGCACCAGAGCCTGCTCTTCACCGACCTGGCCGTGACCGACCGCGAGCGGATCGCCGAGATCCTCCACGCCCACGGCGTGAAGACCTCGGAGGAGATCTCGACCCTCCGCCGCTGGAGCATGGCCTGCGTGGCCCTGCCGACCTGCAGCCTCGCCGTGGCCGAGAGCGAGCGGGTGCTGCCGGGGCTCATCGATTCGCTCGAGCCGGAGGTGGCGAAACTGGGCCTCGCGCAGGATGCGTTCACGCTCCGCATGACCGGCTGCCCCAACGCCTGCGCCCGGCCCTACAACGCCGACATCGGGATCGTGGGCCGCACGCTCGGGAAGTACACGATCTTCCTCGGCGGGCGGCTCCTCGGCGACCGGCTCAACGAACACTACAAGGACGTGGTGCCGTTCGAGGAACTCTCGAGGGAGATCACGGCGGTGCTCGCCTGCTACAAGGCGGAGCGTCACACGGAGGAGACGCTCGGCGACTTCTGCCACCGCAAGGGCGTCGAGGGCGTGCGGACGTGGGCCGACGAGTGGCTCGCCGGCGCCCGGGGGCGGTAGCGCGGCCTCGCCTTGGAGACGGGCAGGCGAGGGGGTCGGCGAACGGTCGACGAGCCTTGGGCTGCCGCAGCCCACGCGAGGAGACTTTTGCCGCCCCCGAGCCGGTAGCGCTACCGCGTGAAGGCGGCGGGGTCGGTGAGCACGAACAGGTGGCCGTGGTCGCTCGTCACGATCACGGCCGTGTCGGCCCAGCCGCCGTGGCCCTCGATCCAGCGGAAGATCGCCCGTACCGCCGCGTCGCCGCTCTTCACCGCGCCGATGCAGTTGTCGATGTTGTTGGCATGGCAGGCCCAGTCCACGTCGCCCGCCTCCACCATGAGCCAGAACTTCCCCCGCGCGGCGAGCACGTCGAGGGCGGCGGTCGCCATCTCGGCGAGCGTGGGATTCTCGGTGACGTCGGCCGCGGTATACCGGATGGGCGCGCTGTACTTTTTCTTGAGGCCCTCGAGTTTCTCACGGGTCTCCGGCTCGACCACGACCGGATCGTAGCGGCCGTCGGCCGTCGCGAAGGGCAGGTGGCCGTCGCCCGCGCCGAAGAAACCGAACAGGCGCTTCCCGTCGGCGATGCACTCCCGCGCGGCCGTCGCGAGCACGTCGCCGCCGCGTTTGCCCGGCGTGCGGAGGGCGAGCCGATAGCGGCCGCCGGCGACCGCATCGATGTCTTGGAGGGTCGATTCGGCGACGTACTTGTTGCCCGGCTCGAAGTTGCTCCCCTGCCCCTTGTCCTCACGGGCATCGACGCCAAAGCCGCCACCGACGAGCACGTCGAGCCCCGGGAGCGGGGCGGTGCGACGCGACACCGACGGGAGCCCGAGTTGATCGCGAGCGATGTCCTGGTAGTCGTCGCGACTGACGTTCGTCGCGTAGGCGCACGCGGGCGTGGCGTGGGACACCGGCACGCTCGACACCGCGCCCACGGCCCAGCCCTGTTTCTGCAACGTCACGGCGATCGGCTCGAGCGAATCCCCCGCAGGATCGACGTTGATCGCGTCGTTGTAGGTCTTGGCTCCCGCGCACAGCGACGTGGCCGAGGCGGCCGAATCGGTCACGGCATGGGCCCGTTCCCGGCTGCGGCCGGTGAGGTAGCGGAGATCGACGCGCGTCTCCCACGGCGCGGCGCCGCCGAGCGACGGATCGTAGCCGCCCCCGGTCTTGCCCCCGGGGTTCTTCACCACCTGTGCGTCGGCGTCGAACGTCGTCCCGTCGTTGGCGGGGCTCGTGACGCAGAAGCCAAAATCGGTGGGGCAGCCACGGTAGTCCTGGAACGAGAAGCCGGTGCCACGGCCGGAGTCGTAGGCCACGCGGCCGGTCGTCGCAATCGCGGCGGTGCGGGTCGTCATCCAGTCGAGGCCGTCGAAGACGACGAGAATGATTCGCCGCTTTCCGGCAGTCGCAGCGGCGAGCTGCAGCCGATGGATGTCGGTCTGGTCGCAGTAGTCGGCGTCGGGATTGAGCGTGCCCTCCGGCAGGCAGCCGTAGAGCGCCTCGATCCTCGGCGCCTGACGGTACAGGCTGTTCGGCCCGGTGACGGCCTGCAGCGTGAGCCCGAAGGTGTAGATGGGAATCAGGCGATTCGAATGGTTCGACCATTCGACGTAGCGGTCGGGCCGGATGCCCCAGTGGCCCCAGCCGGCCCGTCCCGTCTGCTCGGCATCCTCCTCCAGGTCACGGATCGGATCGCGGAGCCGATCCGTGGTCGGGGAAGGGGTCGGGGAGCGCTCGGAGGCGAGCCATCCCAGGATGGCTGCGGCGACGAAGAGCCAGAGCAGGCGGCTCCAAGCCTCGTTGCGGGCGCTGCGATCGACTCGCCCCATGACGCCTCCCCGCCGCCGCGCTACGCCGGGACGTCGTCCCAGATCGGACACCACAGTGGCGTCCGCGGGAACAGTTGGGCGGCGAGTTTCACCGCGACCTGCGTCGAGGGCTCCATCCGACCGGCGGCGACCGCCTCCTGGGGATCACACTGGCCGAGCACCAGTCGGGCGAGTTCGTCGGAGCCCAACCGTAGGTAGCTGCGGCCCACACGGCCGGCCTGCACGGTCGCCTTCGAGTCGGCGACGATGATGGATCCGCGGAAGTTCGGGGCTTCGAGCCCGAGTTCGACCGTTTCGCGGATCCCCGCCTCGGTCACCCGCCGGGCGAACGAAGCGGCGAGCGCCTCGAGCACCTCCAGCGGACGGAACAGCTTCGCCACGATCATCCGCTCACCGGCGGGCAGCCCTCCGACCCCGTCGCCACCCGCGACGGCCGCGTGGAGCGGATCGGTCACGGCCGACTCGAACACGATTTCCTGGCGGTCGTTCTCGACCGCTTCGGCGCAGACCCGGGCCAGGATCTCGCGCTCGAGGCCTGGGAACTCGGGATCGGCCAGTAGTTCGAGGATCCTGTTGCCCGACTGGATGCAGTAGCCCACGATCCGAGCGGTCGTCTCGTGCAGGTCGTAGCGATCCTGTCCGACGAGCGCCACGATGAGCGAGTCGAATGCGCCGCGGCTGATCAGCCAGCGCGAATAGGATTCGCTGCGGTCGAGCGGGCCGATGAACCGGGAGGCGTTCTGCTTGTAGATCCGCAGGATCGCCGGCAGCTCGACATGCCGCCACTGCCGCATCGTGACCGGTTCGCCCGCCCGCTGCGGCGCCTCGAGTAGTCGGGCGAGGATTTCGGTCGGCCGACCGGGCGTCGCACCATCGCGGCCGAGCACGGCCCAGCCGAGCTCGTGGAACGAGGGCGCGATCCGCGTGCGCGACAACCCCACCCAGGCGCCGATCTGGCGCATGCGATCCTCGGCCGCCCGGACCAGCCGCTGCCCGTGTCCGGCGCCGCGGCATTCCGGCAGGACCGCGACCCGGTCGATCGCGGCGGCCGTGAGCGGCACGCCGTCGAGCAGCACGGTCCGCGGCATGACCTCGACGTGGCCGACGATCCGGCCCGCGAGCCGCGCGACGAGCCGGTTGGCGGCGTCGTGGTCGGGATGATCGACGGCGGCGTGGAATTCCCCCTTCGAGGGCGGGGCGGGCAGGCCGGAAAGCAACTGCAGGATTTCGCTCTGGTCGCCCGCCCGCGCCGGAGCGACGTGGCACTCCTCGAGCATCCAGGCCGGGGGCTTCAGCGGGAGGATGGGGTGTTCCGGCAGGTGCCGAATGGCCGCCCGTTTCGCGGCCGGCCGCCGGCTGACGACGGTGCCTGCGGGGCGAATCTCGATGGTGGCCACCGCCTTGGAGGCCGCTTTCCGGGGCTGCGTCGCCGTCTTGGCCGTCGCTTTGGCAGCCCGCACCACCCGTGCGGTGGAGTGCCGTGCGGTGCCCCGGTTCGCAGCCCGACCCGCCGAACGCTGCGGGGAACGATCTCTCCGACCCATGGTCGCTCCTTTCCCTGGAGTGCCTCGAAACAGTCCGTTGCTCGACAAGATATGGGGATTTTCAGTCGGTTTCCAGTAGCAGGAACGACCGCAGCGTCTTTTCCGGGAAAAAACACCACGGATGCGCGCGGGATCGAAGCACGTCGCGGGCCCTGCGGCCCACGGCGAGCGGGCCGACTCGATCGAGCGCAGCACAGCGCAGCGCATCGACGTGCGGCTGCAGTCGTTCGTTGCAGGCGCGGATCTCGTGGCAGCGGCGCCGGGCGAGTGTGACGGTGGGGTGGGTGTCGATCCAGTGCCGTTTGCGGCGCACCAACTCGCGCACCTCCTCCGACTGCCGCTCGAGCGGTTCGAGGTGCCGCTCGGGATGGAACTCGAGGTCGCGGAGCAGCCGTTGCACCGCCGCGAGATCGGCGGCGGGGTCCGCCGCGGCGAGTTCGGGGAAACGTTCGTCGATCGGCAGCCGCAGCGTGCCCGACACCACCGCGTGGCGCGGCGGATCGCAGCCGGTGAGCTGGCGGACGATCGCGTCGGTGAGCTGGTCGTAGGCGGCGCCGCCGATCCCGTGCACGAAGACGTCGGAGATCATCAGTCGGGCGAGCATCGTCGTCACGATCGCGCGGGGCCGCAGCCGGATGGCATGCTCCTCCAGCCGTGACAAGGCGTCCACCCATTTGGCCGGCGACGTGTCGGGCGAAATCGGGAGTTCGACCCGCACCGTCTCCAGGTCGGAGAGCGTGAGCGTTCCCCCATCACCGACGTGGGCGAAGACCCGCCGCCGCCGCGGGTCGTCGCGCGACCAGATCCACCACGGCACCTCGAACCACGGCTCCCCGCCGGGCGACTCGGTCCGCAGCGCCAGATCTGCCATCGGCCGGCCCCGTCCGCGGACCCGGTGGGTCCGACGATAGCCGGCCAGCGCCGCGTTGTAGGCCTCGTGGAACTGGCGGCCGTGGGCGAGGAGCCAGCCGGTGAAGACCATCACCGTGGGCAGCCGCACCAGTTCGCTCACGGGCACCTCGAGCGTCTCCCAGCCGAATCGTTCCTCGAGCGCGTGGCGGGCCTGCGCGAGCGCCAGGCCGAGGCGGTGGCACTCCGCCGCGCGCTCCACCGCCAGCGGCCACCAGCGCCTGAGGATCGGGTTCGGCTCGAGCGGCGCGAGGAGGGCGCTGGCCCGTGGTCCGAACGAAGCGAACAGGTCGCGGTCGAGAATCGGCCGCTCCTCCCACGCCATCTCGGCCGCGGGGGCGTCGAACGGCACCTCCTCGAGGTGCGCTTCGCGCGGCGTGCCCACCGGCACTCCCACGCTCGCGTGCAGGCAGCGATCGGTATCGACGACGAGATTGATCGCGGTGCCCGACACGGCGCGGGCGTAGGCGTCGAGGGCGGCATTCTTGAGCCACACGCCCGGATGAAAGAAGTCGGGCTGGTGACCTCCCATGACGATCGGCCGGGCGATCCAGTCGGCCACGTCGGTCGGGCGGTCGGCGTCGCGGTAGCTCTGCGTGTACTCCGCCGCGACCGTGAGCACCTCACGGCGGGTCGCTGCGACGAGCTCCCAGAGTTTCAGGTCGCCGATGCGGGTGTCGAAGGCGGCCCGCAGGAGCCGATTGTTGTCCACCAGCGTCTCGATCGAGTCGGCCGGATTCGCCGGGGACGGGTGAACCGGAGGATCGAGAAGCCGTGCGCCCGATCGCTCGGGGGGCCTCGGCGTGCTTCGGGATGGGGGCATGAACGGTCGGCCGCGATCAGGTCGCCGCGCCCGCCGCGGCCGCCACGGCCGACTCCGCTCGTTCGAGCACGAGGCGGTAGTAGGCCAGACGCGTCGCCGCATCGTCCAGTGCGCCCCCGAAACTCCGCGCCAGGTCGAGGTAGACCAGGGGCACGGGCAGCTCCACCACCGTCAGCCCGGCCGCGGCGGCCTGCACCCAGACCTCGAGCGGCATCGCGTAGCCGGTCTCGGTGGGCCGCAGCCGCTCGAGCGCGCGGCGGGTGTAGGCCTTGAAACCGCAGAACGCGTCGGTGAGCGCGAGACCGAGCCGGGCGTTGATCTCCGCCGTGATCTCGGCATTGATCCGCCGGCGGGCGACCGGCGGGGCGGTGTCACCGGGAAAACTCGCGAGATAGCGGCTGCCGCTCACGATGTCGGCCCGTCGTTCCGTGAGCGCGGCCGTGAAGTCGGGGATCAGCCGGGGCTGGTGCTGGCCGTCGCAGTCGATCGTCACGAGGCCGTCCCAGCCGCCATCGCGGGCCGTCTGGAACGCCGTCGCCAGCGCCGCGCCGTAGCCCCTGTTTTCCGCATGCCGCACGACGCGCACGTCGCCCCGCTCGCGAAGCAGATCGGCCGTGCCGTCGGTCGAGCCGTCGTCCACGACGAGCACGTCCGGCGCGAACCGCAGCACCTCGTCGAGCACACCGGCTACGTGGGCGGCCTCATTGTAGACGGGCAGGGCGGTGAGAAAGCGCTTCACAGGATCTGCCCGAGCCGCGGGGAATCGAACACCCCGTAAGTGTAGAAGCGAAAACCCGCCGATCAAATCGCCTGCCAGACGAGCGGGTCGGTGTCGGCTTCGCTCGACCGCCACTCCAGCCCCGGCAGCGCCTCCGCGACGCGGCGGCCGAGGACGTCCAGTGAAAACCGCTCGCTGGCATGGTGGCCGACGGCGATCACGGCGAGGCCGCGGGCGACCGCGGCGAGGGCATCGTGGAGCTTGAGTTCGCCGGTCAAAAACGTGGTGCACTCCGCCCGCGCGACGTCGGCCACGAGATCCGCGCCGGAGCCGCAGACGATTCCGACCCGTCCCGCGTCCCGATCCGCGGGGCCCGCCAACTGCACCGCCGCGACCCCGAGGGCCGCGCCGGCCCGCCGCGCGAGGGTGCCGACCGTGACGCCCGCCGGCGCCGACCCGGCCCTGCCCACGCCGGCGAGCGGTGAGACCGCATCGGGCACCAGGGGCACGACCCGTTCCAACTGGAGCAGCGCGGCGAGTTGGTCGTTGATGCCGCCGGCAGCGGAGTCCCACGCGGTGTGGCCGCTCCACACACCCACCCCGGCACCGACGAGTTCGAGCAGCGCGCGGCCGGTGTCGGAATCCGACGTGAGTCGCGGGACCGGGCGAAACGGCAGCGGATGGTGCGTGATGACGAGATCGACGCCGGCCCGGGCGGCCTCGGCGGCCACCGCCGGCGTGAGCGTGAGGCAGGTCATCACCCGGGCCACCTGCGGTCGCCGCGGTGCGACGAGCAGGCCGACGGTGTCCCAGTCGGCGGCCAGCCGCAGCGGCGCGAGCCTTTCGAGTTCGGCAGTGACATGATCGAGAGAGTGCATGCCTGGCAGGATACAATCCGCAACGATCCTCGGCGACCGGACTCCCGACCCATGGAAACCTCCCGTTTGAGCGTGCCTGCGATCCCGCTGGCGCGCGATCTGCGGACGGCCTTTCGCAAGGCTCGTGAACTCGGACTGACGGGAGTCGAACTCGACCTGCGCTCGGGCGTTCCCGCGGAGCACTTGTCGCAGAGCGGCATTCGGCAGATCCGCACGTGGCTGGCCGACGAGGGGCTCTTCGTGGCCGCGACCGCGTTTCCCACCCGTGGCGGCTATGCCGATGCCGAACGGCTCGAAGGCCGGATCGCCGCGACGAAGTCGGCGCTCGAAGTGGCCCATGCGCTCGGCGCGGGCATCGTGCTCAACCACGTGGGCGACATTCCGCCGCCGACCCCGGCCGAGGGCCCCGTCGATCCACGCTGGCGGTTGCTCGTGGACGTGCTCGGCGATCTCGCCGCGTGGGGCGACCGCGTAGGTGCGACACTCTGCGTGGAGGCCGGGCGTTCGAGCCCGGAGGATCTCGTCCGCCTGCTCGCGGCCCTGCCCGAGGGCGGCATCGCGTGCCACGTCGTCACCGGCGCGCTCGTGGTGCACGGCCACGACCCCGTCGCCGCCGTCGAGACGCTCGCCGGCCACATCGGCCATGTGCACGCGACCGACGCGATCCGGGGTGCGTTCAAGGGCCGTGGCCGAGCGGTGATCCTCGGCACCGGGGAGGTCGATCTGCCGAACGTGCTGGCGGCGCTCGAAGAACGGCACTACCGCGGCTGGATCGGCCTCGAACCCGTCGACGGCTTCCAGGCGGAAGCTGAACTCGCCGCCGCGGTCACGAGCCTCGAGGCGCTGTGACTCGAGGCAGGCGAGAAGAGCCCGCCTCGGAGCCGGCGTCACGCGACTTCATCGCTGATGGCAATCGTTCGTTCGTCCCTCGCGCGCTCAATCCGGCTTCGGGGGAGCGGCAAAAGTCTCCTCACTCCGGCCGCCGCGGCCCTCGTTCGGGAAGCGTTCGCCGACTCCCCCGAGCCTCCCCTGTACGGAAGCCCGAATACGGAAGCCCGAAGCGCAAGCGAGGGAATGCGTTTCACCCTGGCTTGCGCTTCGGGCTGCCGTCGAACCGAGGGCGTTTCGGGGAGCCCCAACCCCGCGTGCCGATGAGGTCGTACCACACCATCTTGCAGCCGAGCAGTTGCTTGAACGTGCGGAAGAGCATCTCGATGATCCACCGCAAGCGATACATCTCCGCGAGCAGCTCAGGCGGCCGATCGAGCGGATTCGTGACGAGGCGGAATCCGGCTCCCACTTGATCCTCGCGCGCCAACACGGCAGCCCGGAGCCACTTGGGCGAGTTGAGGCACGACAGGCTGAAGCCTGTTCTACCAAAGGCTGGCGGGACGCTTGCCCCACAGGGCCGCAATCGCCATGCCGAACAGGATTGGCCTCCAGGCTCCGGTTCACTCGGATGTGCCTGCGCTGGTCACATACGCCGTCTCAACGGCAGGGGTAACCCCGAAGCCGGTTTGGGCTACTGGTATGCAGCGCGGGCCAGGGATAGTCTCTGTATCCATGCAACGCGACACGTTTCTTCGCCGGGCGACGATCTGGCTGGCCACGGTCGGCTACGCGGTGGTCGTGTCGGGCCTGCCGCTGCCGCTCGGTGGCATGCTGCCCGCAAGCCCTGAGTCGGCCGCGGCCAAGCGGCTGGCAGGCAAGGATCGGTCGCGGCCGTTTCCGTGCATGGACAAGCCGTGTGGCTGCGCTACGGCGGAGCAGTGCTTTTCCAACTGCTGCTGCAACACGCCCACCGAGCTGCTCGCCTGGGCGAAGGCCCGCCGCGTCGAGCCGGGCCTGATTGCGGCGCTCGCGCGGCGCGCGGCGGCGGCCGAGACACCCGCGCCCACCTCGTGCTGTGCGGTGAAGCGGCAGGCCGCCTGTTGCACGGAGCCGCCTGTGGAAGCCTCGCATCAGCCGGCCGACTCCGCCGCTGAGCCCGTGTCGCGACGCACGGTCGTCCTCTCGTCGATGCTCGCCTGCGGAGGCATCGTGTCGCAGTGGCTGGCGATCGGCGGGGCGCTGCCGCCGCCGCCCGTCGTGGCGGTGGTCCTTGTCGTACCGCTCGTCGAGCCGTGGGCTGACGGCGACGACGTCTGTCGGGCGGAGCGGGTGAAGCCCGACGCTCCTCCTCCGCGGGTGGCCTGAGCCGGCGCGTCGCGCCGCTCGAGAGCCGGTCTTTCGCCAGCGTCCGTCGTGGTGCCGCGCCGTGCGCACCGCGGATGCACGAGGCCGTGCGCTTCCCCATCCACGCCGAGGAGCCTTCATGTCCATGGATCCCGTGCCGCGTGCGCGCGCGGCGTTCAGTCTGGTCGAGTTGTTGGTCGTGATCGCCATCATCGGCGTGCTCGTCGGCCTCCTGCTGCCGGCCGTTCAGGCGGCGCGGGAGTCCGCCCGGCGGAACTCCTGCGCGAGCAACCTGCGGCAGTTTGGGCTCGCGCTCCTCAACTACGAGTCGAGCCGGGGGCACTTTCCGGCGACGGACGCACGGGGAAGCACGACGGTGTCGGCGACGGCCACGGGCGGGTGGTCGCTCCACGCGCGGCTGCTGCCATACGCCGAGCAGGCGACGCTGGCCGACCGCTTCGACTTCACAAAGGCCGCGTTCACCGGGAACTTCGCCATCCAGACGCCCAGCGCGGCGTTCGCAGCGCTGTTCGCCACGCCGATCCCCCTGCTCTTGTGCCCCAGCGATCCCGCTCCGACGGTGCAGGTGGCGAACGGCTTCCAGTACGGCGGCAACAACTACATGGTGAGTTTCGGCAGCGCGACCGCCGACGGGGCGGGCCGCTGCTACTGGAACTTTGGCCAGCCGACGGACGGCATCGTCTACGAGAACTCGAAGGTGAGGATTCGGCACGTCACCGATGGGTTGTCGAAGACGGTGATCGCGAGCGAGGCGGTGCGGAGCATCACCGCGGTGAGCGATCCCGTGACGTTTCCGGCCGGATTCCCCCCGCCGCAGCCGTATCAGTACACGCTCAACGGTTCGACCGGCTGGACCTCCACCACGCTGGTCGGCCCGGCGGGCGCGACGCCCACCACCACGGCGATCGACGCCCTCGTGGCGAACTGGCAGTCGATCACGACCTGGCGGGGAGCGTCGAGCGCCGCGATGCGGGGGCGGGGGCTCTCGTGGGCGGCCACGACGCAGGGCAACAGCCTCACGAACGGGTTCCTGACACCGAACAGCACGATTCCCGATTACGTCGTCCACTGGTCGGGCTTCTTCGGGCCCAAGAGCCATCACCGCGGGGGCGCGACCGTGCTCTTTGGCGACGGCCGGGTCGTCGTGCTCGGTGAGGAGATCGACGCGGCGCTGCATCGCGGCCTGCACAGCATCAACGGCGGAGAGGTGGTGTCGAATGACTAGGTCTGTGAAGACGATCCTGCGTGCCGCCCTGTTCACGGCGGCCTTCTGGCCGCTGTCGGCCGTCGCCCACGACACGTGGCTCGAGTCGGCGCCGCGGCTGGTGCGGCCCGGCGACGTCGTGCACGTCGGTCTCTTCCTCGGGAACCATGGCAACGACCACCGCGACTTCAAGATCGCGGGCAAGGTCGGATCGCTCGACCAGGTGCAGGTCGAGGTGCTCGGGCCCGACGGGCGGAAGACCGACCTCGTGCCCGAGATGGTCGACGTGGGCTACGCACCAAAGGAGGGCTTCTGGTCGGGGCGTTTCGTGCCGGCCGCCGAAGGGTTGCACTGTGTCAGCCACTTCCGGCAGGGCATCCGCCATGGTGCGATGGGGTTCAAGGGGGGCAAGACCTACTTTCTCGCCTCGGAGTCCCTCGACAGGCCGGCGCCGTCGAATGGAAGCCCGCCAGGGACGCTCGGCCATCCGCTGGAACTGGTGCTCGAAGGCCATCCGGTGCTCGGCTCTGGGCCGGGCAAGCCGATCACCGTGACGTTGCTGTTCAAGGGAAAGCCGTTGGCGGATCAGGTCGTGTCCTTCATTCCACGCGGCGCGACGCTCGAGGAAGGATTCGACGCCGAACACGAGCGCAGGACCGATGCCGATGGGCGGTGCAGTTACACGCCCCGAGAGGGCAACGTCGTGCTCGTCGTCTCGCACCTCGTGAGGCCGGAGGAACGCGGTGAGGGCTTCGACAAGACCTCGTATGCCGCCACGCTCGTGATCGACGTTCCCCAGCGCTGCCCGTGCTGCGAATGACGCATCCGGGGCGCGGGGACGGGAAGCGGGCGGGGATTCCCTCGCTCGCGCTTCGGGCTTGCGTGGGAGGCGGATTACTGGGGGGGCGGGGCGTCGGTGGCGGGCTGCTCGGGCTCTTGCGGGGCCGGCCCTCGTTGGACAGGGGGCGGGGCGGGAATCGCCGCCCGCTCCGCCTCAAGCTTCTTGGCGAGCGCCGCGAACTGGCCGTCGAGCCGCGTCTTCAGATTCGCCATCTCCGCGTCGAGCTTCGCCATCTCGCCGTCGATCCGCTTTCCGGTCGCGGCCAGGAGCTTTTCCACCTCCGCGGCCGACTGCCGTTCGATCCGCTTCATCTCCGCCTCGATCTTCGCGAGCGTCTCCTTCTGCCGCGCGTCGGCCGCTGCGGCGAGCTTCTGCGACTCGCCGGCGAGCGCGGCGTCGATGTCACGCTCTTCCTTCTCGAACCTGGCGTCGAGGGCGGCGGTCTTCGTCTCGAGCGCCTTGTCGATGCGGGCATCGAGTTCGGCGGCCTCCTGATCGAAGAGATTTTCGAGTGCAGCCGCATCGGTCCGCGTCTGTTCGGCGAGTTTCGCCGCCTCGGCGGCGACCCGCGCCTCGAGGGCCGCTTCGAGGTCCTGCTTCGCGGCATCGACGCGGACATGCACCTTGTGCGTGACGTCTCGGGAGAGCTGGGCGTAGAGTTCCGCCCGCCGTTTCTCCCAGACCTGCCGAAACGGCCAGGCGGCCGCGGCATCGCTCACCGCCGCCGCGCCCAGGAGGCCCGCGAGCAGGAGGCTTATGACCGTGCGCATGTCTGTCTCCTCGTCGTGACCGACGTTTTCAAACGACGCTCTTCAACGACTGGTTTCGGCGAACCGTCCGCAGGGCCCGCGATGCCGTGGGGCGGGGTGGCGAACCTTGCCGGAATCCCCGACCTTCGCCCCGGCGACCTTTCCCAGGCGGACGCAGCGGGCCAGTTGCCGTCGGTTGGCCCGCTTGCCTGGTTTCACATGCCGCTTGCCCGGGGAGCCGGACCGGCATGGGCTGCCCAGACCGCAGCGGCGACTGCGACGGCCGCCGTCTCGATCCGGAGGATGTGCGGCGCAAGCGCGAGGCGGTGGCAGCCGGCCGCCTCCGCGGCGGCGATCTCCTCGGTCGTGAACCCACCCTCCGGGCCCACGAGCGCGAGCATCGGTCCGGCGTGCGATCCCACGAGCGACCCCGCAGGCCTGCCCGCGGGGTCGGCGATGACACCGAGCGTCGCCGCCTCGAGGCCTTCGAGCACCGCCGCCACGGTCTGCGGCGGCGCGATCTCCATGAGCGTGTTTCGCCCGCATTGCTTGCACGCTTCGACGACCCCGCGGCCGAGCCGGTCGATCGTGCCCGCCGTCGCCTCGGCGACTCCGCGCGTCGTGACGAGCGGCACGAGGCGGGCGCAGCCGAGTTCCGTGAGTTTCTCGACCATCCACTTCTGGCGATCCCCCTTGGGGAGCGCCACCGCGAGCGTGAGCGACGCCGACGCGGTGGCCGCCTCCTGCGGCGGGCCGACCTCCAGCCCCACGCGGTCGCGGCCGATCGCCACGATCCGGGCGGGCCACGTTCGTCCGCCGCCGTCGAAGACCGTCACCGTGTCGCCGGGCTTGCCGCGAAGCACGCGCGCGCAGTGTCGTGCCTCGTCGCCGACGAGTTCGGCACGGCCGTCCTGCGGCTGGGAGGCGAGAAAGAAGCGTTCGCTCATGGGGGCATCGGGACTCGGAAAGGTGCGTTTCCAGCGGCCAATCTTCTCCTGACCCGGGCCGCTCGAGCCGCTAGACTCCGCGGCATGGTACGCGATCACTGGCACTTCCATGCGGCGCCCTTCGACGGCGCGCTCGAGCCGGCCGCATTTCATCGCGGCGCGGCCCAGGAGGAGGCGCTTGCGCGGCTCGAGTGGCTCCTCGACGAGCGGCAGCGTTTCGCCCTCGTCGTGGGCGCGGAGGGGTGCGGAAAGAGCCATCTGGCCGCCGTCACGGTGCGCCGACTCGGGGGGCTCGGGGCGGAGACGGCGCTCCTCTCGCTCCGGGGGCTGGCCGGTGGCGAGTGGATCGAGATGCTCCTCGAGCGGCTGCCGCTCGACGCCGCGAGCCGCGCGGAGCCTCTGCGCCCCTGGCAGAAACTCGAGAACAGGCTGCGTGAAAACACCCTCATGGAGCGGACGACGGCGCTCGTCTTCGATGACATCGATCGGGCGCCGGCCGACGCCATCGACGGCATCGCCCGGCTGATCGGATCGGCCGAGCCGCGGTTCCAGCGCGTGGCCGTGGTGGCGACCGCCACGCCCGCGGGCGCCGCGGCGCTGCCGGCCGGGCTGCGCGAGCGGGCGGCGGTGCGGGTCGAACTCGGTCCTTGGGATGAGGCGGACGTCGCCGGTTTCCTCGCGCGGGCGCTGAAGCGGGCCGGCGGACGCGCTGACATTTTCACGCCCGACGCCGCGGCGACGCTCGCACGGTTCGCTGCGGGTGTGCCGCGGACGGTCGCGCGGCTGGCGCACCTTGCGCTCGCGGCGGCAGCTGGCGACGGGCTCGAGCAGATCGATGCGGCGACGGTCGAGCGGGCCTGGCGGGAACTCGAGCCCTCGGCCGCGATGCCTCTGACAGGTCCGGGCGGAGAGGGTCCCGAGGAACCGCCCGTGAACCCGCAGGTCCGCGTCGTCCGGCGGCTGTGGGGATAGAGGATTACTTCACGTTCGCCGTCTTGATCGCCTTGATCGCGGCGGCGGCGGCGGCGCTGAGTTTCGCGTCGGCGTGCTTCGCGAGGGGCTCGAGCGCCGGAAGGGCGGCGCGTGCCGCGGAGCCCAGGTTCGTGAGTTCCCGGGCCGCAGCGATGCGGCTGTCCGTGGAGCCGTTCTTGAGGTCGCCGATGTAGCCCTCGACGAGCAGATTGCCCATCGTCTGAGGCCCCTTCGGCCGCTTCCCGAACGCCTGCCTCCGACCCTTCCCCGTGGCGCGCTTGCCGCCAGTGCATCCGGCGAACGCGACGAAACCGACGACCAGCAGTGTCCGGCGCCGCATGGGATGGTTCCGTCTGGCGAATCTGGGAAGCCTCTCCGGCTGCAGCCCGATGGTAGCAGGAACCGGCGTCCCGAAAAAACGCGCGATGATTTCGAATCCGCCCGCGATCGCCTAGACTCGTGGCCATCTCGGAGCGGCATTCGGTGGCATACGCGCGCGGCAAGCAGGATCAGGCATCGCGGATCGTCGCGGTCTCGCCCGACGATGGCGCCGTCATCGACCTGCGGAACCCCGCCCTCGCCGCGCTCCTGTCATGGGCGGTCCCCGGCCTCGGGCAGATCTACCAGGGGCGGTTGTTCAAGGGCCGGCTGTTCATGGGCGCGATCCTCGGCACGTTTCTCGCCGGCATGTGGCTCGGCGGCGGCAAGGTCGTCTACGCGTCGTGGAAGCCTGGCGACACACGCTGGCCGTTCGTCTGCCAGGCGGGCGCGGGTCTCGTGGCCCTGCCGGCGGTCGTGCAGTCGTGGCAGCTCAACGGCGTCGCGCGGCAGCCGCTCTTCGGCAGCCCGTTCATGGCGCCGCCGCTCGTCGCCGGGCAGTACGTCTCCCGCGCCTACGCCGATCGGCTCGCAGCCTCCGACCCCGATATCGACGCCGAGGACTTCTTCGATCGGCCGCCGCTCAAGCAGTTTCGCGGCGAGCAGGTGTCGCACTGGCACCGACGGCTCGGCCGCTGGTTCGACATCGGCACGCTCTACACGATGCTCGCCGGCATGCTCAACGTGCTCGTGATCTATGACGCGTGGGCCGGACCGCTCGGTGCGCCGACCGACGACGACCGCAAGGCCAAGCAAGAACGCAAGACCTGACACCCCCCCGATCCGCCGCCGGCATGGAGGCCATCACCGTGTTCACCCTATTCTGCGCATCCTCGACGTTCGTCCCGCCCCTCCTTCTCGCCGCGCTCGTCGATCGCGTCCCCGGGATCTTCTTCGGCCTGCCGCTGATGGCGCTGGCCAGCCTGATCTTCGCGGCCACGCACCACGAGGATCCGGCCGAGATCCGCTTCGCCGCGGTCCACTGGGCGGTGTGGCTCGGCGGCATCCTCGGCCTCGTGCTCGCCGCCGTCTTGCTCCTCGGCTGGTTCGCGTAAGCGGCTGCGACGTGGCGCGTCACGCAGGCTCGGCCGCGAGGCGGCGGAGCTGGCCGCAGGCGGCGTCGATCCGGGCGCCCTTGCGCCGGCGCACGTGCACGTTGACGCCCGCCGCCCGCAGGATGTCGAGGAACTGCTCGCGGTCGGCCTGCGTCGGCTCCTCGTAGGGCAGGCCGGCCACGCGGTTGTAGGGGATCACGTTGACGAGGACGGCACGGCCGGCGAGGAGCCGGACGAGGGTGTGGGCGTGCTCCGGCTGGTCGTTGAGCTTGCCGAGCAGCACGTATTCGAATGTCAGCCGCCGGCCGGAGGCCTCCCAGTAGCGGTCGGCCGCGGCCATCACCTCGGCCAGGCCGATCGCCTTGTTCACCGGCACGAGACGCGTGCGCAGCTGGTCGTCGGCCGCGTGGAGCGAGACGGCGAGGTTGTACACCGGATGCTCCGCCGCGAGCCGGTCGATCGCCGGAGGCAGGCCGACCGTCGAGATCGTGATCCTGCGCTGCGAGATGCCGAGGCCGTCGGGATCCTGCGCCGTGGCGAGCGCCGGCAGCAGCCGGTCGAGGTTCGCCAGCGGCTCGCCCATGCCCATGACGACGATGTGGCTGAGCCGCTCGTCGGCGGGAAGCAACGCCTGGAGTCGGAGCAATTGCTCCACGATCTCCCCGGTCGTGAGGTTTCGCACCACGCCGTCGATCCCGCTCGCACAGAACACGCATCCCATCGCGCAGCCCACCTGCGAACTGATGCACACGGTGCGGCGGGCGCCGGCCTCGTCGGCGTTCGGCCCCTGCTCACGCAGGAGCACGCACTCGATCCGCTGGCCGTCGTGGAGCTCGAGGAGCAACTTCTCGGTGCCGTCGTCGGCCCGGGTGTGTCGTGCGATCGACGTCGTCCAGATGCGAAACTCCGTCGCCAGGGCCGAGCGCAGCCCCTTGGGCAGGTCGGTCATGGCCTCGAACGACCCGGCGCGGCCGGCGGCCAGCCAGCGGCGGATCGCCTTGGCCCGCCACGCCGGCTGTCCCTGGGCCGCAAGCCACTCGGGCAGCGCGGCGTCGGCTTCGAGGATGTGCTGCATCGGGGAACGGGCCGCGGTCTGGTGTCGCGGACGGGCCGGAGGTAAGTTTGGCGAACGACGACACCATCATACGCCGGCAGGGACGCCGGCCCGTGAACCCCTCCCCATCACGCCATGAGCCAGAAGCAACTCGAAGAGCGCACCCGCTGGGTGTACGACGATCGGGCGTTTCCCGTCTGGAACCGTTCGTTCGAGAAGGCCGATCGGGCCGAGATGATCCGTGACGACCTGTGGGCGGGCCGCAGCATCTCGATCCTGCTCGCCGTGCTCGTGGCGATCGGGCTCGTCCTGTCGCTCGTGACCGTGGCGTTTGTCGCCAACTGGCGGTAGCGATCGCCGTGATCACGATCCAGGCGCCGGCGAAGCTCAATCTCTCGCTCGCCGTGCTCGCCCGGCGGCCCGATTCGTTTCACGAGATCGAGTCGCTGATGGTGCCGGTGAGCCTGCATGACACGCTCACGGTCAAAGTGTCGCCGGCTCCGGAAATTCGGCTCACGGTCCGCTTCGGCGGCCGCCTCGCGCGGCCCGAGGCGCGGGCCCTGATCCGCGACGTGCCGGAAGACGACTCGAATCTCGTGGTCCGTGCCGCGCGGCTGCTCGCCCAGGCGGCCGGGGAGAGCCGTGGGCTCGAGGTCGAACTCGTGAAGGAGATTCCCTCGGGTGCGGGCCTCGGCGGAGGGTCGAGCGACGCGGCGGCGGCGCTCGTCGCCGCGGCGCGGGTATGGGGCATCGACTGGCCACGCGAGCGGCTCGCCGCGCTGGCGGCGCGACTGGGTAGCGACGTGCCCTTTTTTCTCGTCGGGGGCCCCGCGATCGCCGGCGGACGTGGCGAGGTGCTCGCACGCGTGGATGGGATCCCGCCGCTGTTCGCGGTCATCGCCTGCCCGGCGGGCGGCCTCTCGACCGCCGCCGTCTACGCCCGATGTGTTCCCGCCGAGGCGGAGCGGGGCGGTGCTTCTCGGCTCGCCGAGCGGCTCGTGGCCGGCGATCTCGGCGGGGCGTTCGAGCGCATGCGAAACGCGCTCGAAGGGCCGGCCCGCGCCCTCTCGCCCGACGTCGGCCGGCTGCTCGAGGCCCTGGGCGACGCCGGGGCGACGCGGCCGATGCTCACCGGCAGCGGCAGCGCCTGCTTCGCGATCGTTCCCTCGCAGCCGGCGGCCGCGGCCCTCGCGGCACGGCTGGAATCCGCCGGCTGGCCCGGGGTTTTTCCGGTCCGGATCCTGTCCACAGCCGCCGGCGAGATGTGTTAGGATTCGGTTCGGTGGCTCGGTCAGGCGGGGTCCGCGGGGCGGACCGATCGGGGGACACGCGCAGGGGGACGGCATGGAGATCACCGAGGTCCGGGTCAAGCTCGTCGAGAACCAGGCCGAACGGCTGCTGGCATTCTGCTCGATCACGATCGACGGCGCATTCGTCATCCGTGATCTCAAGATCATCGTCGGTCCGTCCGGCCCGTTCGTCGCGATGCCCAGCCGCAAGCTGTCGTCCCACTGCCACGCCTGCGGATTCAAGAACCCGCTCCGGGCCGGCTACTGCAACCAGTGCGGGCGGAAACAGGCCGAGCCGCCTCCGCCGCGCGACGACGATGGCCGGTTGCGGCTCTATGCCGACATCGCCCACCCGATCAACGCCTCGTGCCGCGAGATGATCCAGAATCGCGTGGTTCGCGAGTACGAGGCCGAACTCGTCCGCGCGAAGCAGCCCGGCTACGCCTCGCGCTACGATGCGATCGGCGACGAGGATCGCCGGTAGCGCGGCCGCCTTGACGGAAGCCCGAAGCGCAAGCGAGGGAGAAACACATTCCCTCGCTTGCGCTTCGGGCTTCCGTTCAGGGGAGGCGAGGGGTTGCCCCCTACCGTTGAGCCGGCGTATGTGACCAGCGCAGGCATGGATGCCGGAGCGCAGGCACATCCGAGTGAGCGGAGGCCTGGAGGGCCGGAGTGAACGTCCGGCGAGATGGTACGGGGCAACCCTGAGCCGGGGTGGGCGAGTTGGGGCACGACAGGCTGAAGCCTGTCCCACGACAAGGGGCACGACAGGCTGAAGCCTGTCCTACGAGCCGCACTACGTTCGCACGAGGGCGTGGAAGTCGGTGGTGAGTCGCTTCGTGACGGGGCCGGGCGTGCCCGCGCCGATGGCCCGGCCGTCGATATCCACGACGGGGATCACCTCGGCTGCAGTGCCGGTGAGGAAGCACTCGTCGGCGGTGTAGAGGTCGTGGCGGGTAAGCGTCGCCTCGCGGCAGTCGATTCCCGCCGCACGGGCGAGCTCCATGACCGCGTTCCGCGTGATTCCCTCGAGGATGCCGGCGTCGGGGGGCGGCGTGAGGAGGACACCCGACCGCACGACGAACACGTTGTCGCCCGTGCACTCGGCCACCTCGCCCTTGTGGTTGAGCATCAGCGCCT
>JBBAVM010000044.1:0-25941 GCA_040397685.1 Pirellulales bacterium
CAGGCTAAAGCCTGTCCTACGACAAGGCATGACAGGCTAAAGCCTGTCCTACGACAAGGCAAGCGGGACGCTTGCCCCACAGGGCCGCCACCGCCGTGCCGAACAGGATTGCCACGACGGCGCTCCGCTCAGGCCACCACGCCTGAGCACACCGGGGTGACGATGCCGTAAACTGGATTGCGGGTGCTGAATTCTGCATTGCGGCTTCGGGACAGTCCGGCGATCGTGGGTCTGGGCGGCACCGAATCGTCGCCCCGTGCATCTGCCGGAACGGACTTCTGTGACCAAGCGGCCGAAAAACGTGCTCGTCGCCCTCGGCTGGTACGACCACCGCCTGCTCCGCGGCATCGCCGCCTACGCCATGGAGCACCACTGGCACCTCGCCGCCCACAGCATCATCCACGAGAAGGTCATCCCGTGGGGCTGGAGCGGAGATGGCGTGCTCGCCTGGCTGGCGAGCGGCGACGATCTGGTGCAGTTCGTGCTGTCGGTGAAGAAACCGACCGTCGATTTCTCGCTTCGCCGGCCCCACCTGCCGTTCGCCCATGTCGTCCAGGACCACGCCAAGACCGGCGAGTTGGTCGCGGAGCACTTTCTCGAGCGTGGCCTGAGGCGGTTCTGCTTCTATAGCGATTCGGAGAACTGGTCGCAGGTCGAGCGCGGCGAGTCCTTCATCCATGAACTCGCCCGCCGCGGCCACGAATGCATCTGGCTCCGTTGGGAGACACAAGACTCCCAGGGAGCCACCCAAAACACCTGGCTGCGCCGCCGCGACTGGCTACTCGCGTTCCTGAAGAAGTCGCCAAAGCCGCTGGCGGTGTTCGCGGCCAACGGCACGCTCGCGGTCGAGGTCCGGGAGATCTGCGAAGCGGAGGGAATCCACGTGCCCTCCCAGGTGGCGATCGTGGGAATCGACGACTACCTGCTCTCGGTCGGCACGGCGAACAAGACGATCTCCGGCGTGGACACGAACCTCGAGCGGCAGGGCTACGAGGGGGCCGCGATCCTCGACCGCATGATGCGCGGCGAGAAGCGGCCCGTAAAGCCGGTGCGCATCCCGCCCGCTGGCGTGATTCCGCGCATGAGCAGCGACATCCTTTCCGTGGAACACGAGGGCGTGGTGCTCGCCCTCCGCTACATCGCAGAAAACTTCACCGACCCGATCGGTGTCGATGAAGTTGCGGAGGCTGCCTGCATGTCGCGCCGCGGCCTCCACCAGGCGTTCTGTGAACACGTCGGCTGCCCCCCCGGCGAGAAAATCCGCAGCACCCGGATTCAGGCGGCCAAGCAGATGCTCTCCGAGACCGACGACAAGATCGAAAACATCGCAAAGCGCTGCGGCTACGCGAATCTCAACACATTTTTCGCCGCCTTCCGCAACGTGGTCGGCCTGACGCCGGCCGAGTTCCGCAAGACGGCCCGCAGCCCCTGACCAGACACGCCGAACGCCATACCCATGATCGTCTCCAGCCCGACCTTCATCCACGACGATTTTCTCCTGGCGAGCCGGTCGGCCCGACGGCTGTACCACGACTTTGCGGCTGCCGAGCCGATCATCGACTACCACTGCCATCTGTCGTCCGCCGACATCGCCACCGACCGGCGGTTTCGCAATCTGTTCGAGATCTGGCTCGAGGGCGACCACTACAAATGGCGGGCCATGCGGGCCAACGGCGTGCCGGAGCGGCTCTGCACCGGCGACGCCGCGCCGCTGGAGAAGTTCCGGGCCTGGGCCGCGACGGTGCCGCACACGGTTCGCAACCCTCTGTACCACTGGACACATCTCGAACTGGCCCGCTATTTCGACATCACGGAACTCCTCGATGAGCGGACCGCCGACCGGATCTGGGCGGCGGCGAACGAGCAGCTGGCCACGCCCCGACTCTCGGCCCAGGGGATCCTCGATGCGTTCCGGGTGGAGACGCTGTGCACCACCGACGACCCGGCCGACGGGCTTGCGAACCACCGGGCCCTCTCAGAGGGCGACCTCCCCACCACGGTGCTCCCCACGTTCCGCCCCGATGCCGCGCTGGCGGTGCATCGTCCGGCATGCTTCGCGGCCTGGATCGAGCGGCTCTCGGCGGCCGCGGGGCTCGATATCCGCACCCTGCCCGACCTGTTCGCCGCCCTCGAACGCCGGGCCAACTCCTTCCACGCCCTCGGCTGTCGGCTTTCGGACCACGGCCTCGACGCCTGCCCCGCCCCGTCGCTCACGGCGGAAGAAGCTGCGGGCGTCTTCGCCCGCGCGTTGGCCGGGGAGCCCGTGTCGGCGGCGGAACGAGCAGGCTACTCGGCGGTGGTGATGCTGTTCCTCGGCCGGCTCTATGCCCGACTCGGCTGGACGATGCAACTTCACCTCGGGGCGCTGCGCGACGTGAACGGCCGAATGTTCCGCATGCGGGGGCCGGATCAGGGCTGCGACTCGATCGGCGATTTCCCCCAGGCCGTCTCGCTCGCCCGCTATCTCGACGCCCTCGACGGCGACGGCTCGCTGCCCCGCACGATCCTCTACAACTTGAACCCCGCCGACAACTACGTGTTCGCCACCATGGCCGGCAATTTCCAGGACGGCGCGATCGCCGGAAAGGTGCAATTCGGCAGCGGCTGGTGGTTTCTCGACCAGCGGGAGGCGATGGAGTGGCAGCTCAATGCCCTGTCGAACCTCGGCCTTCTCTCGCGGTTCGTGGGGATGGTCACCGACTCGCGGTCGTTCATGTCGTATCCGCGTCACGAATACTTCCGCCGCACGCTCTGCAACCTGCTGGGCCGCGACATGGATCGCGGCGAGATTCCCTCCGACTTCGAACTCGTGGGCCGCTTGGTCCGCGGTATCTGCCACGACAATGCACGAGCCTACTTTGACTTCCCGAGGTGACCGGACCGCTCCTGACGCTCCGCGTACCCAGACCGGCGGCTGGGGCGTGCGCTGGGTCGTGTGCGGCATGCTCTTCATGGCCGCGGCGATCAACTACATCGACCGCCAGGTGATCGGCATCCTCAAGCCGACGCTCCAGGAGCAGTTTCACTTCGACGAGCGCGACTACGCGGCGATCGTGTTCAGCTTCCAGGCCGCCTACGCGGTGGGCCTCCTGCTCTCGGGCCGGATCATCGATCGCATCGGCGTGCGGGCGGGCTTCTCGATCGCCGTCGTCGTCTGGAGCATCGGGGCGATGGCGCATGCCTGCGCCGATCGCCTTCCCTGGCTGCGGCTGCCGACGGTGTCGATCGATCCCCCGCAGGTGCTCTTGCTCGGCGGAGCCACGGCGGGTCTCGCGCTCGCGCGGGTGATCCTCGGCCTCGGCGAGGCGGGCAATTTCCCGGCGTCGATCAAGGCGGTTGCGGAGTGGTTTCCGAAGAAGGAGCGGGCCCTCGCCACGGGCATCTTCAACTCCGGCACCAACATCGGCGCCCTCGTCACGCCGCTCGTCGTGCCCTGGATCACGGTGCAGTACGGCTGGCAATGGGCGTTCCTGGCCACGGGCCTGCTGGGGTTCGTGTGGGTGGCGTGGTGGCTCGCGGGCTACCGCCGCCCGGAGGAGCATCCGGGCGTGTCGGTGGAGGAACTGGCCCTCATCCACAGCGATCCGCCCGAGTCGATCGTGCCGGTGCCATGGGCGGCGGTGTTTCCGCTGAAGCAGACCTGGGCCTTCGCCCTCGGCAAATTCCTCACCGATCCGATCTGGTGGCTCTATCTCTTCTGGGTGCCCGATTTTCTCAAGCGCAACCACGGGCTCGACCTCAAGACGATGGGCCTGCCGCTGGTCGTGATCTACCTCGTGGCCGACGTGGGCAGCATCGGCGGCGGCTGGCTGTCGTCGCATCTCCTCAAGCGCGGATGGAGCGCGAACGCCGCCCGCAAGCTGGCCATGCTCGTCTGCGCGTTGGCGGTGGTGCCGATGCTGTTCGCGGCACGGGCCACGAACCTCTGGGTGGCGGTGGGGCTCGTGTCGCTCGCCGCCGCCGCACATCAGGGCTGGTCGGCCAACCTGTTCACGCTCACGAGCGACATGTTCCCGCGCCGGGCGGTGGCGTCGGTCGTGGGGATCGGCGGCATGGCCGGGTCGGTGGGTGGGATGCTGATCGCGCTCGTCGTGGGGGCGATCCTGCAGAAGACGGGCAGTTACGTGCCGATCTTCGTGATCTGCGCCTCGGCGTATCTTGCGGCGCTCGCGATCATCCACCTGCTCGTTCCGAAGCTCGAGCCCGCGCGGCTCGACGACGCATCCGCCTCACCGCAGTGACGGTCAGCCGAAGATCGGGCGGATGTGGCGGTCGAGCAGGTTGTCGGTGACATTGCGGCTGACGACCGCCGCATGCTCTTCCAGGGCCTTGAAGTATTGGGCTCCCTTCTTCGCGGCCACCTTGAATGCCACGTGGAGCAGCTGGCGGAAGTGCGGGTTGTACGCCGGGCACGACGGCACGTGCCGCAGGGCCGAGACGTACCCGTCGGCCGACCAGCCCGCGACGTCGGCGGCCGTCGGCAGCCGCCGCATGTCGATGTCGATCACGGTGGCGTAGGGTGCCGTCAGCTCGGCGTAGTGGTCGAGGGCCTGGGCGTAGATTTCCTTGGCGAGTGCGAGCGGCTCGCCGTCCGACTCCGCGAGGCCGATCAGCTCCTCGAGCCAGGTGGTGCCCGCGGTCTTCACGTGGACGCCGGCGTCATGTCGCCGGAGGAGCTTCTTGATCACGGGGTAGAGCGAAAACTTGTCGCTCCCGGAATGCACGCTCAGCTTGAGCGTGGCAGGCAGCCCGAAGCGATCGCGGGCGAAGGCGAGCACGCACAGGTCGGCCTCGAATTCCCGCTGGAAGGCGGCCAGATCGCCGACGTAATCCACGCCCTTGTTGAAGCGGCCGGTGAACTTGGGGGCGATCGTCTGCAGCGGTATCCCCTCGTCGGCGAGCAGTTTGAGGATCACGAACAGCTGCTCGGGCGTCTGGGCGGCGTCGGTTTCATCCATCGAAACCTCCGTCACGAACTCCTCGTCGTGGCGGTGCGCGGCGATGTGCCGGAAGATCCGCCCGGCCTCTTCGGCTGCCGGCAAAAACTTCGCCACCGTCTGTTCGGCCGTGGCGAAATCGATCCGCAGCCCTCCGGGCAGGCCGGGCACGTCGATCGCCCCCATCAGCGGGCCGAGCGCCTTGAGCGCCGCCGCGTGCCGGTCGGCGGCGGCCGGCTTGCCGATCGCCTCGGCCACGTCGATCGTGAAAAAATCGCTCGCCGCCAAAAAACGATCGACCGTCGCCAGGCCGATGTGATCGGCATCGACGTAATACGGCCTCTGCCAGCCGAGGGCGGCCACGGCCGCGTCGGCCTCGGCCCGCAGATCGTCCGGATGGCTGCCGACGATCGTGTGTTCGCGGTTCGACTTGTTCCACACCGGGAACACGCCGATGCCCTCCTCGTGGGCCCGGCACACGGCCGCCAACTGCGCCTGCCCCTGCCGGGCAAAACGGTCGCCCATTCCGATCGTGTGCTTTTCAATCGGCTTCAATCGCCTGCTCCTTGCAACAGGCTGCATCGTCGCAGGCGACTCGCCTCACGAAAAACCATCTTTGATGCACATCGACTCTCGAAAACGGCAACGCTGATCGCGGGGGCCGGCGGTCACACGGCCGTGAATGCCCGCTCGATGCGGTCGAGGATCCTGGCGATGATCTCGCGGTCGCTCTCCGGCCGCCGCAGGCTGTCGGGGTGCGGCTCGTCGCACTCGAGGATTCCCCGCAGGAAGAGGGCCTGCGCCATCGAGTGCTTGTAGGCCGGCACGGGCTCGCGGAAGGCGAAGTCGCCGAGGGCCTGCAGGGCGTCGTCGAGTTCGTCGAACCGCGGGTCGCCCTCGGCCCACCACCGGTCGCGGCGGGCAAACGCCTCGGGCGCGGCCGTCGAGAGGCCGAGCAGCCAATCGCTGCCGTAGCGGACCATGTCGATCGCGAGATCGTTGCCCGTGAACACGTGGAACTCGGGGCGCACGCGGTCGCGCAGGGCGAGCCGCTCCCACTCCAGCCGGCGCGAGAGCGACGAGTGCTTCGCCCCGAGGCAGTTGGGGATCTGGATGAGTTCGCCGTAGGCTTCGAGGGAGAGGACGCGGCCGTA
Organism: Pirellulales bacterium; assembly: GCA_040397685.1. Lineage (GTDB taxonomy): Bacteria > Planctomycetota > Planctomycetia > Pirellulales > UBA1268 > RGVT01. The sequence goes on from JBBAVM010000044.1 coordinate 6,092, forward strand.
CGGCACGAAGGCCGTGCCGAGCTCGAACCCGATGAATCGCTCGACTCGTGCCGCAAGCCGCCGATAGCGGTCGAGGAAGTCGGCATCGCCGCCGGTGGTGAGCCCCCACGACGGGAAGATCACCGGCACCGCGCCGGCGGCGGCGATCATGTCGATCTGCCGGCCGTAGGCCGCCTCGTCGAACGCGCTGCCCCTCGTATCGACGACGCACGCCCCCGCGACGAGTTCACCAGCCGGGCCGAGCACGTCGCGGGCGATGGCGAGCGCCTGCCGGCGGGTCGCATCGTCGATCAGCTGCACGTAGCCAGTGTCCATGTTGACGGCAGGCGCGATCCCGGCGGCCGCGGTGCAGCTCACATGCGTGGCGAACGCGTCCCAGTCGATCCCGCCGGCACCGCGAAATGGCAGCAGGATCGCCGACATGCCGCGGATGCGGCGCCGCGGGCGCACGAGCGACAGAGGATCAATGTCGATGGAGGTCATGCGGGGAGTATCGGCGAATCGCATCGGGTTCGCCAGTCCGCTCGGCAGGCCGCGCGGGCATCGCCCGGCACGGGATGATGGTTTTATGCCATGCGGCCAATGCTCCTGAGAACGGTTCGATTTCGGCGTGGTGGCGGGGTGTATGATCCGGACGAACCCTTTCACGAGCGCCCGCACGAGGACCTCAACCGATGATCCCCCGCATCGCCAGGTTTCGCTCCGCCGCCGAACTTCGCTCGCATCTGGCCGCAATCGCGGCGCCGATTCCGCTCGACGACGACGTGCTCTCGGCGGCGGCCGGCTCGCCGCTCGCGGAGCCCCTCGCGATCGGCGGGCGTGCCGTCGGCAACCGCTGGTGCATCCATCCGATGGAAGGCTGGGACGCGACCGATGCCGGAGCCCCCACGCCCACGCTCTTGCGTCGCTGGACCCGCTTCGGCGAGAGCGGCGCGAAGCTGGTCTGGGGCGGCGAGGCCGTCGCCGTCGTCGCCGAGGGACGGGCCAATCCAAACCAGCTCTGCGCGCCCGAGTGCGGCGTTGCGGGCTATGCCGAGCTGCTCACGGCGCTCCGCGACGCCCACCTGGCGAAGTTCGGCACGCTCGACGACCTCGTCGTCGCCCTCCAGCTCACCCACTCCGGCCGGTTCTCGAAGCCGACGCCCGCCGGCCGCAGCCCGCGGATCGCCTACCACCACCCGCTGCTCGACGCCCGCCATGGCGTGAATCCCGCCGACGATGCCTGCGTGCTCACCGACGCCGACGTCGAGCGGCTCATCGAGGCGTACATCGCCGCCGCGCGGGATGCCGACGCAGCCGGCTTCGACATGGTCGATATCAAGGCCTGCCACGGCTACCTGCTCCACGAATTCCTCTCCGCGCGGGGGCGGCCCGGGCCCTACGGCGGGGATTTCGCCGGCCGGACGCGGCTTTTGCTCGGGATCATCGAGCGGGTGCGGGCCGCCTGCCCGCGGCTGCTTGTGGGCGTGCGGCTGTCGCTGTTCGACGTCGTGCCCTGGCACAAGGTCGGCGACCACGGCGAGCCTTTTCCGTTCGCCGATCATCTCCCCTACGATTGCGGCTTCGGCGTCGATGCCCGCGACCCGACGCGCATGGACCTCGCCGAGCCGATCGCACTCTTGCAGCTCCTTCGCGACCGGGGCGTGGTCGCCGTCAATCTCTCGGCGGGCAGCCCCTACACGGTGCCGCACATCCAGCGGCCGGCGGCGTTTCCGCCCTCCGACGGCTACCCGCCGCCCGAGGACCCGCTCCTGGGCGTGTGGCGGCAGATCGACGCCTGTCGGCAGGCGAAAGCGGCCGTGCCCGGGCTGCCGCTCGTGGGCTCGGGCTACAGCTATCTGCAGGACTACGCCGTCCACGCCTCCCAGGCGATCGTGCGGGCCGGCTGGATCGACGCCGTCGGCCTCGGGCGGATGGTGCTCTCGTATCCCGAACTCCCGGCGGATTCACTCGCCGGCCGGCCGCTCGTGCGCGGGCTCATCTGCCGGACCTTCTCCGACTGCACAACCGCCCCGCGGCACGGCCTGCGGAGCGGCTGCTACCCGCTCGACGCGTTCTACAAGCGGCTGGAGCCGGAAGCGTCCGCGCTCAAGGCGATCAAGGCGGACAGCTGAACGAGGTCTTCCCATGCGACATGTCTTGCGCTTGGCGGTCGTGCTCGTGGGATGGTGGGCCGCGCTCCCCCTGACGGCTGCAGACCCCACCCGGGTCCTCGTCGTGGTCGGCCCCAGCGATCATCCCCCCGGCTCCCACGAGGTTGCGGCCGGAGGCCGGCTCCTGAAGCACTGCCTCGAGAACACGACTGATGTGCCCGACGTGCGGGCCGACGTCGTCGAGGGGTGGCCCGATCAGGCGCAGCGCACTCTGGCCCGCTGCGTCGTCTTCATCGGCGACACGTTCCCGGCGAACCGCCTGCCCGATCCGGAACGCAACCTCACCGACCTCGATGCGATGATGCGGCGGGGCTGCGGGATCGCCTGCGTGCATTACGCCACCGGCCTGCTCGGGAACGACGTGTCGCCGGACGGCGACCATCCCCTGCTGCGCTGGCTCGGGGGCTACTTCGCCAATCGTTCCTGCGCGCACCACCAGTCGATCGCGAAATTCTTCGAGCGGGCCACGATCACCCCCGCGGCTCCATCGCACCCCGTGTCACGCGGCTGGAAAGAGTTCACGCTCCACGACGAACCCTACATCAACAACTACTTCGGCCCCGGCAACGTGATGGCGCCGAACGTCACGGCCCTGGCCACGTCGATGCTGCCACCCGACGCACCGCGGCGCGAAACCGTGGCCTGGTGCGTCGAGCGGCCGGGCGGTGGACGCGGCTTCGCCATCGTGATGCCGCACTTCTACCGCAACTGGCGCGACGAGAACCTGCGGCGATTCATCCTCAACGGCGTCGTCTGGAGCGCCGGGCTCGACGTGCCTGCCGAGGGCGTGACGACCGTCCTGCCGGATCTGCAGACATTCGCCCCGGCCGCGGTCGAGCCGGCCCGCCCCCCGCGCACCACGCAGGTGCCGGTCAAAGCCGGCCAGGATCACGTCAACAAACAGGAATCGGCGGTGCCGGCCTACACCCTGCCCGACGTGCTCGCGATGCAGGACGGCAGGCCCGTGCGGACGGCCGACGACTGGATCGCCCGACGCCGGCCGGAGATTCTCGGCCTGTACGAGCGCCAGATCTTCGGCCGCACGCCGCCCGGACTGCCGCAGGGCTACGAAGTCCGGGTGGTCGAGGACGGCGCGGTCGCGCTCGGCGGCACGGCACGCCGCACCCAGGCCGAAATACGGGTTTCCGATCGGGCCGAAAGCCCGGTCATGCACCTGCTGCTCTACACGCCGGCAGAGGCCGCCGGGCCGGTGCCCGTGTTTCTCTGCCTGCACTTCAGCGGCAACTGGACGGTCGTGGACGACCCCGGAGTCAATCTCCACCCGACGCTCGACCGCAAGACGCGAACGATGGTCATGCCCCCGGAAGACGCGCCGCGCGGGCAGTCGAAGGAATGGGACGTGCCGCTCGTCTTGTCGCGCGGCTACGGCATCGCCTTCGTCCGCCATGGCGACATCGAGCCCGACCTCGAGAAGGGGGAAGGCCTGCCCTGGGGCGTGCGGGCGTCGTATCTCGAGCCCGGCCAGGCCGCGCCTGCGGATGACGCGTGGGGGGCGATCGGGGCGTGGGCGTGGGGTCTGAGCCGGGCGATCGACTTTCTGCTCACCAACAAACACGTCGCCGGCGACAAGATCATCGCCTTCGGGATGTCGCGGCTGGGCAAGACCGTGTTGTGGGCGAGCGCCCAGGACCCGCGGATCGCGCTCGTGATCGCCAGCTGCTCCGGCGAGGGCGGTGCCTCCCTCAGCCGGCGCGACTTCGGTGAGAACGTGGACAACATGACGACCACCTACCTCTATCAGTTCTGCCGCAACTTCGCCCGCTTCCACCGCAACTGGGACGCGCTGCCGGTCGATGCCCACATGCTCGTCGCGCTCACGGCGCCGCGGCCGCTCCTGCTCAACACCGGCAGCAGCGACCTGTGGTCGGACCCGCGGGGCGAGTTCCTGGCGGCTCAGGCCGCGTCGCCCGTGTACGCCCTGTTCGGGAAGCGCGGCCTGGCGGACGAACCTGAGCCCACGCCCGACGTGCCGATCCTGAACGACCTGGGCTACCACATGCACACGGGCGGCCACACCACGCTCGCCACCGACTGGCGGGTGTTCCTCGACTTCGCCGACCGGCACCTCCGCCCGTGAAGGCAGTGGCCGCACGGGCACGCGGCCGCGGCCGCCTCAGACGATCGTGATGCTTGCCGTGCCGCTGACGCCGCCGATCGCCGCCTTGAGCTTCACGGTGCCGATCCTGGAGCCCGCCGTGAACAAGCCCGCTCTCGTGATCGAGCCCAGGAACTCTCCCGGGGGCCTCGCCGTCTGCGCCTTCGGGGGGATGAAGGACCACGCGAACAACGGCGGCGTCTGAATCGCGACATCGAACTGGTCGTATGCGACCGCAGTGATTTGTACGGTGCCGAGACGGCTCACCGTCGAGGCCGACGGCGTCACGGCGATCCTCGAGACGGTTCGGTTGATGGTGACGGCGACGTCGCTCGTGACGGTCATGCCTGCCGCATCCTCAATGGTCACCCGAAGGAGATACGACCCCGCGTTCGAGAACGTCGCCACCGTGTTCTTGGCGGCGTTGGTGCCATTGAGGCTGAACAACGGCGCCGCCGAACCGACTGGCCGCGAGAGCGTCGCCCAGGTGTATGTCAGGGTGGCCTCGCCGCCGTCGTCGGCGCCGAGCACGCTCAAAGTCGCCGTCTTGCCGGTCACGGGGCTGGGGGTCGCAGCGGCGGCGGCAGCCACCGTCGGGCCGGAGAACAGCGACTCGTTGGCACCGATGTCGAACGCCCCGTTCTTCGGGATCGCGGTGCCGTAGAAATCACGGCTCCCGGGATCGATCCCGAAGAGTGCGAAGGGGCTCTGCCCGGCGTTGATCAGCGGCGAACGTGGCTGGAGCTTGTAGGCGCCGAGCGACGTCTCGAGGAGATCCGCGTCGCCGATCGTGCCGCCGCCCCCCGGCGCCGTCAGCAGCGGATCGACGTTCTTGCCGACGACCGTGCCGGCGACGCGTTCCTGGGTCGGATTGGCGGCGAGCCACGATGAAAAACTCGTATGCGTGGTCGCGCCCCAGATGATCTTGAATCCGCCGCCGCTCGACCAATAGGCGTTGCCCCGCAGCAGGATGTTCTGATCGACGGCGGGATCGTAGAGCGGATTGCGGCTCGGCTCCACGTCGTAGCGGACCAGCGTTACGCCGCCCGTCGTGACGAACAGGTTGTTGAAGATGCGGTGACCGGTGCCCACGAGCCTCAGGGCCATGGGCGTACTGGAACTGGTGCCGGCCGGCGGATCCATAGACACGGTGTTGCCGTAGACCTGCAGGCCGGTCACGAATCCCCAGGTCGAGATCGCGCCGTAGGTCCGCTTCCGGCCGTCGTTCTCGCTGACGTTGTAGCGGACGATGTTGTTGCTGTTGAGCGTGCCCGGCCCGGAGCAGATGAGGAACCCGGCCCCGTCGTTGCCGTGCGAGTAGTTGTACTGGAGCACGGAGTTGGTGACGTTCTGGTCGAGATCGAAGCCGTCGCCGTCGTTGCCGGCCCCGGTGCGGTTGTTGTACGACTCGTTGTATTGGATGACGATATTCGTCGAGTCGTAGGCCCAGATGCCGACGGGGCCCTCGCTGGGCTGGTTGTTGATGCCGTTCTCGAACGCCACCGACCGCTCGACGACGCCGCCGTTGACGCCGCCCAGCGCGATGCCGCTGCCGGTGTGGTTTTCGAGCGACGTCGGGTCGCCGTCGTTGTTGTTGGCCTGGCAGTGGCCGACGTAGACGTTGGTCATCGCGTAGGTGGGCGCCGTCGGATTGAGCGGGGGGCCGTACACGAGGATGCCCACGTGGCGGTTGTGGTGGGCGTGGACGTTCGTGATGCTCACGCCGTCGTAGCCGCTCGCTCCATTCCACCCGCCGACCGTGAGCCCCTTGTAGAAGCCGGTGACCTCGACCTGGTCGATGGAGATTCGCGGCAGCTTCACGTTGCCGGCCAGATCGTTGAAGAAGCCGACCGCCGCCTTGGTGCTCGTGGCCGCACCGACGCCAACGAACTTCAGGTTCGTGAGCGCGAAGCCGCCGCAGTTGTCGGCGTAGAAGCCGCTTTCACCGGCGGCCGGACTGATCGTGGCCTGGCCGGTGCCGTAGGAGCCGATGGTGATCGGGTTTATGGCCGTGCCGCCCTGGCTGAACCAAAGCCCGTCGGCAAACACCTTGCCGCCTTCGAACAGGATGCTGTCGCCGGGGCTGAACGTGCCGTTGTTGACCCTAACGATCGTCTTCCAGGCGCTGGCCTCCGATGTGCCGCTGCTGGAATCGCTGCCTGTCGGGCTCACGTAGTACGTCGCGAGCAGCTGTCGCGGCTCGAGGCGTTCGATCGCGTAGAGCCCGTTCCGCCGCCGCCGAACGACGCCCGTCGTGACCGGGCGTTTCCACGATGATCGGAACATGCCGAACCTCCCCAGGCCGTGCCGGTTTCAAGCCCCCCTTCATTGCACGTTCTCACCGCTCCCGTCTCAACTGCGGAAACGGGCATGCGTGCTGCGGGATAGTGCACTCGCCGCGTGTCGGAGCCACACGAGAAGCCGGCCTCGTCAGTTCGCCGTGCGCAGGGTTTCGAGCCAGGCGACGACGTCGCTCAACTCCTGCGCGGTGAGCGCGGCGGCGATGTCGGCCGGCATGAGCGAGACCGGCTGCTTCACGAGTTCCTCGATGTCGGCGGACGCGAAGGCCACGTCGATCCCATCGGCACCCCGCACGATCGCTTCCGCGGGCGACTGCGAGACGAGCAGCCCCGTGACACTCCGGCCGTCGGCGAGGATCGCCGTCCAGGTCTCGTAGTTGTGGCTGATCGCCGCCGAGGGGGCGAGGATGGCTTCGTACAAGGCCGGCCGCGCGAGTTTCGAGCCGATCTCCGAGAGGTCGGGGCCGACGGCCTTGCCCGCCCCGTTCACGACGTGGCACTTCGAGCAGGTGGCGGCGCCTGCGAAGAGTGCCCGGCCGCGGGCGGCGTCCCCCTCCATCCGCACCAGATCCGTGACCGCCGGCAGCGTGCCACCGCCGCGCGGTTTCGGCAGCGGCAGAACGGCCGCGGCCGCCTCGCGGACGTCGCCCCAGGGGCAGGCCGAGAGGGCCACGCCCGCCGCCTGGGCCTGCGGGCCGGCGAGGGCGCCTTCCTTCGCGAGCGCCACCAGCCGCGTGCCGCCCGTCTTCGATTTGGCGAGCGCGCGGACCGCCGCCGCCCGCGCGGCATCCGCGGCCGAAGCATCGCGGAGTTCGGCCTCGAGCACGCCGACCGCGGCCGTGCTGCCGGCCCCGCCGAGGGCGTTTCGCAGCCTGTCGGTTGCCGGCGCGTCGGCTCCCCGGAGCCTGGCGCCGATCGCCTCAGCCCCGCCGAGGTCGAGCGCGGCCGACACGGCATCGATGGCGACCGACTCGTCGGTCGCGGCGGCCGCCGCCATCGCGAGCAGGTCGGGCATGCGCGGCGTGAAGCGGAAGCGGCGCACGATCCGCACGAACGCGGGCATGCCGCCGGCGAACGACGCCGCCTCGTCGATCCGCCGCGCGATGGCCGGCACGGCCGCCGCCCCGGGATCGAGTCGGAGCACGAGTTCGGGGAGGATCGCCCGGAGCTTTTCGTCGGGGGCCGTGAATCCGGGCACGACGGCGGCCATGGCCGCCGCCGAGGCCGCCGGCGGCTGGAAGTCGAGCGCCCGCGCGAGGCACAGCGCCTCGGGCGTGGAGGTGGTGGGATCGACGATCAGGGCCGCGATCAACTCGGCCGATTTGAGGGCCCGGCTCCGCCACACGATCTCCCGCCCGGCCGGCCCCCGCCACGCCTCGCCCGTCTTCGCGAGCCAGGCCGCGAGCCGCCCGTTCCATACGTCCGGCCCCAGCGGATCGCGGGGACTGTCCGCGCCGATACCGAGGGCCTCGAGTTCCCACCGATCGCCGGCGACATGCGCCGCGGCAAGTTCGGCCCACGCCCGGTCGGCCCGCTCGCCTGTGAGGCCGCGGAGCGCGAGGGCGCACTCCCGCCGGACTGCGGCCTCGGGGTCGCGGGCGAGTGTCTCCACCAGCCCGAGTACGTCCCCCTGAACGCGGCGGCACATCCTGATTGCAAGGCTGCGCATCTGCGGATCGTTCGCCGCGGCAAGCTGCTGCACGGTCGCCTCCGCCCGGCCCGGCAGCATGCCGAGCGCCCAGGCCAATCGTGCGGCGTGCCGTTCGTCCTGCGGATCGCGGGCCGCCGCGTCGAGGGCCGCGACCGCGGCGCCAGGCTCGCGACCGATGCGGTCGAGTGCCATGGCCCGGGTGCAGAGATTCGGGCTCTCCATCGCCTCGACCGCTCCGGTGACGGTCGCCATGTCCACCGTGGGTACCGACCACTTCGAACCGCGGGGGGCGATGCGGAAAATCCGGCCCTTGGCCGTATCGGCCATGCCGTGGCCGCCCACGCCAGGATCGTGCCAGTCGGCCACGATCAGCGAGCCGTCGGGCGCGACGCACACATCGCAGGGCCGAAACCATTTGTCCGCGGAGCCGTCCACGAGCGTTTCGATGGTGGCGGTGAAGCCGGCGCCGCTCGGCTGCGAATGGTAGGCCCGCACGACATTGGGGCCCGCGTCGCAGTGCATGACCGCGCCGCGATACCGCTGCGGCAGCAACGTTCCTTCATACACGCACATGCCGCACGGCGAGCCGCCCCCCGTGAGCAGCAGGTTGGGCACCACGCCGGGATCGTTCTGGTGCCAATGCCGCCGGGGGATCTCCGCCTCGATGTTCGTCCGCGGCACCTGCCAGCCCGCGCCCGTGGCCTCGTTCTTGTAGCCGTAGTTGCCATACTCCATCACATAGTTGATCCGCGTGCCGCGATGGCCGTCGTCGTCGTTGTCGCTCTGCCAGAGCGTGCCGAAGGAATCGACGGCCACTTCGTAGTTGTTGCGGAAGTTGTGCCCGAGCACTTCGAAGTCGGTGCCATCGGGCTTGCAGCGAAACACCATCCCCTCGCGATACGGCCTGCCCGAGGCGTTCACCTCGTTGCCAAAGCGGTCCTTCACGGGCCGGCCCTCGCGGTCGTGCACCGCCTTGCCGTAGTTGCCGAAGTTGAAGTACAGCCGGCCGTCGGGCCCGACGACGAACGCATGCACCGAGTGGTCGTGCTGCGGCACGCCCGTCTTCGTGAACAGCGACTCGCGGCGGTCGGCCTTCAGGTCGCCGTCGTCGTCGTGAAAAAGAAAGACGTCGGGCCCGCACGACACGATCACCTTCCGCCCCGGACCCTCGCCGAGCACGCAGACGCCGAGCGCGGAATCGACGTCGCGGCCCTGGTGAAACACCGTCTGCGTGTCGGCCCTGCCGTCGCCGTCGGTGTCTTCGAGCACGAGAATCCGGTCCCCTTCCGGCCGCGTATCTTTCTTGCCGCGGTAGTTGGTGACCTCGCACACCCACACCCGGCCGCGGGAGTCCACGTCGATGTCGGACGGGCTCGAGAGCAGCGGCTCCGCCGCGAAAAGCGTGGCCTCGAGCCCCTCGGCGGCCACGAGTGCGGCCTCCGGCCCCGGCGTTGCCCCGGCGTCGGCGCCACCCGCCCAGCCCGGGGATTGGATCGCAATGGCGGCCACGGTCGCCGCCCAGAATCTGCCTTTCCGCATGCTGACCTCCTGCATCAACGGTTCCGACCCGCCTGCATCATAGCCGGGCGGAGACCGTCCGGCCGCCCACCGGAACCTTAAAAAAAGGCTGTTTTTGGGCTGTTTCGTGATGCCCGAAATCGTGGAACGTCAGCCCAAAACCGAATTGTGGGGGACGGAGAACCGGGCCATTATTCCCCTGTCGAGATTCGAGCCGCGAAGGCGGCGATCTCGTCATCCGCACACGGGGGTTTCAAACCATGAGTTCATTCACCGCACGCCGCGCACAGGGCATCTCGATGAACGTTCGCTCACTGTTAAAAATCACCGGGATCACCAGCCGGATCATCGCAGCCGTTGTCGTGCCCTGCTGCATGATGATGACCGGGTCTGTCGCGGTCGCGCAGACGACGTGGACGTGGAGTGGCGGCGGCGGCGACGGCAACTGGGCCAACGGCGCCAACTGGACCTACAACACTGGCACGGTGGCCGATCCGCTGACAACTCAGGCGTTGGTGTTCCAAGGCACCACGCAGCTCGCCACTACCAACAACACCACGGCCGGCGGCACGACGTCCAGGATCCAGTTCAATGCCGGGGCGGGGGCGTTCACGCTGTCGGGCAACGCATTGACGCTGTCCGGAAACCTTCAGAATTCCGCTACGGGCAACTCTCAGACGATCAGCCTTCCACTAAACCTCACTGCCGGTACTCACCTCTTTACGCTTTCGTCAGGCGGCACGACCGCGATCACGAGCGGCATCACGGGCGGCAACACCGCCGGCAACACAACGATCTCCGGGACGCTCGGCGGCGTGCTCTGGCTGTCGGGTAGCAACTCGTTCACGGGCAACGTGACGCTCAACGGAGCCAACCTGCTCCTCGGCCACGCCAACGCCCTGAGCAGCGGCACGCTGCGATTGCTCAGCGGAGCGGCGGCGCCAAACGTCGCCGCGAGCACCGACCTCTTGCTCGCCAACAACGTGCTCCTCAACACCGGCACCGCCACTTTCAGCGGCGGCAACAGCCTCGGCTTCGCCGAACTCGTGCAGCAGGGTGGCAGCCGCACGCTCACGAATAGCATCGCCGCCGGCAAATCGCTCACGTTCAGCGGCACGACGTTTCTCCAGGAAGCCACGGGGAGTTCGAGCCGCACGCTGACGGTCGCCGGCAGCGGCAACACCGTCTTCAACGGGGCGATCGTCAACGGCGGCACCGCCGGATCAGGCGGCCTCACCATCACGAGCACCGGCACGACCACGCTGAACGGCATCAACACGTTCACCGGCCAGACCGGAGTCGATGCAGGCGTGCTGAATCTCCCGAACGTGGCCGGCCTGCAGGGCACGGCGAAGGTCAGCCTGCGCAACACCTCGCGGCTCGACTATTCGGGGGCGACCGCAGCCTTTGGCCGCACGATCTCCTCCGGCACGGTGCTCAGCGGCACCGTGGGCGTGAGCAATTCGGGCGGTGGCCTGCTCACACTGTCGGGCGGCGTCGAACTGAACGGTGCGGCGATGCGGCTCTCGGGCGGGCAGTTCAACATCACCGGCAGGATCACGGGCACCGGCAACTCGAGCAACCTGATCGTGGACGGCGTCACGGCGACGCTCTCCAACACGAATTCATATGTGAGCCCGACGATCGTCCAGGGCGGCGGCATGCTCGTGCTCGGCACGTCGGCCGCGGTTCCGGCCGGCTCGGCCGTGACCGTGGACGCGAGCACGCTCACGGTCGGCGGCGTGTCGAATCCGATCGCCTCGCTCACGACTGCCGGCAACGCGACGATCGGATTCGCCATCAACGGCGGCAGCGGCGGCGGCCTCTCCATGACGGACCTCACGCTCGGCGGCGGCTCCAACACCCTCGCCCTCACGATGACGAGCCCGACGGCCGGCATCTACAACCTGCTCACCTACTCCGGCAACAAGACCGGTTCGGTCACGGCCACCGGCCTCGACTCTAGCTACACGCTGCTCCAGGGCTCCGGCTCCAATGGCGCCGTCGCCGTGCAGCGAAGGGCCGAGTTTGGCACCGTCTCAGCCTCGCCAGTGGCGGCGACGATCATTACCGGCGGCTCCACCGCGATCAGCTACGCGGCAGCCAACATCACGCCGGCCGGCGGTGCGACGCTCTCGTTTGCCAGTGCGAACGGCTCCAACGTATCCGGGGCGAGCAGCGGCTCGGCCCTGGCCGCCGGGGTGAGCGGCACGGTCTCGGGCCTGTTCTTCACGGGCACCACCGTGGGCCTTGGCCAGACCGGGTCGTTCACGCTCACCGACGCGGCTGCGATCGGCAGCGGCACGGGCAGCGTGAGCGTGAACGTGCTCGACCACGCGACGCCGGCCTTTGCCACGGCGAACGGCGCGAACATCCTCACGCCGTTGCTGACGGGCTCGATCACACTCGACTTCGGGTCGCTCGATGTCGCCGCCGGCAGGCAGACCCTCACCTACTCGCTCACGAATCTCGCCAGCGTGGCCGGCTCGTCACTCACAGCCGGGCTCGCGCTCACCGGCTTCACCAACGATGCCAATGGCTTCGAGTCGGGGCTGGCGACGTTTGCAGACCTGGACGCCGATGCGATCACCAATCTCTTTGATGCCGCCTTCACGCCCTCGACCGAAGGCGTGTTCTCTCGCAACTACACGCTAACGTTTTACGACGACCAGAGTCTGTCGGGCTCGATCCAGCGTCGCGACCTGACCGTTCACATGCAGGCCGTCGTCGTGCCGGAGCCCGGGTCGCTCGTCCTCGCGGGCCTCGGCGCCGGCGTCGTCGGCTGGATTTTCAGGAATCGCCGTCGCGTTCCGCGTACCATTTGATCGACAACCCGGAGAATCTTCCCTATGGTCTTCGATGGTGCGCAGAAGCGTGGTGCTTTCACGCTCGTGGAGCTGTTGGTCGTGATCGCGATCATCGGCGTGCTCGTCGGCCTCCTTTTGCCGGCCGTGCAATCGGCCCGCGAGTCGGCCCGCCGCAGTTCCTGCTCCAACAACCTCAAGCAAGTCGGCCTCGCCATCCTCAGCCACGAGAGTGCGAAGAAGGCTTTCCCGGCGGGCTATTCGTGCCGCAACGCAAACAGCGAGCGTGTGTGGGGATGGAATACCTTCATCCTTCCCTACATGGAGCAGGTCGATCTCTATTCGCAACTCGCTCCCGACCGCCGGAGTTTGTGGACCGTCACCAGTTCGGGGGCCTCGGCGGCCGATATCGACCTCGTGAAGACGAAAATCCCCGGCCTGCGCTGCCCGTCCGACACGTCTCCCGACCTGCGAGATCTCAGCAAGTTTTCCGGCTTCCAGCCGGCCACGAGCGCCACGACTCTGTTCGACGGATCGAACCCCGTCCAGCCAGCCGTGTCCAACTATGTCGGCTCGATGCCGTTCCACGCAGGCCCCATCAAAGATAGTTCGGGGATGTTCTTTGGCGCCAATGAACCGGGGCATCCCACGGCGCCGGGCCGTGGTCCGCTGGGGATCACCGTCCGCCAGGTCACCGACGGCCTGACCAAGACCATCATGGTCGGTGAGCGGCAATTCAAGGGGTATGCGGGCACGTGGGTCGGCACGGGGAATTGCGGAACGTATTCATTGAACAACGGGTCGGGAGGGAACGGCACCGCGGCAATCAACGCGATTTTGGCTCGATCCGATACCCGGAAGCAAAACTGGGATACTTACGATCTTGAAGGCTCGAGCGACCGTGGGAAGGGATTTTCGAGCGCCCACGACGGTGGCGTGCAGTATCTGTTTGCCGACGGATCTGTTTCCTTTCTCAAAGATCCCGTGACTGAATCCAACCCCTGGAACGCCGGCGGATGGCATATTCTGCGGGCATTAACCCAAAGGGACGACGGTCGCACGATCCCGGAATCGCCGAACTGAGGCGGCCGCTCTGGCCCGAGCTTCTTGGCTGCCTTGTTCGTTCTCGAGGGTGGTTTGTTTTTCGTGGCCTGGAGGGCCGGAATGTCTTTGCGATTGCAGATGGTGGTAGCAGCCTCACTCGTCGTCGGCGGATGCGGGTGGCTGGGAGGTAGTTTTGGCGAGGTGACGGGCCGCGTCACGCTCGATGGGAAGCCTGTGGAGGGCCTGGTGCTGCGGTTTCAGCCGCCGGTTCCGGCCGACGCCACCGCCGCCACGCCACCCCCGCCGGCCTACGGGCGGACGGATGCCGATGGTCGATATCGGGTCTTCCGCACCGGCAGGAATCTTTTCGGCACGGTCGTCGGCATGAATGCCGTGTCAATCACGCCCCCGGAAGGAGGCACCATTGTTTTGCCTGCAGAGGTCGCAGGCGGCGGGCTCTCGTGCGACGTCAAGCCCGGCTCCAATACGTTCGACCTCGATCTGAAGTCTGATTCCGCTCCAGCCAAGAAGTAAACACCCACGCCTATGTCAGTCCGCCACGCTCTCAGTCTTTTGCTATTCATGCTTATCGCCGCTTCGCCGGCACACCTGCCCGCCGCCGATGCGACCGTCCGCGTGCAGTCGCCCGGCCGGAAGGACAAGGGCGAATGGGTCGCCCGCGACACGCGGCTGGTCGCCGGCCTCGACGGCTACAAGAGCCCGGAGAAGGTCGATCTCGACGCCTATGGCGGCTGGGGCGGCCACCGCGAGCAGGCCACGGGATTTTTTCATGCACAAAAAGTCGGCGACCGGTGGTGGTTCGTCGATCCCGACGGCTGCCTGTTCCTGAGCCAGGGGATCAACATGATCGTCGAGCCGGGCGACGAGAAGGAGATGACCAAGGCCTTCGGCGACAAGGCGGGCTGGGCCAAGGCCGTGGGCGAGCAGCTCCGAAAAAACGCGTTCAACACTGCCGGCGGCTGGAGCTCGGGAGCGCTCACGGGGAGCGACTCGGGGCTCGTCCGCACCGTGACCATGCACGTGATGGAGTCGTTCGCCAAGAAGATGGGCCTGATCGAGTCGAAGCAGTCGATGTCGCACTTCCACGAGGACTGCATCCCGGCTTTCCACCCCGACTTCCCCGCCTTCGCCGACGACTACTGCCGTCGGCTCGATGCCACCCGCGACGATCCCTGGATCCTCGGCATCTTTTCCGACAACGAACTGCCCCTGCCCGTCGATCTGCTCGACCGCTGCCTGAAGGTCGGTGGCGACAAGCCGGCTCTTCATGCCAACCGCGAGGCCGCCCGCGAATGGGTGAAGGCCAACGTGCCAGGAGGCAAGTCCGACGCGATCACGGCCGAGCACCGCCAGCAGTTCGTGGCCTTCGTCGCCGAGAAGTATTACGCCGTCATGCGGGAGGCCATCCGCAAGCACGACCCCAACCATCTCTACATCGGCTCCCGCCTGCTCGCCCTCATCGGCCACATCGGCAAGAACGAGTTTTTCTGGAAGATGGTCGGCAAGCACCTCGACGTCATCTCCATCAACTACTACGACGTCTGGGGCCCGGATCTCGACAAGATCGCCCTGTGGGAGGGCCTGGCCGGCAAACCGCTCATGATCACCGAGTGGTATGCGAAGGCCCAGGACGTTCCAGGCATGGCCAACACGGGCGGGGCCGGCTTCCTCGTCCGCACGCAGGACGACCGGGCGAAGTACTACCAGCACTTCGTGCTCAAGTGCCTGGAGTCGAAGCGGATCGTCGGGTGGCACTGGTTCAAGTACACCGACGACCCGCCGTCGTCGAAGCGGGGCGACAACGCGGGCGGGGCCAACAAGGGCTTCGTGGACGTGCAGCACCGCCCCTACGAAACGCTCCTGAACAGCGCCGCCGAGGTCCAGCGCGAGGCCTATCCGCTGACAGCGTTTTTCGACGGCCGCTGACGCGGGCACGCCGGCAAACCCGGCTTCTTCCGCGTTTCATGGCCCTCCGGGGGGCCCCCGGCCACCAGTCCGGCTGCGCTTCGGTTGCAAAAAGGGTCCGGCTGCGGTTCTCTCTCCAGCGGCCATACCACCCGCCGACGCCTCAGAGGAATCGACCGATGATCCGTGCCGTGACCCACTCTTTGGACGCGATCCGCGAAAAAGTGGAGGCGGGCGCACGCCTCGACGCCGCCGAGGCCGAATCGCTGTGGGACGAGCGGATCGATCTTCACGAACTCGGCGAACTGGCAAACCTCGTCCGCGAGCGGAAAAACGGCAACGTCGGCTACTACAACATCAACACGCACTTGAACCCCACGAACGTGTGCGTCTACCGCTGCACGTTCTGCGCCTTTCGGGCCGACCTCCGCGACAAGCGCGGCTACGTGATGGGCGACGAGCAGATCCTGGCCCGCGGTCGCGAGGCGGTCGAGTCGGGCTCGACCGAGATGCACATCGTCGGCGGCCTCCACCACCAGAAGGACTACGACTGGTATCTGAACGTGATCCGCCTACTCCACGACGCCTATCCCACGCTCCACCTCAAGGCCTGGACGCCGGTCGAGATCAACTGGTTCTGCCACCTCACCAAGCGATCGATCCGCGACATCCTCGTGGAGATGAAGGACGCGGGGCTCGGCAGCCTGCCCGGCGGCGGCGCCGAGATCTTCCACCCGGAGGTCCGCGACAAGATCTGCGAGCACAAGGCCGACACGAAGGAGTGGTTCGCCGTCCACCGCACGGCCCACGAACTCGGCCTGCGAAGCAACGCCACGATGCTCTACGGCCACATCGAGAACGCGTTCCACCGCACCGACCACCTGCTGCGGCTGCGGGAGCTGCAGGACCAGACAGGCGGCTTCCAGACGTTCATCCCGCTCGCCTTCCACCCTGAAAACACGCGGCTCTCCCACATTGCGAAGCCGACGCCTGCGATGGACCTGCGGACGATGGCTGTCGCGCGGCTCGTGCTCGACAACTTCGACCATATGAAGGCCTACTGGATCATGCTCGGCATCGGCACGGCCCAGACGGCGCTCGCGTACGGTGCCGACGACATCGACGGCACGGTGCGGCACGAGCTCATCTACCACGACGCCGGGGCGACCACCCCCGAGGTGCTCTCTGTGGAGCACATCCAGCGGCTGATCCGCGAGGCAGGCCGCGAGCCCGTGGAGCGCGACACGCTCTACCACCGCGTGGTGCGCGAGGGCTCCTCCTGGCGCTCGGCCGAGCCGCTCACGGCCCGCTAGCGTCGTCAGGCGTGCATGGGGCCGGCTCGCATCAGCGATGAAGAGGGTTCTTCCATCGCACTCCCGGGAACCGGCCGAAATCAAGGTCGGAGGTGTGAACCTCGGCTCGGTATTCGATCGACAGCGCCGCGATGTGCGCGTCGGTCGTGAGCGAACCGCCCACGCCCACAGACCGCAGGCATGCCAGCAAGGAGGCGACATGGCCCTGCCCCGGCGAGATCAGTCTCACGTGGCTCCCATCGAACCACGTCTCGACCCGACGGGCACTTTCCTCGACCGAGAGAGGCTTTGAAAGGATGCGAGGCGAGGTCGTCAGCCTGAGAAACGCCAGGATGACGACAATCGGGATGCCAACATCGTCGTCACCGGAGAGCAGCGATTTCCACCAGGCGAGGGCGGCCGCGTGGTCCGGATCCGATTGATTGTGGGCGTAGATGATCAGGTTGGCATCGGGGATGATCATGAACGCCGATTCGCGCGGGCGGCGGCGGCATCGAGTTCGAGATCGTCGGCCAGTTGCTGCAACCGGAGCCGGTCGATGCCGGGCTGGTAGTCAGACTCGAAGGGCAGCACCTTCGCGGTCTCTCGCCCGGCCGAACGGCCTCCGGAGAGTCCGCGGCGGATGGCGTCGTTGACGGCTCGCTTGAAATTCACGTGGGTGCGGGCCATCTCGCGGCGCAGAAGCGCTTCGGTGTCCGGATCAAGCGTGATCGTTGTCCTCATGAAAGCATCATAGCATCATCTTTGTTGGCATCAAGATGCTTCCGTCGTGCCGGATCGGAGCCCGGGCCAGAGCCCGAGCAATCCGCGCGGAGGCACTCACGGCGAACGTCTGTCGTCGGGCAGCTTTTCGAACGTCACGAGCACCGCCCCGTCGCCGGGCTGCGTGCGAAACTCGCGTGGCCGCCAGCCTTGTTCGCCGCGGAAGCAGAGCCGGCGGCGGGTCTCCGTGACTTCGTAGATCCCCTGGAGCACCTTCCCCTTGCCGTCGCCCGAGGTGATCTCGACGTCGATCTCCGGTGGATCGGCGAGCGGATCGATCCGGCTCTCGCCGCGGTTCACCTCGAGGCCGTCCACCGTCATCGTCCACGTGCCGTCGGCCCGGTTCTCCACGATCACCTCCCGGGCGTCGCCCGGCTTCGCATCGCCATCCGATTCGATGGCCACGATCTTCCACCGGCCGGCATAGAGCACCCGGTCGCGCTCCACGGCAGCCTCCTCCGACACGGCTGCCTCCTGGGCCATGGCGCGACCGCCTGCCGCGATCGCCAGCGTCACGGCAAGCGCCACGCCAAGAAAACAGCAGCCGGGGCTTGTCATCGTCCGCTCCTCAACTCGGATCATCTGGACGCTCTCTATCCTACATGTCCGAGGCCGAGGGACTCACCCCAGCGGTCGAGCACGACTTTCCTGAGCCGCGCGAGCGCGGGATCGGTGAGCGCGGGATCTCGGGCGAACAGGTCGAGGGCATCGCGGCGGGCCTCCGCCACGATGGTGGGGTGCTTCGAGAGATCGGCGACGAGGAGGTCGATCTTGCCGCTCTGCTTCGCCCCCACGAGCTCGCCAGGGCCACGGAGCATGAAATCCTGCTCGGCGAGCACGAAGCCGTCCGTGGATTTGACGAAGGCGTCGATTCGGGGATGCGGCGCATCGCCGGCCGGAGTCAGCGCACCGCAGATGCCCGCCACCGCCCCGCGGGCGACGCGGCCCCGCAACTGGTGCAGCTGCGAGAGCCCGAATGTCTCAGCATCGAGGATCGTCATCAGCGTGGCGTTGGGCACGTCTATCCCCACCTCGATCACACTCGTGCACACGAGCACGTCGAGCTTGCCGGCGCGGAAGTCGTCCATGATCGCCTGCTTCTCGGCCGTCTTGAGCCGCCCGTGCACGAGCGAGAGCCGAAACGCCTCCAGCGGCCCGTTGGCGAGTTCCTCGAATGCCGAGGCGACCGTGGCCAGCCCCCGCTTCGAGTCGTCCACGGCCGGCACCACCACATAGCCCTGCCGCCCCTCCCGCAGCTTCGCGCAGAAGTGCTCCCACCACGAGTCTTCCTGGTTCGGCAACACGCGGTAGGTCCGCACCGGCTGCCGGCCCGCCGGCCCCTGCCTGAGCGTCGATTGGTCGAGGTCGCCGTACACGGCGTGGGCGATCGTGCGCGGAATCGGCGTGGCCGTCATCACGAGCACGTGCGGCTCCGTCTGCCCCTCCTGGAGCGTCGCCCGCTGGACGACGCCGAAGCGGTGCTGTTCGTCGATCACGACGAGCCCCAGGCTCTTGAAGGGAACCGCCCCGCTCACGAGCGCCTGCGTGCCGATCACGATCTGCGACTCGCCCGCCGCGATCCGCTCGAGCGCCGCCCGCCGCTGGGCCTGCGTCTGGCCGCCCACGAGGAGTTCCAGATTCACGCGGCCATTGGCGAGCAGCTTCTCCAGCGTGTCGAGATGCTGCCGGGCGAGGAGTTCCGTGGGCGCCATGAGCGCGGCCTGATGCCCGCAGCCGACCGCCGCGAGCATCGCGTACACCGCCACGACGGTCTTGCCGCTCCCCACATCGCCCTGGAGGAGCCTGCTCATCGGCTCGGATTTCGCGATGTCGGCCACGATCTCTGCGATCACGGCGTCCTGATCCGCCGTGAGGGCGAAGGGCAGCCGCGCCCGGATCCGCCCGTCGAGCCGCGCATCGACCGCGAGTGGAGCCGCCGCCCTGCGGCCCTCCTGCTGCGCGCGGTGGAGCCGCAGCGCCACCTGCAGCATGAACAGCTCCTGGTAGATGAATCGCCGGCGGGCCGCGTCCATCTTCTCCTTGCTCGTCGGGAAGTGCACCTCCCGCATCGCCTCGCGGATCGGCATCAGGTTTTTTGAGGCGAGCCACTCGTCGGGAAACGCCTCTTCGAGGATGTCGCCTGCATGGGCAAGGGCCGCCTGCACGGCGAGACGCACGTCCGACTGCCGGGCCCCCTCGGTGAGTCCGTAGATCGGCAGAAACTCCCCCTGGGCCGTGTCCTCGCCGCCGGCGCAAAAACGGA
>JBBAVM010000045.1:0-23971 GCA_040397685.1 Pirellulales bacterium
TCCACGGCGGTCAAAAAGCCCGTCTCGCAGTCGCAGCCGTACAGGGTCTCACCCTCGATGAACGGCGTGCTGTTGGCGCAGTAGACGGCCGACTTCGGCTCGCCCCGCCACAGCACCTTCGCCTCCGGCCTGTCGGCCGCGAGGGCGTAGAGGGCTCCCACGCGGCCGATCCCGCTCGCGTAGAGCACGCGGCCCTGCTTCGTGTCGGCCACCCGCGGGGCCATGATCGACATGCCGTACATCGGCTTGAGCGGCTGTGACCAGAGCACGCGACCGGTCGCCGGTTCGAGGGCGTTGAGATTGTCGGCATCCCAGATCAGGAGCTGCCGCGTGCCGGCGCTCTCGATCAATGTCGGCGGGCAGTAGCCGCTTTCGCTCGCGGAAAGCGCCCGCCAGAGTTCGCGGCCGGTGTCCTTGTCGAAGGCGACGGCCACGCTGCCTGCTCCGCCCACGAGGCAGATGAGCCGCGGGCCATCGACGAGGGGATGCCCGCAGAACCCCCAGATCGGCGTCGGGGCGGCGTAGTCCCGCTTGAAGTCCTTCGCCCAGAGCACGCGGCCGCTCGCCGCATCGAGGCAGGTGAGATTTCCCTCCGCGCCGAGGACATACACCTTGCCGTCGGCGACGGTCGGCGTGCAGCGCGGGCCCGAGGCATACGAGATCGCGTAGGGGCACTCGTAGTCGTGCTTCCAGAGCAGCGTGCCCGAGGCGGCGTCGAGGCAGAGGATCCGCTCGCGGCCGGCGAGCTGCGTGCGGTCGTTGGGTGCGTTGGCGAGCGGACCCTCGGGGCGGTCGTAGTCGGTGAGGTAGACGCGGCCGTCGGCCACGGCCGGGCCGGAGTAGCCGCCTTTGATGGGCACCCGCCACTTCACCGGCAGGCCGGCGGAGGGAATCGACGTCACGACCCCCGTCTCGCGCCACACGCCGTCACGCGCGGGCCCCATCCACTGCGGCCAGTCGTCGGCCCAGGCAGGCATCCCCCATGCGAAGAACGAGGCCACGGCAAGCAATCGACTCAGCATCATGGATGCACCTTCACGCTCACCGATGCGAGCCATGCAGCGAATTCCTCGACGCTGATGGCACCCGCGGCCAAAGCCAAGGTTTGCACGACGGCCTCTTCCTCACGGGCGTTGAAACGAACCCCGTTCGCCTCGAGAAAGAGGGCCGCCGCGAGAAACCCGGTGCGTTTGTTGCCGTCGATGAAGGGGTGGTTTTTGACGATGCCATGGGCATAGGTCGCCGCCAGTTCGAATACGGATGCCTGCTCATAGGCGAAACGATGGTGAGGGCGAGCCAACGCGGATTCGAGCAGCCCCCGATCTCGCACTCCCGGAGCGCCGCCGAACCGCGATAGAAGCTTGTCGTGGAAGGAGAGGCAGTCCTCTTCCGTGACCCACACGAGCTCCGTCATTTCGCGAGTTCATTGAGCGCGTTGCGGTAGCGCTGGATTAAATCATCGGCGAGTTGGGCCTTTTCAGCGAAGCCGGGGCGTTGGGCCGAGAGCCGCACCGACCCCTCGGCGGCTTCCGTGAGATACAGTTGGTCGCCCTCCCGCACGTTCAACAGAGCGAGCGCCTCGGCTGGGATGATCACTCCCAGAGAGTTCCCGACACGACGAATCTTGAGCTCGATGGTCACGTTATAACTTTAGTTATCACGGGACCCTTGGTCAAGGCCGATCAGGCCGTTTCCGCTGTCACGAGGAGCGGCAGGTCGATCGTGACATCGACCCCGGCGGGCCGCCAGTCGACGATCTCCATCTCGGCCGTGCGGCGGCCGCGAAACTCGTTGATCTTCGGCTTGAAGGCGACGTGGAAGGGCTGGCCGGGCGACGGCAGATGGTCGAGCCACTCGGCGCCGCCGAAGGCCACGCCACGGACCTTCGCGCCGTGCTGCAGGAGATTCATCGCCAGATGGCGGGCCCCGCCGCCGATCGTGCGCGGCGGTTCGGCGAGGCTGACGCCGGTCGCGCAGAGCAGCGGCCGGCGGTTCGCCTGGCCGAAGGGCGCGAGTTTCTCCATCTGGGAGACGGTGTCGAGCGTGAGGCCAGCGAGCGTCGTTTCGCCGTCGATCGTGATCTGGGCCCGCCGCAGCGACTCCGGCAGGCGGCCCGCCACCTCCGCGCAGAACCGCGCGCGGAACGCATCGATGCTACGGTCGTCGATCCGCAGGCCGGCGGCGGCCGCATGGCCGCCGCAGGTCACGAGCAGGTCGCGGCAGGCGACGAGCGCCGCATGCACGTCGAAGCCGGGCACGCTCCGCGCGCTCCCCGTGCCCGGGCGGCCCTGGAGGGCGTCCTGGGCGATCATCACGACCGGGCGATGAAACCGCTCCGCCAGCCGGCCGGCCACGATCCCGATCACGCCCGGATGCCAGCCGGCATCGGCGAGCACGAGGGCGGCATCGCGCTCGGGATCGAACCGCTCGTGGGCCTGCTTCGTGGCGGCGAGCAGGATGCTCCGCTCCTCCGTCTCGCGGCGGCCGTTGAGCTCGTGGAGATAGTTGGCGAGGTACACGGCCCTGGCCTCGTCGGACGTCGTCAAGAGCTCGATGCCGCAGGCGGCCTGGCCGAGCCGGCCGGCGGCGTTGAGCCGCGGGGCCAGGCGGAAGGCGACGTCCTCGCTGTCGAGTTGCGATTTGCCGTCGAGTTTCGCGAGCTCGAGGAGCCGCGTGATCCCCGGGCCGCCGCGCTTCCGCAGGCACTCGAGGCCGTGCTTGACGAAGATCCGGTTTTCGTCGAGCAGCGGCACGACGTCCGCCACGGTGCCCATGGCGGCGAATCCCATGCCTTTGAGCAGCATCTCGCGGAGCCGCGGTGTCACCTGCTTCGCGCCGCTGGCCCGCGTGGCCACCGCCCAGGCAAGTTTGAATGCCACGCCCGCACCGCAGAGCTCGCCGAAGGGATAGGCCGTGCCGGGAAGGCGGGGATGGACCAGCCCGGCCGCATCGGGCAGCGTCTCGGCGAACGAATGATGGTCGGTGACGATGAGTTCGAGGCCGAGGTCACGGGCACGGCTCGCCTCGGCCACGCTCGCGATGCCGCAGTCCACGGTGACGACGAGGCTCGCTCCCTGCGCGGCCAGCGTTTCCAACGCGGTCGCGTTGAGCCCGTAGCCCTCCTCCAGACGATCGGGCACGTACCAGCCGGCGTTTGCATCGAGGGCCTCGAGGCAGCCCATGAGGATCGCCGTCGCGCACATGCCGTCGGCGTCATAGTCGCCATAGACGACGATCCGCCGCCCGGCACGGATGGCCGCGAGGATGCGGTCGGCCGCGTCGGGCACCCCCGGCAGCAGGTCGGGGTCGCGGAGGTCGGCCATCGTGCCCGCGAGAAACGCGGTGACCGCCGCCCGGTCGGTCAGGCCGCGGGCGGCCAGGAGCCGCGCGACAATCGGCGAGACGCCGACGGCGCGTTCGAGGTCGGCGACGGCCGCGCGATCGTGAGGCTGAATGTGCCAACGCTTCGGCATGGACCGACTCCCTTCGGACGGAGGGCCGAGTATAGGCCATGGGACGGCGGCACGGATGGTATAGTGCCGGCCCCGCGGCATCCGCGGGGTTTGCATCCGTCCGGAGATTCCCGATGTCGGTCGCCGACCTGCCGCTCCCCACGCTCCCGCCGAAGCCGAAGCGGGGCGACGTGCCCGAGGACAAGGTGCTGTGCGAGTACTGCACGGCGAAGTGCTGCCGATACTTCGCGCTGCCGCTCGAAACGCCCACGACCCGGGAGGAGTTCGAATACATCCGCTGGTTCCTGCTCCACGACCACGCGACGGTGTTCACGGAGGACGGCGACTGGTATGTGTGCGTGCACACCGAGTGCAAGCACCTCCAGGCCGATCACCGCTGCGGCATCTACGAGACGCGGCCCCAGATCTGCCGTGAGTACACGACGAAGGACTGCGAGTACGAGGACGACTGGGTCTACGATCAGTATTTCGAGACGGCGGAGCAGGTCGAGGAATACATGGACGCGGTCCTCGGACCCGGCGGCGAGTCGATCGGCGACGGCCGCAAACGCAAGAACCGCACGAAGTCGATCCGCGGGCCGAAGCCGTCCCTGCTGCCGATCGTGTCATGATCGAGCCGCGGACACTCAAGGGCTTCCGGGATCATCTGCCGGCGCAGGCGCTGGCGCGGGAGCGGATTCTCGACGTCGCGCGGCGGGTCTACCGATCGTACGGCTTCGCACCGATCGACACGCCGGCGCTCGAATACCTCGAGATCCTCACGGGCAAGGGGAGCGAGGAGACCGACAAGCAACTCTACCGGTTCACCGACCACGGTGGCCGCGAGGTGGGGATGCGGTTCGACCTGACCGTGCCCTTCGCCCGGTTCTGTGCCCAGCACATCGCGAGCCTCGGCACGCCCTTCAAACGCTACCACATGGCGTCGGTGTGGCGCGGCGAGAACACTCAGCGCGGCCGCTACCGCGAATTCATGCAGTGTGACTTCGACACGATTGGCACGACGAGCCCCGTGGCCGACCTCGAGATGGTGCTCGTCGTGCACGATCTGCTCGTGGCGATCGGCATCGAGCGGTTCACGATCCGGCTCAACGACCGCCGCGTGCTCGGCGGCGTGCTGGCACGGCTGGGCCTCGCCGAGCGATCGACCGAGGTACTCCGGTCGCTCGACAAGCTCGGCAAGGCGACCCCCGAAGCCGTCGCCGCGGAACTGGCCGCGCACGGCGTGCCCGCCGAGGCCGTCGCGCGGCTGCGCGGCATGGCGCAGCTCTCCGGCTCCCCGGTCGACGTGCTCGCGGCGCTCGAGCCGCTCGTGGCCGGTTCGGAAAGCGGCCAGGCGGGCGTGGCGGCGCTCCGGGCGCTCGTCGCCGGCGCGACTGTGGCCGGAATCGCCGCCGAGCGGGTGGTGGTCGATCCGTCGATTGCCCGCGGTCTCGATTACTACACCGGCATCGTCCTCGAGACCTTCCTCGACGAGTTGCCGACGCTCGGCAGCATCTGCTCGGGCGGACGCTACGACAACCTCGCGGGCTTGTACACGAAGCAATTGTTGCCGGGCGTCGGGGCGTCGCTCGGCATCGACCGGCTCCTCGCCGGCCTCGAGGAGCTCGGCAGGCTGGCGGCGGTCGAGACGCCGGCCGACGTGTTCCTCGTGTTTTTCGACGAGTCGCGGCTGGCCGACTACCTGCGGATCGCCGCGGCGCTGCGGGCGGCCGGGATCGCCGTCGAGTTGTTCCCCGAGCCGAAGCGGGTGGGGCAGCAGCTCAAGGTCGCTGCGAAGAAGGGCTTTCCGGCCGCGCTCGTCATCGGCAGCGACGAGTTCGACGCCGGCACGGCGCAGTTCAAGCATCTCGCCACGCAGGCGAGCACCACCATCGACTGGCACGGCGACCTGCACGTGCTCGTGGACGCGGTCCACTCCCTGCTGGTGTCGCGGTGAGGATCGCGACAGGGTGAAGCCTGTCCTACGTCGCGCGTTCGAGCGCGGCCAACTCGGCGGCGACGGCGTCGGCGTCGGCCGGGCGGTCGGCCTTGTCGTGGGCGATGAGCCGCATCACGAGGCTTGCGAGGTTGGCCGGGACGTCGGGCGCGAACGTGCGCACGTCGGGCGGACTGCCCCGCGAGATCGAGGCCAGCATCGAGACCAGCGAGCTTCCCTCGAAGGGCAGGCGGTTGGCGAGCTGCTCGTACAGGATCACGCCGAGCCCGAACAGGTCGCTCTTGGCGTCGAGCGCACGGCCCTCGACTCTCTCCGGAGACATGTAGGCGGGCGTGCCCACGACTGCTCCATCGATCGTGACGTCGCCTCCCTCCTCGTCCCCCGTGCGCGCGAGGCCGAAGTCGATGATCCGTACCTGTCCACCGGGTTCCTGGAGGAAGATGTTGTCGGGCTTGATGTCGCGGTGCACGAGTCCTTGGCGATGGGCGGCGGCGAGACCCTCGGCCGTCTCACGCGCGATCCGCAGAAGCTCGCGGTGGGGCAGGGGCCCGTTCTCCTGGCGGGCCTGCTTGAGCGTGCGGCCGACGAGCCGCTGCATCACGATATAGGGCAGCCCCCGCTCCTCGCCGACCTGGTAGATCGCCATCACGTGCGGATGCTCGACGGCCGCGGCGGCGCGTCCTTCCCGGAGGAACCGGCGGTTTGCGGCCGGGTCGCGGGCCTTCGAGGGATGCAGCACCTTGATCGCCACGTCGCGATGGAGCCGTTCGTCGCGGCCCAGATAGACGCGGCCCATCCCGCCCTGGCCGAGCAGCCGGATGACGGCGTAGCCGCCGATCGACGGCGGCACCGCGTCATCGCTCAGGCCGCGCACGGCCGGAGCCGGCGCGCTTCCCGGCCGGACGTCGGTCGTGTCGGCCAGCGGCGAGCCCGCGGCGTGCGTGTCGTGGGGCACGCACCGGACGATGAACGAGCAGAACGGATCGCCTCGATGCATGCAGGCGTGTTCATCCACCTCGAGCCGCTCGTGGTAGTGGTCTGCCATCCCATGCATCAGCCCACGAGCCAGTTGGCACAGCTGCCGCTGTGAACTGTAGACGAGGTGCAGCTCATCGGGCGCGGGCCGCACCGTCTCGAGCACCGGAGGTAGGGCCCCGGGATTTGAGGTCCGGATCATCGCGTGGATGATCGACTCGGTGTGCTCGATGAGGTCGAGCGTCCGCCAGCCGGGCTCGACGAGCTTGCCCGCCACCTTGACCAGGTGCGGTGCGAGAAAGCGACCGAATCGCTCGAGCACTTCCGGAAGCGGGTGGCCGGTCGAATCGGCGATGCTCGTCAGCAGCTGCACCGCGTCGGCGTCGGGATAGGTTTGCGACGGGAGATACCGTGCCGCCCCCGTGGCCACGCTCGAGCGGACGGAACTCCACGAGATCGTGTTGCTCGCGGCGCTCTCGGCAAATTTCTGGATGTAGAAAAAGATCAGGCCGTACATGCGCCGCTCTCAGCGGGTCGCGGTCAGGGACGCCCCCTGGCACACCCGTCGGTTGTACAGCAAAAGCCCGTGAATCGCATGGTAGAGGGCGCCGCACTCGACATCCACGTCGCTTGTCTGCTCGAGGAGGGTCACGAGCCGCTCCGCCGCGCGGGTCACCCATGGGTCGGCCAGGGCCTCGTCGTCGAGGGCGATCGCGAGCACCTCGAACACATGCCCCGTGGCCCCGAGCCGCGCGAAGACGTCGGGCGACGTGCCGGGCCGGTCGAAGAAGTGGGTGGAAAAACTGCCGTCGGGCTGTTGGAATCGGCGGGCGCGGTCAACGGCGTCGGCGACCCGCTCGGCGGCCGCGGCCCATCCGCCCGACAGTGGCTCGGCGGCCGAGCGGGTGGCTCGGTGCGCGTTGAGCGCGAGCGCGAGTGCCGCAAGACGATGCGAGCCGCCGCACGCACTCGATGAGAGATCCGCGTCGGCCTCCATCTGCACCACGCGTTCGGTCGTCCACGTCGATCCGTCGCTCGTCCGCCACGAGGCATCGGGTGGCAGGTAGGCTGCAAGGGCCATCAACGTCCACGACGCCTCCTGGCCGGGGCGGATGTCGGACTGCGCCTGCGCGAGAAGATCGGCGAGCGAGAAGCTCCGTCCGCGCACCACGAGCTTCGTGTCGAGCGGAACGCCTTCGAGGCCGCACTGCGAGAGGTAGCCGATCCACTGGTTCGGGTGCCCCTGGCCGGTGGTGCTGCCTTCCTCGACGACCGCGACCACACCGTGGTCGCCCGGCCGCAACTGCCAGCCGATGGCCGGTCCTCCGGCCAGGAGATGGTCGAGCGCGGGGGTCGTCGTGCCGTCGTGCACGAGCGGAAAGTCGGGGCCGAAGGCGAGGATGCCGTGCACGATCTGCCAGGCACCGTGGACCGATGCGTCGAGCCGCCGCTGGTCGCGGGCGTGCGTGAGGACGGCCTGGATCCGGTCGCACAGGGGCAACGCCGGCCGGGCGGGCGTGGGCCGGGAAATGGAGGCCGGGGGGCGCGCAGGTGCCTGATCCCGACCGCACCCCGCGAGGGCGATGCTGGCGAGCAGGACGCGGGCGAGACGGCGGTGGCGAACATTCCTTTGCATGGCAGCGTACCCCTAGAATACCCAGACACCCGTTGCGAAGCCCGTCCGCCCCGCCCGCCCGCAGGAGCCCCCGCAAAACCATGCCGATGTTCTTCGATCCCGGCTACATGCTCGCCGTCGCCCCGGCCCTCCTGCTCGCGATGTGGGCGCAGTGGCGGGTGCATTCCTCCTTCGCCGCGGCATCCCATGAGCCGGCCCCGCTGACGGGCGGCGCGGCCGCCCGCCATATCCTCGACTCCGCCGGCGCGACCGACGTCGAGATCGAGGCGATCCCCGGGAAGCTCAACGACCACTACGATCCGCAGAAGAAAGTGCTCAGGCTTTCCGAGGCGGTCTACGGCAGCCGGTCGCTCGCCGCCGTCGGCATCGCTGCCCACGAGGCCGGGCACGCGCTCCAGGATGCGCAGAGCTTCTCACTCATGGCGATCCGCAACGCCGCTGTGAACGTCGCTAACATCGGCAGCGGTTTCGGGATCACGATGTTCGCGCTCGGACTGATGATGGCCATCAAGCCGCTGGCCTGGCTCGGGATCGCGCTCTTCGCGGGCACCGTCTTCTTTCAACTGGTCAACCTGCCGGTGGAGATCGACGCCAGCAACCGGGCGAAGGCGCAACTCGTCGGCCTCGGCATCGTGCCCGCTTCCGAGATGCCGGCCGTCAACAAGGTGCTCAACGCCGCCGCCTGGACCTACGTCGCCGCGACGCTCCAGAGCGTGCTCACGCTCCTCTACTACGCCAGTTATCTGACCGGCGGAAGCGACGACTCGGACCGCTAGTCTGCCGCACGGCGTTGGGGCTTGCGTTCGCCCCGCCGCGGAGCGGCCCGGATAATGGAGGGGCAGGCATCGCGCTACGCGCTCATTCGAGGAGAGCATCGTGCCCAGTGGCCCGTTCCCCCAGCCGTGGCATGCGCTCGACGTGGCCGCCGTCGCCGCGCGGCTTGGCTCCGACGGCACGGCCGGATTGACGGGCTCCGAGGCGGCGCGGCGGCTCGACGCGTGGGGGGCGAATGCGATCGAGGAAGCCACGGCCGTGCCCTGGTGGCGACGGCTCGTGCGGCAATTCCAGGAAGTGGTGATCGGCATCCTGCTGGTGGCGGCCGTCGTCGCCGGCGCGCTCGGCGAATGGGCCGACGCGGCCGCGATCCTCGCGATCGTGCTGGTCAATGGCGTGATCGGCTTTCTCCAGGAGGAGCGGGCGCAGCGGGCACTCGGAGCGCTGCAGCGGCTCTCCGCGCCCCAGGCGCGGGCCGTGCGCGACGGGATTGTTGCCGTCGTGTCCGCGCGGGAGGTGGTCGTCGGCGACCTGATCGCGCTCGAAGCCGGCGACCATGTGCCGGCCGACGCCCGGCTCGTCGTCGCCCACGGGCTCACCGCCCAGGAGGCGCCGCTCACCGGGGAATCGGTGCCCGCGCTCAAGGACGCCGCCGCGGTGCTGGCGGCTGACGTACCGCTCGGCGACCGCGCCACGCTCGTGCATGCCGGCACGGTGATCGCGTCGGGCCGCGGCACGGCTCTCGTCGTCGCCACCGGCATGGACACGGAGCTGGGCGGCATCGCCGGACTCCTGAAGTCGACACCGCCGGAGATGACCCCCTTGCAGCGTCGCCTCGGTGAACTGGGGCGGGTGTTGATCGTCGTCTGCCTCGCGCTTGTGGCGCTGATCTCGGCGCTCGATCTGCTGCGCGGTGGCAGCCCCCTGGACGTGCTGCTGCGGTCGGTGAGTCTGGCGGTGGCGGCGGTGCCGGAGGGACTGCCGGCGGTCGTTACGCTCGTGCTTGCCCTGGGACTGCAGCGAATGGTGCGCCGCAATGCCCTCGTGCGGAGGCTGCCGAGCGTCGAAACGCTCGGCAGCGTGACGGTGATCGGCTCCGACAAGACGGGCACGCTCACCCGCAACGAAATGACGGTGCGGGTGATCGTCACCGGCCGGCGAACCTACCGGGTGTCCGGGGCGGGGTACGCACCGCACGGCACGTTCGCGCCCGGCGCCGACCTGGCATCGGGCGCCGTCGATCCCCGGTCGGATGCGGACCTTGTCAGGGTGCTCACGATCGGCGTTCGCTGCAACAACGCCACCGTGGGGCCGGCGGGTCAGGACGACCGCTGGGAGGTGGTCGGCGATCCCACCGAGGGGGCGCTCGTCGTTGCGGCACTGAAGGCCGGCATCGACGCGGCCGACCACGAGCCGGTCGCCTACGAGTTGCCGTTCGACTCGGAGCGCAAGGTAATGTCGGTGATCGGACGGCAGGCGGAGGGGGGCTTGGTCGTGTACACGAAGGGGGCCCCCGAGGCGGTGCTCGAACGCTGCACGCACGAGATCGCCGGTGACGTCGTCGGGCCGCTGACGGATGCACGACGCGCGGAGATTTTCGCGCGGGCCACGGCCTTGGCCGCCGACGCGCTGCGGGTGTTGGGCATGGCCTGGCGCGCGGATGCCCCGTCACCCGGGCCGGACGGTGGGCCGGGGAACCTGGAAAGCGGGCTCGTGTTCTGCGGGCTCGTGGGGATGATCGATCCGCCGCGCGACGAGGCCCGGGCGGCGGTGGCGACCTGCATCGCCGCCGGAATCCGCCCGATCATGATTACGGGCGACCATCCAGCCACGGCCCTCGCGATCGCGCGTGAACTGGGGATCACCGGGGCCGCCGACCGCGTGGCGACGGGCCGGGACCTCGATGCGCTCGCGGATGACGCGCTGGCGGCGGAGGTAGGGGCGATCTCCGTGTACGCCCGCGTCACGGCCGCGCACAAGCTGCGGATCGTACAGGCGTGGCAGCGGCGCGGCGAGGTCGTGGCGATGACGGGCGATGGCGTGAACGACGCGCCGGCGATCCGGGCGGCCGACATCGGGATCGCGATGGGCCGTACGGGCACCGACGTCACGAAAGAGGCGTCGGACATGGTGCTCACCGACGACAACTTCGCGTCGATCATCAGCGCGGTCGAGGAGGGGCGGGGCATCTACGACAACATCCGGAAGTTCATCCACTACCTGCTCGCCTGCAACGCCGGCGAGGTGCTGGTGATGCTCGTGGCCGCGGTCGTCGGCTGGCCGGCGCCGCTGGCGGCGATCCAGATCCTGTGGCTCAACCTGATCACGGATGGCCTGCCGGCGCTGGCCCTGGGGCTCGAGCCGCCGGAGGCGGACCTCATGCGGCGCCGGCCCCGCCCGGCCCGCGAGGCGGTGGTGACCTGGGACCGTGGGTGGACGATCCTCGTCCACGGGGCTCTGCTGGCCGCGGCGATGCTGGCCGCCTTTTGGGCGGCGTATCGCGGTGATACGGACCGGCTGCCGCACGCCCGCTCGGTGGTCTTCTGCGTGGCCGCCTTCACCCAGCTCTTCTTCGCCTTCGCGTGCCGTAGCGACCGACGGACGGCCTGGTCGCTCGGCGTGGCATCCAATCCCGCCCTGCTCACGGCGGTGGTCGTGTCGGCGCTCCTGCAGGTGAGCGTCGTGATGCTTCCGTTTGCCCGCCCCGTCTTCGAGGTGGGGACCGAACTGGGCGCCGACTGGGCCTTCGTGCTCGCCGTCGCGGTCGTGCCGCTCCTCGTCGTCGAAGCCGCCAAGGCCCTGCGCCCGCACGACGGGCTTCGGCCGGTCAGCGATGGAGCGAATAGAGCAGGATGTTGAGCGCGATCTTCTCGGCGTCGTCGCGGTCGTAGCCGGTGCACTCGAGCGAGTTCTGCTTTTCGAGCGCGCACGACAAATCGTAGGGGGAGAAGATCACGGCCCAGCGGTCGCCGAGGCGGACGCCCTCGAGTTTGGGGGCGATCCGACGCCGCCGCGCCGCGAGCGGCCCGTCGCCGCCGGCCGGCTCGCGGAGCGTCACCTCGCGGATTTCGTACCCGCCGTACTCGTTGGCCGTGAACAGCGGGTCCGATGCCGGAATTTCCTCGAGTTTGTGGTCGGGCAGGATCGCGGCGATCTCGGTGCGGAACGCGGCCGTGAAACTCCCGGAGGCGCAGATGCTGTCGGCCAGAAGCGTGCCGCCGCGTTCGAAGAACTGCCGCAGGCGCTCGCGGGCCGCCTCCGGAAACGAAAAGCCCTGGCGGCCGTGCATGAAGACGAGATGGTGGTCGAACAGCCGGGGATCCGCGGGATCGATCTGGGCCGGGGTGTCGTCCACGCGGACCCCGAGCTCGCGGGCCGCCGCCCGCAGGATGTTGGCGAGCGCCGCCGGTGCGGCGTCGCACATGCCGCCGTGCCGCAGCTTGCCGATCGTGATCTGGCCGCGCTCGAAGCGGTCGGCGGGCTCGGCCGGCCCTTGGTCGATCGCGAACAGCTGGTCCTTGCTCTTGAGCTCGCGGTTGGTGGCGTAGGCGAGGACGTTCGTGCCGATCGCCAGCGCCGCATCGACCTCCCGCTGGATCGCCGGCGCGAGCGTCCGACGGGAAGGGCCGCCGATTTCCCAGAGGCAGGAGAGGCTCGGCATCGAAGGGGAGTCGCGCTGGAGATCCGTCGGTGGAGCGTAGATGAGGCAGGTCCGGCAGCCGTAATCGACGCCGAGGAGCGGGCGGTGGAGTTCCGGAGGCACGATCGCC
Organism: Pirellulales bacterium; assembly: GCA_040397685.1. Taxonomy (GTDB): domain Bacteria; phylum Planctomycetota; class Planctomycetia; order Pirellulales; family UBA1268; genus RGVT01. The sequence goes on from JBBAVM010000045.1 coordinate 12,565, forward strand.
TCGGCATGCCAGGCCGGATGCTCGGGAGGCAGGAGGTTGAGCCGGTATTCCGGCTCGGGAAAGATCTCGCCGACGAGCTGGCGGAACCGGCGGTCGAAGTCGCCGCTGGCCGGGCAGCAGGCCTCGGCGAAGATGAAGCCGCCCTCGTCGATGTACCGCCGCAGCCGCGGGCCGGCATCGGGGCCAAGATCGAAGCCACCCTTGCCCGAGAGCCAGAGCACCGGTGCCTGGCGGAGGTCGTCGAGCGTCGCCGCAGGCGTATCCACCACGTGCCAGGAAAGGCCCGCGGGATAGTCCTTTTTCCATTGTGTTTCGACGTGTTCGACCAGATGCGCCACGTCGTGGCCGTGGCGGTTCCAGTCGGTGCCCGGATCGTGGCGGCTCTTGGCGACGAGGATCGGTCGGCGACCTTTCGCCAGGAACAGGAGGGCGAAGCTCGTCGCCACGACGGGGTCCTCGATGCGTCCGCCGCGAAAGGCCCCCGACAACTGATCCTGGCTGGCGACGAGGACGCGGGCGCCCTCGAGATACCAGTCGGCCGCGCCAATGAACCGCCGGGCCGTGAACCGGCCGACCCGCTCGAGCCCGTAGAGATAGTAGTAGTGCCAGGTCTGGCCGCCGCCGGGGTTCTCCCGCACGCTGAACCGCTTGCCGAGCCAGTCGAGGCCGCGTTCGAGGACCTTGGGGGACGAGCCGCCGCCGCAGCACGACACCGTGTCGCGCCCGGCCTGGGCGTCGGGCGTGCCGAGGTGTTCCGCCGTGATCCACACGCTCGCGATCCCCGCGCAGGTCATGCTCCCCGTGCCCGCCACGTTGCCGATCGTGTAGCCCCACGAGCCGTCGGCGTTCGCGCACGACACCCAATACTGCTGGGCCTTCATCCAGACGTCGTGCTTCACCCGCGCCCCGGCCCGAGCCGCCTCGTGCAGGGCGAGCAACGCGAACTGCGAGTTGGAGTTGTCGCCGGTGCCCTTGCCCTTGCCATACGACCAAGAGCCGGTCGCCGGGCCCTGCGCGACCTGGGTCTGCTCGAGCCAGCCGACGTTGCGCTGGAGGATCGCCCGGTCGGCCGCCGGCGAGAGCATCGCGAGCACGAGCGTCTGCAGCGAGACCGAGTAGGTCTCCTCCGGCTCCTGGCGGCGCAGCCAGTCGAGGCTCTTCCGCAGGGCGGGCTCTTCGGCCCTCACACCCGCGTTGGCGAGCGCAAGCATCACGAGGGCCGTCGCGCCCACGCGTGTATCCTGGGTGCGCATCGCGCATTCCCAGGTGCCGTCGTCCTCCTGCTCGCGGATGAGCCAGTCACGGGCCTTCTCGATCGCCCGTTGGATGCGCTCCGGCGACACGTCGCCGGAATCGGCCGCGTGGGCCGGGCCCACGAGACGGCACGCCGTCAGGCACAGGGCCACCAGCGCGATCATGACGTTCCGCACGCGGGGCATCGGAGACCGAGACGAGGGGCGGAATGGCGGGGCGCGGCGTGGCACCCCGGAAAGTTTACCGGTTTTTCCCGGTGGACCATCGCGCCGGCGAGGAAACCGCGGGCGCGACGCCGTGGACGTTTGCCGCTTTGAGCATGAAGGCGGATACTGAAGCAAGGTCGCCCGCCCGGGCCCGCGTCGCCACGCGCGGCTCTCGTTACCAGGAAGGATCGCGCCCCCCGTGTCCACCGCGCCCAAGCCGAAGACGCTCGACGACGTCCTGCACGAGTTCGCCCAGCACCGTCGGCTCATGCAGGAGGAATTGCAGAAGGTCATCGTCGGCCAGAACGACGTGATCGAGCAGCTCTTCGCGGCGATCTTCACCCGCGGGCACTGCCTCCTCGAGGGCGTGCCGGGGCTGGCGAAGACGCTCATGGTCTCGACGCTCGCCCGGATCCTCGACGTCGGGTTCAAGCGGGTGCAGTTCACGCCCGATCTCATGCCCTCCGACATTACCGGCACCAACGTGCTCGAGGAGGACGAGGCGGGCCGGCGGGCCTTCCGCTTCGTCGAGGGGCCGATTTTCACCAACATCCTCCTCGCCGACGAGATCAACCGCACGCCTCCCAAGACGCAGGCGGCCCTCCTCCAGGCGATGCAGGAGCAGGAGGTGTCGGTCGGCCAGGAGACCCATCGGCTGCCGGACCCGTTCTTCACGATCGCCACCCAGAACCCGATCGAGCAGGAGGGCACCTACCCGCTCCCCGAGGCCCAGCTCGACCGCTTCATGTTCAACATCAAGGTCGGCTATCCCACGGCGGCCGAGGAGGAGCAGATCCTCATGGCGACGACGCGGGCCGAGAAGCCCGACGTGCGCAAGGTGCTCTCTGGCCGGGCGATCGTCAATATCCAGAAGCTCGTCGGCAGCGTGCCCGTGAGCGAATACGTCGTGAAGTACGTGGCCCGGCTGGTACGGGCCACGCGGCCGAAGGATCCGCTGGCTCCGTCCTATGTGGCCGAACTCGTCGATTGGGGCGCCGGCCCGCGGGCGGGCCAGTTCCTCATCCAGGGCGGCAAGGCGATGGCCGCGATGGACGGGCGGTTCAGCGTTTCGATCGACGACGTCCGGCGGATCGCGGTGCCGGTGTTGCGCCACCGGATCGCCACGAACTTCCAGGCGCAGGCCGAGGGCCTGACCAGCGAGTCGATCGTGGAGCGGCTCGTCCGCGAACTTCCCGAGCCCGAGATTCCCCCGCTCGTGAAGTGAGCCGGCCATGGTGCGGGCGGTCGAGGAATACCTGAAGCCGGAGGTCGTGCGGCAGATCGCGCGGCTCGACCTCCGCGCGCAGTTCATCGTGCGCGGGTTTCTCCAGGGCCTGCACCGCAGCCCCTACCAGGGCTTCTCGGTCGAGTTCAGCGAGCACCGCAAATACGCGCCGGGCGACGACCCCAAGACGATCGACTGGCTCGTGTACGCCAAGACCGACAAGCACTACGTCAAGAAGTTCGAGGCCGAGACCAACATCACCGGCTACCTCGTGCTCGACACGAGCGCCTCGATGGCCTACGCCTACCGGCGGGAGATCACGAAGCTCGACTACTCGATCTCGCTCGCCGCTGCACTCTGCTGGCTGATGGTGCACCAGCAGGATCCGTGCGGCCTCATGACGTTCGACGACCGGCTTCACGCCCGTCTGCCGGCCCGATCGAAGCGGTCGCAGATCGCGCAGGTCCTGTCGGTGCTCGCGAAGGTCGCGCCCGCGGGCGGAACCGACATCGCCAAGAGCATCGGCCAGATGGCGGCGATGCTGCGGCACCGCTCGCTCGTCATGATCTTCAGCGACCTGCTCGCCGACCCCGAGCCGATCCGCGATGCCCTCCTGCGGCTGCGGCACCGCGGGCACGACGTGATCCTGTTTCACGTGCTCGACGAGGCCGAGGTCCGGTTTCCGTTCGAGGGCGTTGTCGATTTCACCGAACCCGAATCGAGTGACCGGCTCGTCATCGACGCCGATGCGGCCCGCCGCGATTACCTGGCGGCCGTGGCCGCGTTTCGCGACGACTACCGGCGGGCCTGCTTCCGGGCCGGCATCGATTACGTGCCGCTCGACACGGGCATGCAGTTCGACAAGGCGCTGACGGAGTATCTCGTGAGCCGGAGAAACCGGTTTTAACTGCCATGGGGCTCTCGTTCCTCACGCCCGCGCTCCTCGCCGGCACGGTGCTCGTCGCCGTGCCGCTGGTGCTGCACCTGATCATGCGGCGGAAGCCCGTGCGGCATGATTTTCCAGCGGTGCGGTTCCTGCGGGAGCGGGCGGTGGCGAACCGACGCCGGTTGCGGCTGCAGCACCTGCTCCTGCTCCTCCTGAGGATGGCGGCGGTCGTGCTCGTGGCGCTGGCACTCGCCCGGCCGACCCTGCGCGGCGCCGGCTGGCTCGCCGATGCCGAGGGACCGGTGGCGGCCGCGTTCGTGTTCGACACCGCGCCGCGCATGCTCGTCCGGGAAGGCAACCACACGCGGCTGGAGCAGGCCGCGGAGATGGCCCGCGTGCTGTTCGGCAAACTCCCGCCCGCGAGCCAGGTGGCGGTGCTCGACACGTCCGGCGGGGCGGCCGCGTTTTCTCCCACCCTCGCGGCGGCGACCACCCGGATCGAGCGGCTCGTTGCCGCCGCCCCCGGCACGACGCTCGCCGGAGCGATGGCCGAGGGGCTGCGGCTCCTGGAATCGGCACCGCTGGCCCGGAAGGAGATGTACGTCTTCACCGACCGCTCGCGCGGAGCGTGGGCCGGCACCGCTCCGCTCGACCTCGCCGCGTCGCATCCCGACGTGAGCGTGCTGTACGTGGACGTCGGGGCGCGCGTTCGGCGCAACTTCTCGATCGACGGCCTCGAATTGGCGAGCGACGTGATCGCGGCCGGGGCTTCGGCGACGCTCACCGTCGCGGCCAGCCGCAGTGGGCCCGATGCCAGCCGGGCGATCGCCGTCGAGCTGCTCACGCCGCAGGGCGGCTACGTGCGTCGGGCCATCAAGCCGGTCGCCTGGAAGGAGGGGGGCACGACGCAGGTCACGTTCGAGATCGCAGGCCTGGAGCCGGGCGTGCGGCAGGGCCGCGTGCTGATCGACGGCTCGGACGACCTCGAGGCCGATGACGTGCGGTCGTTCACGGTCGAGGTGGGGCGACCGGCGCGGGTCCTCGTCGCGGCGCCGGCGCCCGCGGACCGCACCGGCCGGTTCGTCACGCAGGCCATTGCCCCGACCACACTCGTGAAGACCGGGAAGGCCCGGTTCGACGTCGCGCTCATCGACGTCGCGCAGCTCGAGACGGTTTCGTGGGACGGCATCGCGGGGATCGTGCTCGTCGATCCGCCCCCGTTTCCCGCGCGGATGTGGGAACTGCTCGGCCAGTGGGTCGCCGCAGGCCACGGGCTCGTCGTCTGGTTGGGGCCCGACGCGCGCGACGCGGGCCGCTTCAACACCGACGCATCGCGCCGCGTGCTCGGCGGCGACGTCGTGCGGGTCTGGCGGAGCCCAGACGGGGGCAATTTTTTGGCGCCGTCCTCCCTCGAGCATCCCGTGCTCGCCCCCTTCCGGCGCGTGGGGGATGCGGTGCCATGGCAGGATTTTCCCGTCGCGCGGCACTGGGAGTTCGCGCCGGCGGCGGTGGAGCCGGCCGCCGGTGGCGAGGCGGCCGCGGCGGTGCCGATCGCCGCCTACCGCAACGGGCTGCCCGCGATCCTCGAGCACCGCGTCGGCGCCGGCGCCGTGGTGGTGGTCACGACGCCGGCCTCCCAGGCGGCTGACGATCCCGAAGCCTGGAACACGCTCGCGACCGGCTTCGAGCCCTGGCCGTTCGTCATCCTGGCCAACGAGACGCTGCGGCATGCCGTCGATACCGCGGATGACCGCAACATCGTCACCGGCCGTCCGGCTGTGCTGCACGTCGAGCGGCGCGACCTCCCGGCGGTGTTCGTGCGCACCCCGTCCGGCGACGAGGTGCCGGTCGCCATCGATCAGGGCCGGGGCACGGTCACCATCACGGCCACGCAACTCCCCGGCAACTATCTCGTCCGCGGCGGAGGCGAGGCGGGAGGATTGATGAAGGGATTCAGCGCCAACCTCGATCCCTCCGCCACCGACGCCTCCCGCCTCGACGACGACCTGCTCGCCGCCGTGCTCGGCCCGGCCGCGCGGATCGCCGCCAATGAGCAGGAACTCGTGCGCGACGTGAACCTCGAGCGGGTGGGGGCCGAACTCTCGGGGTGGCTGCTGCTCCTCGCCGCCGCGGCGATGGCGGCCGACTGGGTGATCGCCAACCGGTTCTACGCGCCGAAGGGTGAAACGACACCCGCCGGCAGTGCGGCGGGATTCGCCGGGCCTCCATCCCTTTCGGCGAGCACGCAGGCGGCAGGATGAACGAGACAGGCGGCCTCCTGCGCGACGTGTCCGTGGCCTTCGATCCGGTCGGGTCGTGGGGGCTGCTCGCGGCCGTGACGGCCGTGCTCGCGGTGGTGCTGTTCGCGGTCGGACCGGATCGCACGCGCGTCCCGGCGGGCCGGCGGCTCGCGCTCGTGGTCGTGCGGCTCGCCGCCTTTCTCGCGCTCGTCGCCTGCATGCTGCGGCCGACGATCGTCGCCACCAAGAAGGCGCGGCAGCCGGGCACGGTGCTCGTGCTCGCCGATGCCTCCGAGAGCATGACGGTGGCCGACGGACTGAACGGCCAGACCCGGTGGCAGGAGCTCACGGCCGCGCTCGGCGCCGCGCGTCCGGCGGCCCGGGCGCTCGCGGCCGAGACGAACCTCGACGTGGCGCTCTGGCGATTCGACCGCGACGCGCGGCCCGTGCCGCCCGAGGGAAACGACCCGTTTCCGCTCGGCGTCTGGCAGGCGGGCCCGAACGTCGGCGAGACGGCGATAGGCGCGGCGCTCGACGACGGACTGCGGGCGATCGCCGGCCGGAGCATCGCCGGCGTGGTCGTCTTGAGCGACGGCGCCCAGCACGCGTACCCGCCCCGCGACCAGCCGCCGCAAAACGTAGCCCGGCGGCTCGGCGATGCCGGCGTGCCGCTCTGGAGCATCACGTTCGGCCAGCAGCGCGGCGCCGGTCAGGGCCGCGACGCCGCGATCTCGAACCTTGCGGTGAGCGAGACGGTGTATCTCGGCAACGCGGTCGAGGTCGCGGGCCGCGTCAGGCTCGAAGGCCTCGCCGATCGGGATGTCACGGTGAAGCTGTTCGTCGAAGGGGCCGCAGGACGCATGGAGGAGGCGGCACGGACCGTGGTGCGCGGCGCCAGGGAGGGCGTCGAGGAGCCGGTGCGGCTCGTCTGGACGCCGCGCGAGGTGGGCGAGCGGAAAGTGGCGCTCGTCATCGAGCCCCAGGAGGGGGAGACTGTGACGACGAACAACGAACTGTCCACGTTCGTCGAAGTGGTCGATGGCGGGCTGCGGGTGCTCTACCTCGAGGGGGCCCTGCGGGTCGAACAGCGGTTCTTGCGCCGCGTGCTCTCGGCGAGCCCCGACATGCAGGTTGATTTCCAGTGGATCGATTCGACCCGCCGCGAGCGGTGGCCGGTCGATCTCGAGCGGACGCTTGCCACCGATCACGACGTGTTCCTGATCGGCGACCTCGACGCGGCGGCGCTGCGTCCACGCGACCTGGAGACGATCCTCCGCAAGGTCCGCGACGGCGCGGGCATCGGCCTGCTCGGGGGATTTCACGCGTTCGAGGCGGGGGGCTGGGCCTCGTCGGCCCTCGGCCCGCTCCTGCCCTTCGCGGCCGACAGGCTCGCGCGGCAGCCGTTCGACGAGCCGATTCGCGCGTCGCTGCACCTTCCGGGGCCGCTCCAGCTCGTCCCCGACGCCCGGTTCGGCGGCGTGTCGATCCTGCGGCTCGGGGAGACCGAGGGGGAGACGCGGGCCACCTGGCAGCGGATGCCCGCGCTCGACGGGGCCAACGACCTCGGCCGTCTCGTGCCCGAGGCGAAGACGCTCGCGGGCACGGCTGACGGCAAGCCGCTCCTGGTCGCGCGGGAGTTTGGCACGGGCCGGGTGGCGGCGTTCGCCGCCGACTCGACCTGGCGCTGGGCGATGCAGGGGGCCGGCGAGCAGCATCGGCGGTTTTGGAGGCAGTTCGTGCTCTGGCTCGCCCGCCGCGACGGCACCGAAACGGATGCGCTGTGGGTGCGCCTGGGGCAGCGACGCATCGCGCCAGGGATGCCGATCAGTTGCGATGCGGGCATGACGAAGCCCGATGGCACCGCGGTGGCCGACGTGGAACTCGAGGCGGTGGCCGTCTCGCCCGAGGGAAAACCCCGGCCGGTGCGGCTGCCGCGCCGCGGTGAGGCATTCTCGGGAACGCTCTCGGACTTTACCGAGCCGGGAGATTGGAAGCTGGTCGTCAAGGCGGCACGTCCCGGCCAGGTGGCCGTCGAGCGCTCCGCGCGGTTCACGGTCGTGCGGCAGGACCTCGAACTCGCCAACCCCCGTGCGAACCCGCTGCTCATGCGACAACTCGCTGAATCGACGCCGGGCGGGACGCGGGCCCCGGAGGAGTTGCCCGAAATCTTTGCCGAGATCCGGAATCAGCCGGCGGCCTTCGAGACGCTCGAGCAGTGGTCGGCCACGCCATGGGACACGTGGCCCGCCTTCCTCGTCATGGCCGGCCTGCTGATCCTCGAATGGATCCTGCGCAAGCGGTTTGGGCTGGTCTGAGCCTCCGGTTTTCGGGCCGGGATTCCACCTTTCGACGCCGGCCCAGCTTTGCTAGTTTCCCCGCCCCCGCCCGTCGATGCGGCGCGCGGCGGACGTGCCAGGGAGGAGCGGCGTGCACAAGCGGCGGCCGATTCGCGACAAACTGCTCCTCGGCGGCCTGCTCGTCGGGATCATGGTGGCCACGCTGTCGGCGAGCAGCTTCCTCGGCATCTATTCCTACCGCCGGCTCGTGCGGGCGCTGAGCTGCCGGGCGGCCGAACTGCCGCGGGCCAGCGCGCTCGATGCCTGCGTGAGCGACCTGCGGCTCGCCCACGCGCGGGCGCTGTCGGGAGACACGGGAACGTTCAACGGGGTCGGCGCGGCCGCCGCCCCGCTCCTGCTCCGGCCTGCCGCCGTGGGCCTGCGCGACGAGCCGTCCTTCGGCGACTGGTTCACCGACCAGATCGAGCGGACCTGGTGGGCCCTCGAACGGTATTGCGAGGAACTCCGCGCGGGCGAACTCGACGACATGCCCTTTGGCGACCGCAGCCGCGAGCGAGAGACGGCCCGCGCCATCACCGAGTGCCTGGAAAAGATTCGTTCCATCGCCGGCACCGGCCGGGGGCGGCTGCTGCCCTGGATCGAGGAGTCGGTGCCCGACCAGCGTCGCAAACTGCTCGCGGTCGAGCCGCATCTCGAGCGACTGGCGATGCTCTCGGCGGAACTGCCGACGTTTCTCCAGGAGCGGCTCCACGACCTGTCGCACGAGGTCCGCGTGGGCTACCGCACGCTCATCGTCACGACCTGGGCGGCCGCGCTGGCCGCGGCGGTCCTGCTCGCGGCGCTCGGCGTGCTCACCTACCGCTGGGTGTTTCGGCCGCTGCGGCTGCTCGGGCAGGGGTCGCGACGGGTGGCCGCCGGGGACTTCGACTTCCGGATCCGCCTCGACACCCGCGACGAGATGGCCGAGCTCGCCGGGGCGCTCAACGACATGACCCGCCGGTTCCAGGAGATTCGCGACGACCTCGACCGGCAGGTGCAGCTCCGCACCCGCGAGGTGGTCCGCAACGAGCAGTTGGCGAGCGTCGGCTTCCTGGCCGCGGGCGTCGCCCACGAGATCAACAATCCACTCGCCTCGATCGCGATGTGCGCCGAGTCGCTCGAGAGCCGGCTCGACACGCCTCCCTCCGGGGAGGCCGACATGCAGGTGATGCGCCGCTATCTCGAACTGATCCAGCAGGAGGCCTTCCGCTGCAAGGGCATCACGGAGAAGCTCCTCGACTTTTCCCGGCTCGGGGAGGTGCGGCGGCAGCCGACGGCGATCCTCGCGCTCGTCACCGACGTGGCCGACATGCTCCGGCACGTGGGGCGGTTCAGCGGCCGCGCGATCGAGGTCGATGCGGGTGCCGACGTGCTGGTGATGGTCAATCCGCAGGAGATCAAGCAGGTCGTGCTCAACCTGATCGTCAACGCGCTCGACTCGATCGAGGAGGCCGGCCGCGTGCGGGTGGCCGTGCGGCGTGACGGGGCGGCGGCGGTGCTCACGTTCACCGACGACGGCTGCGGCATGACCGACGAGGTCCTCGAGCACCTCTTCGAGCCGTTCTTCACCCGGCGCAAGGCCGGGCAGGGCACCGGCCTCGGGCTCTCGATCGTGCACCGCATCGTGGCCGACCATGGCGGGCGGATCGAGGCCACGAGCGCCGGCCCCGGACAGGGATCGACGTTCCGCGTGACGCTCCCGGTCGCCGACATCGGCGCCGCGGCGGGCGGCCACGCCCCGAAGAAGGAGGTGGATCATCCCGCCCAGCAAGCAGCCTAGGCCGATGCGGATCCTGTTCGCCGACGACGAGTCGTCCCTCCAGGAACTGATGCGGATCGAGCTTCCCCGGCTCGGCCATGAGGCGACGGTCTGCCCCGACGGCCGCACCGCGCTCGCCGCCCTCGAGCGCACCGCGTTCGACTGCGTGATCGTCGATCTCGACATGCCGGGTGTCGGCGGACTCGACGTGATCACCCGCGTCCGCGAGACGTCACCCGACACCGAGGCGGTGATCATCACCGGCAAGTCGTCGCTCGAGAGCGCGATCGCCGCGGTCCGCCAGGGCGTGTTCGACTACCTCACGAAACCCTGCAAGCTCGCCGACATCCAGGCGGTGCTCGAGCGGGTGCGCAAGAAGCGCGAGCTCACGGCCCGTCTCAAGGCGCTCGAGGGGCGCGTGCGCCGCGCTGAGGGATCGACGCAGCTCGTGGGCGGCTCCGTCGCGCTCGAGCGGGTGAAGCGGCTGGTCGAGCGGGTGGCTGCGAGCGATGCGACGGTGCTCGTGCGCGGCGAGACCGGCACCGGCAAGGAGCTGGTGGCCCGGGCGATCCACGAGGGCAGCCCCCGGGCGGCGGGGCCGCTCGTGGCCGTGAATTGCGGCGCCCTGCCGGAGCACCTCGTCGAGAGCGAGCTCTTCGGCCATCGGAGGGGCGCCTTCACGGGCGCCGACGAGCACCGCGCGGGGCTGTTCGAGGTGGCCGACGGCGGGACGATCTTCCTCGACGAGATCGGTGAACTCCCCCGGTCGCTGCAGCCGCGGCTCCTCCGCGTGCTCGAAAGCGGCGAGATCCGGCGCGTGGGCGATAGCCACCCGATCACCGTCGACGTGCGGGTGGTCTGCGCCACGCACCGCAGCCTCGAGGAGATGGTCGCCGCGGGAGCATTCCGGGAAGACCTGCTGTTCCGCATCAACACGTTCGAGATCGCGGTGCCGCCGCTCCGCGAGCGGCTCGACGACGTCCCGGCGCTCGTGCGGCACTTCGTCCACAAGGCCCGGCCCCAGACCCCGGCCGGGGCCGACGTGGCCGATCCGGCCGTCTTCGCGGCGCTCGCGGCGCACCGTTGGCCGGGCAACATCCGCGAGCTGGCAAACGTCGTCGAGCACGCGCTCGTGCTCTGCGACGCCCTGCCGCTCACCGTCGAACACCTCCCGGCCCGGCTCGGGGTGTTCCGTACGCAGCCACCACCGGCAGCCGCCCCGAGTCCGCCGCCCGTGCCCCAGCCGTCATCGGCCTCGAGGCCCGTGAGCCTGCGCGAACTCGAGATGCAGGCGATTCTGCAGGGCCTCGAACGCAACCGGGGCAACAAGGCGCGGACGGCCGAGGAGCTCGGGATCAGCCTCAAAACGCTCTACAACAAACTGCACCAACTGCAGGACAGCACCGCGGAACGCTCCGCGTAGGACAGACTTCAGTCTGTCTTTTTTTGACAGGCTAAAGGTAGGACAGACTTTAGTCTGTCTTTTTTTGACAGGCTAAAG
>JBBAVM010000045.1:24071-25578 GCA_040397685.1 Pirellulales bacterium
TTGACAGGCTAAAGGTAGGACAGACTTTAGTCTGTCTTTTTTTGACAGGCTAAAGGTAGGACAGACTTTAGTCTGTCTTTTTTTGACAGGCTAAAGCCTGTCCTACGGGCTGTCCTACGTCTTGCGTACGACGCCCGCGAGGACGCCGAGTACCCGGGCGTTTTTGACGTAGATCGGCTTCATCGACGCATTGGCAGGCTGAAGCCGGATGCGATCGCGTTCGGGAAACCACTGCTTCAGCGTCGCCTCGCCGTCCTCGGTCTGCGCGACGACGATGTCGCCGGAGTGTGCCGTCTGCTTCTTCTGGATCACCACCCAGTCGCCGTCGGCGATCTGGGCATCGATCATCGAGTCGCCCATCACCTTGAGCACGAAGTGATTGTCGCGGTTGAAGAGATCCTCGAAGTCGATCCGTTCCTTCTGCTCCTCGGCGGCGCGGAGCGTGCCGGCGGCAACCCAGCCGGCCATGGGAAGGCCGCGGAGGCTGGCCGGCTCCATCACGAGCTCGATCGCCCGCGACATGTTCTTGCCACGTGTGATGAGACCTTTGCGCTCGAGCGCCTTGAGGTGGCAGACGACACCGTTGGGCGAGCGGATCTTGAAGGCCTGTCCAATCTCGCGCACCGTCGGCCCGAACCCGCGGGATTGGATTTTCTCGCGAATGAACCCGTAGATCTCCATCTGCCGTTCAGTCGGCGCTTCGCCGGAATCGCCATCGGGTTCGGCTTGGGGGAGCAGGCTGCCGAGCGGATTCGGCCGCAGCGCGGTCTTCGGCCGGCGGCCACTGCGGCTGCCCACGCGAACAGCGGTCTTCTTGCGGGCGACGGGCTTGTTCGGGACAGTTTTGGGCATGGGTGCCTGACGGCTTGGCCGTTTCCTGGAGGGACTGGGAATCTGGACGCCGGTATCTTACTATACGGCCGTTCAATCGCAAGTCCAGCAGTTTTTTCGGTCGGGGCCGGTGGCGGCAAGCTGGCATACACTGGTGGATGAGCCCAATGTTCCCCGGAGTCTTCGCTGCCATGGCATCCCCGTCCCGGTTTTCCGTCGTCTCCATCGCCCCGCTGGTGCTGTTGATGCTCGTTGCGGAGCCGCGGTCCGCAGCGACGGCGGGCGAGACGGCCGCCGCGGTCGAGAAGGTGCTCGGCAAGCCGGCGGAGAAGAAGGCGACCCCCGTGATCGCCGAGATCAGGCTGGCCGGAGCCCTGCCGGACGGCGTGGGGCAGGGGGGGCTGCTCGCCGATGTGTCGCCGCACCTCCATCGGATCGTCGAGCGGCTCGACAAGGCCGCCGCCGACAAGCGGGTGAAGGGCGTGGTCCTGGCGATCGAGTCGCCCGATCTCGGCCGCGCGCGGGCCGATGAACTCCGGGCCGCGGTGGCCAGGCTCCGCCAGGCGGGCAAGCCGGTGGCGGCGCACCTCGTCGGCTCGGCGCCGGTGCACTACATGGTGGCCCTGGCGTGCGACACGATCACGATGCCCCCGGCGGCGACGCTCGAGATCACGGG
>JBBAVM010000046.1:0-25556 GCA_040397685.1 Pirellulales bacterium
AGCCCGACAGGCTGAAGCCTGTCCCACGTGGAGCCCGACAGGCTGAAGCCTGTCCTACGTGGCGGACTTGGCGGCGCGCGGCGGACGGGCGGCCTCGACCTTGGGGGCGGGAGCCCGGTCGGCGCCGACGTCGCTGCCCACGAACTCCAGGATCGCCCGGGGCCCGGCGTCGCCGAGTCGGGGCGTGGCGAGCTTGAGGATCCGGGTGTAGCCGCCGGGGCGGTCCACGAACCGCGGCGCGATCTTCTCGAACACCACGCGGGCCGCCTGCTTGTCACCCAGGAGCGTCACCACGCGGCGACGGGCCGTGACCGCGGGAGCCACCGCAGCCGCCCACTTCCGCCACTGCTCACCCTGCCGCCACTTCTTCCACTCGGCCGAATCGCGGGCCGCCGTGGTTCCGAACTCCTTCGCCCGCTCCCCTGCGGCGAGGCCCCGCTTGGCGATCGTGATGCAGCGCTCGACGAGCGGACGCACTTCCTTGGCCTTCGCGACCGTGGTCACGATGCGGCCCGGGGTCGCCGGCGCTCCGACCTCGTCGACGTCCACCTCGCGCTCGGTGAGCATGAGGGCGGAGGCGAGGTTGCGGAGCAGTGCCCGCTGGTGGGAGGGGCTGCGGCCGAGGACACGGCCTTTGCGACGATGACGCATAATTGAAACCCTGACGTGTGATCCAATGTATCGGAACGGTTATCGGCGACGCGCACGATGAGGGGAAGAAACCGGGCCGCTCAGGCCTCCGCGGACGAGGGCACCGGCATGCCGAGCTTGAGCCCGAGTTCGCCGAGTTTGTCCTCGATCTCCTGGAGGGTCGTCTCGCCGAAGTTGCGCACCTCGAGCAGCTCCTCACGCGACCGCGACACGAGGTCGCGGAGCGACTGGATCCCCTCCTCGTGGAGGCAGTTGTTCGCCCGCAGCGACAGCTTCAGATCCGACACGAGCATGCCGAGCCGGCTCTCGAGCGGCGCCTCGATCGACAGCAGGTTCGCGTGGGCGGGCAGATTGACCGCGGCCCCCGGCTTCGCGTAGCCGACGAAGGGATTGAGGTGCTTGCGGAGAATCTTGGCCGCCTCGACGAGCGCCATTTCGGGCGTCACCGTGCCGTCGGTCCAGATCTCCATCGTGAGCTTGTCGTAGTTGGTCTTCTGGCCGACGCGGGTCTCCTCGACCTCGTACCGGACCCGGGTGACCGGGCTGAAGACGGCATCGACGGGGACGATGCCGATTTCCTGCGCCTCGGGGCTGTGCTCGCTGGCCGGCACGTATCCGCGCCCGTTCTCCACGACCATCTCCAACTCGAACGGCACGTCATCCGTGAGCGTTGCGAGCACCAGATCCTTGTTCACGACCTCCACCGCCTCGTCGGTCTGGATGTCGGCACCCGTGACCGGGCCCTTCGTGCTCTTCTCGACCCGGATGACGCGGGTCGAGCCGCTGTGGTTCTTGACGACGAGGCTCTTCACGGCCAGGACGATGTCGGTGACGTCCTCGAGCACGCCCTTGATCGTGGTGAACTCATGGAGGGCACCACCGACCTTGATCTGCGTGACGGCGCTGCCCTCGAGGCTCGACAGGAGCACGCGCCGCAGGCTGTTGCCCACGGTCGTGCCGAACCCGCGCTCGAACGGTTCCGCGACGAACTTGCCGTACGTGCCCGACAGCGTCTTCGCATCGGCCGTGACCGAACCGGGCAGCTCGAGGCCTCGCCAACGGATGTGCATGAAAAACTCCTTCGTTCAGGTCGTTCAGTGGATGCCCGACCGGCGCCAGGGCGCAGCGGTCACTTCGAACACAACTCGATGATCAGATTGGCCTGCACCGGAATCGAAACGTCGTCCGCGGCGGGCAGGCGATCGACGCGGCCCTCCGGAATCGCCCCCTCGACCCGCGACAGAAACTCCGGCACCTCACGCCGTGCGTCGGAAAGCGCGGCGTGCACCAACTGGAGGCTCCGGGCCCGATTCTTGACCCGGATCAGGTCGCCCGCCTTGACGAGGTAACTCGGCACGTCGAGCCGCCGCCCGTTGACCGTGATGTGGCCATGGAGCACCGCCTGGCGGGCGGCCGCCCGCGACGACGCAAACCCGAGCCGGTGCACCACGTTGTCGAGCCGCCGCTCGAGCAGTTGCATGAGCGTCTCGCCGGTGTTGCCCTTGCCGCGTTCGGCCCGGGCGAAGTAGGTCCGGAACTGCCGCTCGAGGACGCCGTAATAGTGCTTGACCTTCTGCTTCTCGCGGAGCCGCAGGCCGTAGTCGGTGGGCTTGCTCCGCCGCTTCTGCACCATACCCGGCGGCGACGCCCGGCGTTCGAGCGCGCACTTCGGAGTGTCGCAGCGACTCCCCTTCAGAAACAACTTGAGCCCGTCGCGACGACAGAGCCGGCAGACCGGTCCGGTGATGCGTCCCATGATTCCCTGGTGTCCCTCGTCCTGAAATGTGTCTCGTGTGGATGAATCGATCGCGGCCGCGGCCGGCCGCAGCGACTAGACGCGCCGTTTCTTGGGCGGACGGCAGCCATTGTGCGGCAGCGGCGTGATGTCCTCGATGCTCTTCACGTTCATGCCCGCGGCCTGCAACGCCGTGATCGCGCTCTCGCGACCGCTGCCCGGGCCACGCACGCGAACCTCGAGCTCCTTGACGCCGAACTTCGCCGCCTTCTCGGCGGCCTGCTGCGCCGCACACTGGCCCGCGAACGGCGTGCCCTTGCGACTCCCCTTGAAGCCGCAGGTTCCGCCGCTTGCCCAACAGAGCGTGTCGCCCTTGGTGTCGGTGATCGTGACGGTCGTGTTGTTGAAGCTCGCCGTGATGTAGGCGATGCCCGCCGTCACGCTCTTCTTCTTCGTCTTCGCTGTCTTGGTTGACATGTTCGTGTTCGTGTTCGTGCTTGTGTGGAGTCCGCCATCCGCCGGCGGTTACTTGAGATCCTTGACGCCCTTCTTGCCGGCGACCGTCTTCTTCGGGCCCTTGCGGGTCCGGGCGTTGGTGCGGGTCCGCTGGCCACGCACCGGCAGGCCACGCCGGTGCCGCAGGCCCCGATAGCTGCCGATGTCCTTGAGCCGCGAGACGTTCTGCGCGACCTGCCGCCGCAACTGGCCCTCGACGGTGTAGTCCTTGTCGAGCAGCGTCGCCAGGCGGGCGAGCTCATCCTCGTGGAGGTTCCGCGCCACGCCTTCCGGATCGACGCCGGCCTTGTGGCACAGTTCCCGGGCGACCCGAGGGCCGACACCGTAGAGGTACTGCAACGAATAGATGGTCTTCTTTTCCGACGGGATATCGACGCCGAGGAGACGGGGCATGGAGTTGAATCGCCAGGGGTTCAGGATTGCATCGGGGGAGCGGCCACCCCGGACAAAACCGTGCCGACACCCGCCCGCGGGAATCGAAACACTCTTGCCCGAGGCCAAACGCCTCTTTGCCCGCTCGTCACCCCTGCCGCTGCTTGTGACGCGGGTCGGCGCACACGACGAACACGACGCCGCGGCGGCGCACGATCTTGCACTTGTCACACATGCGACGGACGCTGGCGCGAACCTTCATACGCGAGCCCGTGGTGACTGCCGACCACGCCTTCAAGAGGAACAGGGGACGAACGGGGAGCCACGGAGTATAGGAAGGCTTCGGGGGCGTTCCAAGGGGGTGGCCGTTTGTCCGTGAATTTGCGTGGGGGCCGCACCATCCGGCACGGATTTCAGGCGGCCGTACCCACGGTTTCCCCCGCCACCGGGGCCGCCGTCAGGACGACCGGACCGGTTTCGGTGATCGCGACCGTGTGCTCGAAATGGGCGCTCGACCGCCCGTCCACCGTGGATTGCGTCCAGTGATCCGGCAGGGTCCTGACCTTCTTGGAGCCCATGTTCACCATCGGCTCGACGGCGATCACGAGGCCCGGCTCGAGCTCGAAATCGTGGTTTCTGCGGAAGGCGGGCGTGCAGAAATTCGGGACCTGCGGATCCTCGTGCATCTTCCGGCCGATGCCGTGGCCGACGAAGTTTTCGACCACCGAGAACCCGTGGTCGCGGACATATTTCGCCATCTCCGCGGCGACGTCGCTCCAGCGGTTGCGGACGGCCATCAATTCGATGGCCAGCGCCAGCACGCCCGACGTGCAGTCGAGCAGCCGCTGCGTCTCCGGGGCGATCGGACCGACCGCATAGGTGACCGCCGAATCGCCGCACCATCCATCGACGCTGCAGCCCGTATCGACGCTCACCACGTCCCCCGCCACGAGCACCCGCGGGCCGGGAATCCCGTGGACGACCTCGTCATTCACCGAGGTGCAACACACTGCGGGAAAGGGCACCTTGCCGGGCACGCCCTTGAACAGCGGGACGGCCCCGTTGGCCGCGAAGAACTCCTCGATCGCGCGGTCGATATCGGCCGTCGTGACACCGGGACGCACGATGCTTTGCGTGAGCTGATGGGCACCCCAGACGACGAGCCCGGCGCGGCGCATCGAAGCGATCTCGCGTGCGGAACGAAGATTCACCACCGGCGGTCACCCCTGGGAGAAACGAAACGCCCGAATTATACCTCGGGCTCGGACGGCTCGCGACGCTGTCGCGAACGCTGGTGGCGCGCAAACCTTCGCAAGGCGACCTGCACCCGCTCGAAAATTTCTTCGGCGGTCCCCAGGCCATCGATGCTGGCGAGTTTTCCCTGCCGCTGGTAGTAGTCGAGGAGCGGGGCCGTCTGGACCTCGAAGCTCGCGATCCGCTTCGCGAAGATCTCCGGATTGTCATCCGCCCGCTTCCGGGCGAGCATGCGGCGGACGAGTTCGTCGCGGGGCACGGCCAGTTCGATCACGCCATCGACACTGATCGCCCGACGCTCCAGCAGTTCGTCGAGCGTCGCTGCCTGGGGCAGCGTGCGGGGAAACCCGTCCAGCAGGCAGCCGCTGCGACAGTCGGCCGCCTCGAGCCGCTTCGTCACCATGCCGAGGATGAGCTCGTCGGGCACGAGCTGTCCCTGCTCCATG
Organism: Pirellulales bacterium; assembly: GCA_040397685.1. Classification (GTDB taxonomy): domain Bacteria; phylum Planctomycetota; class Planctomycetia; order Pirellulales; family UBA1268; genus RGVT01. Next base: position 4,975 of record JBBAVM010000046.1, read on the forward strand.
AACTGCTGCGCCTGCAGCCCCTCCGGCGTCCCGGCCCGCACGGCGGCCCGCAGCATCTCCCCCGTCGACAGGTGCGGAACCCGCAGGTACTCGACGAGTTTTTGGCACTGCGTGCCTTTGCCGGCGCCTGGCGGTCCGATCAGGATGATCCGCATAAAACGTCCGCGGGAACGGATGCGGCCGCGGAACGGCGGATGGCAAGCTGGGCCCGACCGGAACCCTCTCCCCTGCCTCCGGGCTTGGCCTGTCCGATCAAGCTTTCTCCAGGAGGCCCGTGTAGTTTCGCATGACGAGGTGACTGTCGATCTTCTGCACGAGGTCGAACGCCACGCTCACGGCGATCAGCAGCCCCGTCCCTCCGTAGAAACTCGCGATCTGCCCGGGAATCCCGAGGGCTCCGCCCACGATCGTGGGAATGATCGCCACGAGCGCGAGAAACGCCGCCCCGACATAGGTGATCCGCTCCATCACCCGCTCGAGATAGTCGGCCGTCCGCTTGCCGGGGCGATAGCCCGGGATGAACGCGCCGAAATTCTTGAGGTTGTCGGCCATCTCCTTCGGATTGAAGGTGATCGCCGTCCAGAAGTAGCAGAAGAAGTAGATGAGGGCGACGTACAGCACGTTGTAGAGGAACGACTGCCCGCGGGTGAACGAGTCGTGCAGCGCACCGAGAAACGCGCTGCCCGGATTCGCGTTGTGCAGGTACTGAAACAGCATCTGCGGAAAGAGCAGGAGCGAACTCGCGAAGATGATCGGCATCACGCCGGCCTGGTTCACCCGCAGCGGCAGATACTGCCGCGTGCCGCCGTACACCCGCCGCCCGCGCACGTGCTTCGCGCTCTGCGTCGGGATCCGCCGCTGGCCCTGCGTCATGAACACCACGCCTGCCACCACGCCCACGAACAGGGCCGCGAGCACCAGCAACGTCTCGATCCCGAGCTTGCCGCCGCCCCCGCCGAGTTCCCAGGTCGTGTCGCTCCCGAGTTGCACCAGGGCGCTCGGCATCGCCGCGAGGATCCCGGCCATGATGAGGAGGCTGATGCCGTTGCCGATCCCGAACTCGTCGATCTGCTCGCCGAGCCACATGAGAAACACGGTACCCGCGGTCATGGTCATCACCGCCACGAACTGCCAGATCAGCGGCAGCCTGCCATCCACGAGAAAGCTCGACTGGATGAGCGACGTGTCGCCGACGCGGGCGTTGGCCAGGAAGGCGACGTAGGCCCAGCTTTGCACGATGCAGATCAGCACCGTCGCATAGCGGGTGTATTCGTTGATCTTCTTCCGGCCCGCCTCGCCCTCCTTCTGAAGCCGCTCGAGCGGCGGCCAGACGGTGGCGAGGAGCTGGAAGATGATCGAGGCCGAGATGTAGGGCATGATGCCGAGGCCGAAGATCGTGGCCTGCGAGAGCTGGCTCGCGGAGAACACGGCCACCGTCTTGAGGAGGTCGCCGATGCCCCCGGCCTCCTCCGCGAAGGCGGTCATCGCCTTGGGATCGACGATCGGAAGCGGCACCTGCCAGCCGACGCGATAGATCGCAAGCAGTCCCAGCGTGAGCAGGATCTTCTGCCGCAATTCGGGGATCGTGAAAATGATCCGTAATTTTTCCAGCACGAGATCGACTCCTGGGGTGCCGCGGTGCCGTGAGCCTACAGCGCCGACGCTGCGACTACCCAGCCGGCTTTTTGCGGGAAGCCTTCTTCGTTCCCTTCTCCACCGGCGCCGCGCCGGGCAGGAGGGTCACGGTCCCGCCGGCAGCCTCGATCTTCTCACGTGCACGACCGCTGAAGCGGTGCGCGGAAACCTTCAGCGCCTTGGTGATTTTTCCGTCGCCGAGAATCTTCAACTCGTGCCAGATGCCCTTCGCCAAGCCCGCTTCCTTGATCGTCTTCGGGGTCACCTCCGCGTTGGACGCGAAGGACGCCTCGAGGTCATCGACGTTCACGGCCGCTACGAGGAGACCGTGACGGTTGTGAAAACCCCGTTTCGGAATCTGGCGGATGATCGGCATCCGCCCGCCCTCGAAGATGGCGGGCGCCGACCAGCCGGCCAGCTGCCCCTGGCCCTTGTTGCCGCGGCCGGCGGTGCGGCCTTTGCCCGATCCGGGCCCGCGGCCCACCCGCATCCGCTTTTTGTTCTTATGCACGCCGCGATTGACGTCGCTGATCTTCATGCCGATTCCTCGCTGAATCCCTGTGTCTTGGTTTCTGCCGTTGGGTTCCGAAGCCTGCGCGTCACGAAAGCGACACGCCACGCAGCCGCTCCACATCGGCCTTCGTCCGCAGTTGCTTGAGTGCGTCGATCGCGGCCTTCACGAGATTCACGGGGTTCGTGGATCCATGGGCCTTCGTGAGCACGTCGTGGATGCCGGCAGACTCGCAGACCGCACGCACGGCGGCCCCGGCGATGATCCCCGTGCCCGGTCCGGCCGGCAGCAGGATCACCTTGGCAGTGCCGCAGGTGCCCTCGACGCGATGCGGGATCGTGCCCGACTCGATGGGCACCTCGACGAGGTTCTTCATGCCGTCCTTGATCGCCTTCTCGACAGCGGGCGGCACTTCGTTGGCCTTGGCATAGCCGCAACCGACCTTGCCCCGACCGTTGCCCACCACCACGAGCCCGGCGAAACTGAATCGCCGGCCGCCCTTGACGACCGTGGCACAGCGACGAACCTTCACGACCTTCTCGGCGAACTCGCCGCTGACGCGCTCTCCGCCTCGGTCGCCGCCTCGCGACTCCCGCTCTCTGCTTCCGGTGGACACTGGATTCATGCTCCCAAGGATGGTTGGCTCAGAACTCGAGGCCCGCCGCGCGAGCCGCGTCGGCCAAGGCCGCCACGCGGCCGTGATACCGGAACTCGCCGCGGTCGAAGCAGACCTTCGTCACCCCCGCCGCCTTGGCCCGCTCGGCCAACGCCCGCCCGATCGCCTCGGCCGCCTGCTTGTTGCCGCCGAACCCGATCGAGTCGCGGATCTGCTTGTCCATCGAACTGGCCGAGGCCAGCGTCCGCCCGGCCGCATCGTCGATGACCTGGGCGTAGATGTGCTTGTGGGTGCGAAACACCGCCAGCCGGGGCCGTTCGGCGGTGCCGCGAAGGAAGCGGCGCACTCGATGGCGGCGCCGAAGACGCTGGCGGAGGATCGTACGGGCGTGGTCCATGAAACGCTCTTCCTACTGGCTGAATGCTACTTGGTGACGGCCTTGCCCGCCTTGCGGCGGACTTGTTCGTTCTCGTACCGGATGCCCTTGCCCTTGTAGGGCTCCGGCTTCCGCAAGGCCCGCACCTCGGCGGCGAACTGGCCGACGAGTTGCTTGTCGATGCCCTTGATCACGACGTGCGTCTGGTCGGGGCAGGTGACGGTGAGCCCGGCCGGAATCGGCACCTGCAGCTCGTTGGCGAAGCCGACGCGGAGCTGAAGCACGTTCTTCTGGATCGCCGCGATGTAGCCGACGCCCACGATCTCGAGCTTTTTCTCATAGCCCTTCGTCACCCCCTCGACCATGTTGGCCGCGAGGGCCCGCGACAGGCCGTGCACCGACCGGGCCACGCGGGTGTCGTCGGACCGCTTCACGGTCAGCACGCCGGCCGCCTGATCGATGTCGACGCTCACGGCGGGGTGGAGACGCTGCTCCAGTTTGCCGAGCGGACCTTCCACCTTGAGGGTGCCGGCCTGGATGGCCGCCTTCACGCCCTTGGGAAGCTGCACGGGAGCCTTGCCGATACGGGACATTGCTGGATCGCCTTTCTGATTACCAAAGCTCGCAGAGCACTTCGCCGCCGAGCTTCCGCTGCCGGGCCTCGCGGTCGCTCACCACGCCGCTCGACGTGGAGAGAATCGAGATGCCGAGCCCGCCGAGCACCGGGCGGAGCCGCACCGACCGGCTGTAGACCCGCCGGCCCGGGGAGCTGACCCGCTTGATGTGCCGGATCAATCGCTCCCCGTTGGGGCCATATTTGAGTTCGAGCTGGAGCTTCGCCACCGGCTCCGACTCCACCTCCCGCCAGTCCCAGATGTAGCCCTCGCGCTTGAGCACGTCGGCGACGCCGCGCTTCACCTTCGAACTCGGCACCTCGACGGTGGCGCGTTCGACGCGCACCGCGTTGCGGATGCGGGTGAGCATGTCGGCGATGGGGTCGGTCATCATGTCAAAAGAGCCCTTGCTGCTTGGGAAACCCTGCTGCCTGCGAAAACGAGGAAACCTTTCAACGCCCGATTACCAACTGGCCTTCCGGACGCCCGGAATGCAGCCCTGATCGGCGAGTTTGCGGAAGCAGATTCGGCAGGTGCCGAATTTGCGATACACCGCACGAGGGCGGCCGCAGAGCATGCAGCGGTGCACCTTGCGCGTGGAAAACTTCGGTGGACGCTTTGCGGCCGCGATCTTGGACTTGCTCGCCATACTCGATTCCAGTGCGTCGGCCTCGGGGGCCGTGATCGTCTTCGGTCCGGGTGCCGCTACGCCGCGGCACCCCCATCCTCGCCATCCTTCTTGAGCGGAACGCCCATCGCCCGGAGAAACTCCCGCGCCTCGTCGTCGGTGCGGGCCGTCGTCACGAGCGTGATGTTCATGCCCTGGGGACGGGTGAACTTGTCGGGGTTGATCTCCGGGAACACCATCTGCTCCGACAGGCCCAGGCTGTAGTTGCCGTGGCCGTCGAACGCCGTGCTCGACAACCCGCGGAAGTCGCGCACCCGGGGCAACGCGAGCGACACCAGGCGATCGAGGAATTCGTACATCCGCCGGCCGCGGAGCGTGACCTTGCAGCCGATCGGAAGGTTTTCCCGCAGCTTGAATCCGGAGACGGCCGCCTTCGAGAGCGTGGCGATCGGCTTTTGGCCCGTCACCTGCGCGAGAGCCCCGAGCGCCTCCTCGAGGTACTTCTTCTCGGTCACAGCCACGCCGACGCCCATGTTCACCACGATCTTCTCGAGCTTCGGGATCGCGTGCGGGTTGGTACGGTCGAGCGCCTTGCCGAGCGCGGGGCGCACGGTCGTGAGGTAGTGCTCGAGCATCCTGGGAGTGCCGGCCGGCTCCACCGCCGCAGCCGCCTTCGTCTTTTTCGCCATCGAAACGTTCCTCGGTCCTGATTCGTGTCGTGTTTTCGGCCGTGTCTTCCGCGGTTACCGCTTCGCCCCCGCCCGCGCGGCCTTGGCCCGCTTCAGGGCGCCCAGGTCGGCGCCGCACGCGCGGCAGACCCGCGACCGGCCGCCGTCCGCGGCGACCTTCACGCCGAGCCGCGTGGGCTTGCTGCAGGCGGTGCAGACCAGCAGCACGTTCGACGCGTCGATCGGCATCTCCTTCGAGAGCCGGCCGCCCTGCTGGTTTTTCTGGCTGCGCTTCACGTGCCGGTAGACGCGGTTGACGCCCTCGACCACCAATCGCCCCTTCGTCGGCTGCACGGCAAGCACCTTCGCCCGGGTTCCCCGCGCGTTGCCGGTCCGCACCTCGACGAGATCGCCCGATCGGATCAACATCACACCACCTCGCTCGCCAGACTGACGATCTTCATGAAGTTACGGTCACGCAGCTCGCGGGCGACCGCACCGAAGATGCGGGTGCCCTTGGGATTCTTCTCGTTGTCGATGATGACGCAGGCGTTGGAGTCGAACTGCACATAGCTGCCGTCGTCCCGCCGCGTCGGCCTCTTGCAGCGGACGATCACGGCCTTCACGACGGCCTTCTTCTTCACCTCGCTGCCCGCGATCACGCTCTTCACGCTGCACACGATGATGTCACCGAGGCCGGCGGTCCGCTTACGGCTCCCACCGAGCACCTTGAAGCACATCACTTCCTTGGCGCCGGTGTTGTCGGCCACGACGAGCCGGGTCTGCATCTGGATCATGTCGCGGTTCCTTCCTCAGCGATGGGGCGGCCGGACGCGGCGGCCTCCTCGGCCCGGGCGGCGGTCTCCCGCAGCTGCGTGGCCCGCGCCCCGCTGCGGAGCGACGCGACGTCCACCGCCTTGCTCTTGGCCACCACCCGCACCAGCTCCCAGCGCTTCAGCCGGCTCCGGGGACGGCACTCGACGATCTCCACCGTGTCGCCGGGCTGCGACTCCTCCCGCTCGTCGTGCACGTGGCAGACGGTCCGGCGGTGCTGGATGCGGCCGTACTTGTCGTGACGCACGACGCGCGGGATCTCCACCCGGCGGGTCTTGGCCGCGGCGGCGCTCGTCACGGTTCCTGTTTCGATTCGCTTGGGCATGGGGGCGGTTCCTGTCCTGTTTACGTGGCGCTCGCGGCCTGCTTCTGCCGCTCGGCGAGGATGGTCTGGCACCGGGCGATCGTGCGGCGGTGCTTCCGCACCTCGGACGGCGCGGCGAGCTTCTCCGTCTGTGCCTGGAGCTTGAGCCGGAAGAGGGATTCGGCCGCGTCCTTCCAGACGAGGCGAATCTGCTCCTCGCTCATGTCACGCAGTTCGCGGGCTTTGGTGGTGCTCATGGTGGTGGTTCCTTACATCGCCCGCCGCTTCACGAACCGGACCCGGATCGGCATCTTGTGGGCGAGCCGCGCCATGCAGACCCGCGCCGCTTCTTCCGACACGCCGCCGATCTCGTACAGGATGGCGCCGGGCTTGATGACCGCCGCCCAATACTCCGGCTCTCCCTTGCCCTTGCCCATGCGGGTCTCGAGCGGGATCGACGTGATCGACTTGTGGGGGAACACGCGCACATAGAGCCGCCCCTCCGTGCGGAGGTACTGCTGGGCCGCGATGCGGCCGGCTTCGATCGTCCCAGCGGCGAGCCAGCCCGGCTGCTCGGCCTGGAGGCCGAAGTCGCCGAACACCACGCGGTTTCCGCGTGAGGCGTCACCTCTTATACGACCTCTTTGGCTTTTTCGGTGCTTGACCCTCTTGGGCATCAGCGCCATCGCCGTTCTCCTCGTACATGCCTTGGTTGACCCACACTTGAATGCCAATGTTGCCCTGCGCGGTGGGAGCCTCGCAGAACCCGTAGTCGATCTTCGCCCGCAGCGTGGAGAGCGGCATCGAGCCGGCGATCGCCTTCTCGCACCGCGACATTTCCGCACCGCCGAGCCGGCCCGCGAGCTGGATCTTCACACCCTTCGCGCCGGCGTCCATCGTCGTGTCGAGCGCCCGCTTGAGCGTCCGCCGGAACGCGGCCCGCTTCACGAGCTGGTCGGCGATGTCCTCGGCGATGAGCTGGGCCTGGATCTCCGGCCGCGAGACCTCCTCGACCTTGAGGTTCACCCGCCGCCCGAGCAACTGCTGAAGCTCCTCCTGAAGCCGGTCCACCTCCTGCCCCTTGCGGCCGATGATCACGCCGGGCCGCGCCGAGTGGAGGATCACCTTCACCTCGTCGCGGGTCCGCTCGATCTCGACCTTCGGGATCGCCGCCGCCCGATACTTCGTCTTGAGAAACCGCCGGACCTTGAAGTCCTCCATGAGGAGGTCACGGAAATCCTTCTTCGCGGCGTACCAGCGGCTCTTCCACGGCTCGGTGACGCCGGTGCGGAATCCGGTGGGATGAACTTTTTGACCCATGACTTTGGTGCCTTCCGTCGAGCTTTCTCGTTCGCTTACTCGGCGCTGTCGAGCGCCACCTTGATGTGGGACATCCGCCGCTTGATCCCGAACGCCATCCCGCGGGCCCGCGGACGAATCCGCTTGAACATCGGCCCCTGATCCACGCGGGCATCGACCACGACCAGGTCGTCGACCCCCGAAGCCTGGGCGTGCTCCGCGTTGCCGAGGGCGCTCTTGATCACCTTCTCGAGCATCCGCGCGCCGCGGTGCGGCTGGAAGCGGAGGATGTCGAGCGCCTCGTCGGCGAACTTGCCGCGGACGAGGTCGGCCAGGGCCCGCACCTTGCGGGCACTGATGCGGGCGTATTTATGGGTGGCTGTGTAGGGCATGAATCACCTGATTCCTTCGACGGGGCTACTTGCCGGCGGGCGCCGGGGTGGCCGCCTCCTTGACCTTGCCGCCGTGGCCGCGGAAGGTCCGCGTCGGGGCGAACTCGCCGAGTTTGTGGCCGACCATGTCTTCCGTGATGAAGACCTTCACGTGCTGCTTGCCGTTGTGGACCATGAACGTCAGGCCGATGAACTCGGGAACGACCGTGCACGAACGAGACCACGTCTTGATCGGATCGCGCTTGCCGCTGGAGAGCTGGGCCTCCACCTTTTCGTAGAGGCGCGGATCGACGTACGGGCCTTTTTTCGCACTGCGTCCCATGTGTTGTTGACCGTTTTGGTTGGGTGACAGGCTGAAGCCTGTCCTACGGGTGTCGTGGATTACCGGAGTTTCAGTTGACCGTAGCGGCGGCTCTTGCGCCGTCGGAGAATCGCGGCGCTCGACGGCTTGCGCGGCTTGCGGGTGCCGCCACCCTTCGCGCTCTTGCCGGTCGGGCTGACCGGATGCCGACCGCCCTTCGTGCGGCCTTCACCACCGCCGTGCGGATGATCGATGGGGTTCATGGCGGTGCCACGCACGTGCGGCCGGATGCCCATCCACCGCTTGCGCCCCGCCTTTCCGAGCACCACGTTCATGTGCTCGGAGTTGCCGATGGCGCCGATCGTGGCCCGACAGGCGGCGGGCACGCGGCGGATTTCGCCGCTCGGCAACGTGATCTGGGCCCACTGCGACTCACGGGCGACGAGCACGGCCGACGAGCCCGCCGACCGGCACAGCCGGCCGCCGCGCCCTTCCTGCAACTCGATGTTGTGGATCTGCATCCCGAGCGGGATCGCCGACATCGGGAGACAGTTGCCAACCTCCGGCGGCGCCTCGGCACCGCTCGACACGGTGGCGCCCACCTGGAGCCCCTCGGGAGCGAGGATGAACCGCTTCTCGCCGTCGGCGTAGTGGACGAGCGCAACACGGCAGGTGCGGTTGGGGTCGTACTGGATCGAATGCACCTTGCCCGGCACACCGTCCTTGTTGCGCCGGAAGTCGATGAGCCGGTAGTGCTGCACGTGGCCACCACCACGGTGACGGGCCGTGATCTTGCCCTGGTTGTTGCGGCCGCCCGTCTTCCGCTTGCGGAACCGGAGCTGCTTGGGGACCTCGGCCCCGGGCGTCAACTCCGCGAAATCGGAGACGCTCGCACCGCGGCGGCCGGGACTGGTCGGTTTGTAGGAGCGAATGCCCATCGTTGTGTTCCTGGACGTGTCGAGCGGCGAACCGGGACTAGAACAGGTTGATCTTGAACTCCGGCTTGAGCGTCACGACGGCCTTCTTCCACACCTTCGCCTCGGTGCGCTTCATCCGGCTGCGGCGAGTCTTTCCGAGCCTGTTCTGTACGGCGATCTTCTCGACCTTGACGTTGAACAATTCCTCGACGGCCCGGCGAATGTCGGCCTTCGTGGCCTGAGAGACCACCTCGAAGGAGTAGGCGTTGTGACGCGTGGCCCGGTGCATCCCCTTTTCGGTGAGCAGGGGCCGCACGAGGACCTGGTGCGGAGCCAGCCGCGGATTCAGGCTCGGAGACGGAGGAACAGGACCAGCCATCGCTTACTTCCCCTTCTTGCTCGAGGACGAACGGCGGGCCGGCTTCGCGGCGGCGGCAGGCGCCTGACGCCGCGACGCCACGCGACGCACGGCCTTCTTCGCTCCGGCCGCCGGCTTGACCCGTGCCTTGGCCGTCGCCCGAAACGCGTCGATGGCGGCCGTCGTCATCACGATCACCCGCGGACGCAGGATCGACCAGGCATTCAACTCGCCGACCGGCGCCACCGACACACCGTCGATGTTGCGGAAGCTCTTCCAGAGATTGTCGTCGTGCTTCTCCGGAGAGACGAGCACCGTGCGGTCACCCACCCCAAGGGCCCCGAGGAACCGGGCGGCCTGGGCCGTCTTCGGGGAGGCGAGCGACAGGGCGTCCACGAGCTTGACCTCGTCGTCGGCGAGACGGGCGGCGAGCGCCATGCGCGTGGCCGTCTGCAACGCCTTGCGGGGCATGCGCCAGCCGAAGTCGCGAGGCCGCTTGGCGAAGATGTGGCCGCCGCCACGCCGCGTGCCGCTGCGCCGCGCGCCGGCACGGGCATTGCCCGTGCCCTTCTGGCGATAGAGCTTCTTCGTGGAGCCGGCCACCTCGCCGCGCGTCTTCGTCCGCTGCGTGCCCTGCCGCTGATTGGCCTGGTACATCACCACGGCATCGTGCAGCAACTGCTTGCTGACGGAGGGCGCCAACTCGGCGGGGTCGATATCGTAGGACCCGACCTTCTTCCCCGAAATGTCATAGACGGCAAGATTCACTTCGCACCTGCCTTCTTCTTGCCGGCCGGCGTCGCGGGCCCGCCGACCTTCTTGATCTTGTTGGTCTGCTTCACCACCACGAACGAGCCGTTCGGCCCCGGGACGGCGCCGCGCACGAGCAGGAGGTTGTGGTCCTTGTCGATCCGCACGAGCCGCACGTTCCGCATCGTGGACTGCTCGTTGCCGTAGCGACCGGCCATCCGCTTGCCCTTGAAGACACGGGCGGGCGACGTGTTCATGCTCGTGCCACCCTGGTGACGATGCACCTTCTTCACGCCGTGGCTGGCCCGCTGCCCCTTGAAACCGTGCCGCTTCATCACGCCGGCCGTGCCGCGGCCCTTCGTGGTGCCGGTGACATCGACGGCGACGACGCCCTCGAAGACCTCGACGGTGAGCACCTGCCCCACCTCGGCGCCCTCGAACACCCCGCGAAACTCCCGCACGAACCGCTTCGGCTCGCAGCCGGCCTTCGGAGACGGGGCGACGCCGCCCTCGGCGAGCCGCTTGCCACGCTTGCTGTCGAGTTTGGCGACCTGCCCGCGGATGGCCCGGCTGGCCAGCCGGCGCGGCTTGTCGAGAAAGCCGACCTGCACCGCCGCATATCCATCACGGTCCGGCGTGCGAACCGAGAGCACGGGGCACGGACCGGCCTCGATCACGGTGACCGGCACCACGGTGCCGTCGGCGTCGAACACCTGCGTCATCCCGACCTTCCGGCCCAGCAGACTTTTGCGACCGGCCTTGCCGGCCGTGGTCGCCGCGGAGGAATCAGCCATGTTCATTTCGCCGGCGAAACGGCGGCCCCGGCGACTCCGTCGCCGGCAACCGTCTCGCGATCACGCTCGAAGCCGTTGGCTGCAGGAGCACCCGATACCGGGCCTTACCCGCAACGCCTTCCAAGCATGCCTTTTCGTGCGCTCCTCTGGGGTGATGCGTGTGAGTTGGTGGTTGGTTTTGACGATGCCCTGACCCGGGCGGATTTCCTACCGCGACGAGGCCTTGATCTTGATATCCACGCCGGCGGGCAGACTCAACTTGTTGAGTGCCTCGATCGTCTTGGCCGTGGCCTGGACGATGTCGATCACGCGCTTGTGCGTCCGAATCTCGTACTGCTGGCGGGCCTTCTTGTCGATGTGGGGACTGGACAGGACGGTGTACCGCTCGACCCGGGTGGGGAGCGGGATCGGCCCATGAACCTCGGAGTTCGTGCGCTTGGCGGTATCGACGATCTCCGCGGCGCTCTGGTCGAGCACCGCGTGATCGTAGGCTTCCATGCGGATGCGGATGATTTCCTGTGTCGGACCGGCCACGCGGCGCACTCCAATGAATCGGAAAAATACCGCCGAAACCGACTGTTTCAGCCGGTTTTCGGCGAGCCCCAGAAACTAAATGTCTTCCCGCGGCGTGTCAACAACCCATGAAAATCCGGCCTGATTTCCCGGCCGGACCTCACAGCCGCTTGAGGCGGATGTCGCGAAACTCCGCCCACATCGGCTTGCCGGCATGGAGCTGGAGGGCGATCACGCCCGTGGCCAGCGCCTTGGGATGCTCGTCGGTGAAGTCGAGGACGAGCTCGCCGTTGAGGTAGTGGCGGATGTGATTGCCCTCGGCCCGGATGACGACGTCGTTCCAGTCGTCGAGTTTCATCAGTTTTTCAAAGGCCGCCTGGTCCAAGAGCGTCTCCGCGACCCGCTTGTCGCCCTCGGCGGGCCAGACGGCCCGCTCGCCCAGCTGACAGATCCGTCCCCGGCCGCCGGCAAAGCCCCCTTCGTCGTAGATGAACCCGGGCACATTCGGCAGCTTCGTCTCGTTCCGGAGTTCGTGCTGGTAGCCCCGGACGACCCAGTTGTTTTTCGCCGAATCGTCCGTGATCCGCCGGGACCGATACTGGATGCCGGAGTTGTTGGTCGCGTTGCAACGAAACGCGAGCCGCAGTTCGAAGTTGCCCACGTCTTCCCCCTTCCAGATCAGGAACGTGTTGCCATTGGCCACGTTCTCGGGGGTGGTTTCACCGTGGATCACGCCGTCGCGCACGCACCACAGCCGCTCGTCACCCTCCCACCCGGTGAGGTCCGTTCCGTTGAAGAGCACCTCCATGCCCTCGGGCATGGGCGGGGCCTGTTCGCCACGGGCCACGGTCACCGACGCAACGAGGCAGACGATGCCCAACACGAGACGACGAATCATCGGAAGACTCCTGACGGGGGGGTGCAACAGGCCGGGATTGCCACGTTCGAGGCTATCATATTGGCTGTTACCAGAGGACGCCGCTTTGCCACCCGGACCTCGATTCCGTCCGCCTCCCGGCCTTCCGTTTTGGATCGCCCACACGGCCTTCTGGCTGGCCACCTTCGCGACGGCGATGCTCCTCGTCCGTGCCTTTCGCCCCGCGCTCGCGGATCCGGGGTGGTTCATCGGCAGCCGCGTCCTCGCTGGATTCTGCATCACGGCCGCCCTCCGGGCGGTGGCCCGGCGTCACGGGCTGCTGGACCGGCTCGGGGTCTCGAAGGTGGGAATCATGGTCGGCGGCCCGCTCGTCGGGGCGATCGTGATGACGCTGGCGGGCGTCGCGTTCGACGGCTCGGTCGGGGGGGCGATCGACCCCGCGACCGGAGGCGGCATGCCCACCGCCCGGGTCGGCATCGCGGCCAGATTCGTGCTCAACCTCATGCCGCTGGGCACCTGGGCCGCCGCCTACTTCGGGTCGCAACTGCTTCGCGACCAGCAGGCGACCGAGATGCGGGCGTTCGAGGCGGAGGCGCTCGCGGCCCGCAACGAGCTCAACCAGCTCCAGGCCCAGATCAGCCCGCATTTCCTGTTCAACGCGCTCAACACCATCCTCGCGTGCCGGCAGTCGCCGGATGACATCGAGACGATCACGCAGTCGCTGGCGAAATACCTGCGGTTCCTCCTGCGGCCGACTCCAACGCTCGAGCCGCTGGGCCGCGAGATCGACGCCCTCGAGGAGTACCTCACGATCCAGTCGTTCCGTTTCGGCGACCGGCTCGCGTGCCGGATCGAGTGCGACGCCGACATCCGGCGGATTCCCGTCCTGCCCGTCATGATCCAGCCGCTCGTGGAAAACGCCCTGAAATACGGCGAGTCTGGCGACGGCCGCCGCCTCGAGGTCTCGGTGCGGGCCTTCCGGGAGGGCGATCGGTTGCTCATCGAGGTCGGAAACACGGGCCGCTGGCTCCCCTCCTCTCCCGCCGGATCGACGCAGACCGGACTGCACGCGCTGCGCCGCCGCCTCCTCCTGCACGGCGGGCCCGAGGCGACCGTCACGACTGCCGAAGAGGGCGGTCGGGTCCTGGTCACGATCCGGATTCCGCTCGATCGCCAGTACGCTCTTTCAGCCGCACCCGTGGAGACCCTGGGATGATCACGGCCCTGCTCGTTGACGACGAACCGCGGGCGATCGACCGGCTCGCCGAAATGCTCGAGACGTTCGAGACGGTCGAGGTCATCGGCCGGGCCGGAAGCGTCGACGAGGCGGAGCGGTTTCTCCGCGGGCGTGTGCCCGACGTCGTGTTCCTCGACATCACGATGCCCGGGAGGCTCGGGATCGACCTCGTGGCGAGCATTCCCAACGGCACGCGGGTCGTGTTCGTGACCGCCCGCGAGGGGCATGCCATCGACGCCTTCCGGGCCGGGGCGGTGGACTACGTGCTCAAGCCGTTCGACCGCGACCGGCTGGCGATCACGATCGAACGGCTCGAAGCTCTCCTCGGCGTTGCGGCGGCCACCGCCGCGGACGAGGAGGAGCACTCGGCCACGGCCGCATCACGGGCGCGGATCGTGTCGGGCGACGAGGGGGATACGCTGCGGCTCGCCACCGGTCGGGTCGGCGGCTTTGCGGTGGTCCGCTACGACGAGATCGTGTGGATCGAGGCCGTGCAGAACTACACGCGCGTGCAGATCGTCGGCCAGCCGCCGACGGTGGTCCGCCGCACGATGACGGAATGGGAGGCACTCCTTCCGGGCGAACGGTTCCGCCGCATCAGCCGCTCGCTGATCGTGCAGGTGCCGGCGATCCGCTCGACGCAGTGGAAATCGCGGGACCAGATGCTCGTGTTCTTTCGGGGCGTCGATGCGCCGCTGCCGATCGGGCGGACGCCGATGGCCCGGCTCAAGGACCTGCTCGAGGACGCCTGAGCCGCACTTTCAGGCCAATGGGCGGCGAGCCTTTTTCACCCGGGCGAAAATGCCAGCCAAAACGCCGCCGATGCCGACGAGCACGATGGTGGAGGGCTCGGGCACGGCGACGAAGGTGAGGTAGACGTCGCTGCCGACCTGCTCGAGGCCGAAGGTGGCGTAGGGGCGGATGTCGGTGAGGGAGTTGCCCGCGGCGTCGAGCCAGGTGGTGCCGCTGATCGCGAGGCCCGAGAGGCCCGTGGTCGAGCCGGTCACGTCGTAGACGAGCCAGCCATTCGAGCCGGTCTTGTCGGTGTCCCAGAACGAGTCGTTCCAGTTGACGACGCTGCCGGAGCCGTTGAAGGCGAGGCCTAGGAGCGAGGTGCCGGAGAAGCCGAGGTTGCCGCCGACGTTGATGCCGTCGAAGTCGACGCCGCGGTCGGCGAGGGCGGCGGTGTTGTCGGCGAGTTCCCAGGTGACGCTGCTGCCAGCGGTGTAGGTGAGGTTGCCGCCGATCGACTGGATGCCGGGGGAGTTGCCGGGGGTGTGGGCCCCGGCGATCGTGGCGTCACCGGCGAACGAGCCGGTGCCGGAGAGCGTGGCGCCGGCGGCGAGGGCGAGCGAACCGCTCGCGAGCGAGCCATTGAGCTTGAGCTCGCCGGCCGTGATCGACGTGGGGCCGGTGTAGGTGCTTGCGCCCGTGAGCTCGAGCCGGCCCGCGCCGCTCTTGGCCAGGCCGCCGGAGCCCGAGATCACGCCGGCGAACACGCCGCCGGCGGCGTTGCTGACGGTGAGCTGGCCGCTGCCCAGGGCCACCGTGCCGCCGGTGCCGGTGAGCGCCGAGAAGGTCTGGCTCTTGCCGTTCAGGTCCATCGTGGCGCCCGAGCTCATGACGAGCGAACTGCCCGCGGCGAACGAGCCTGATCCCGAGAGCTGGAGCGTGCCGCCCTGGAGCTTGATCGCGCCGGTGAAGGTGTTGGCGCCGCCGATGGTCGTGGTGCCCGCGCCCTGCTTGAGGATGCCGGCGGCGTAGGGGACGCCGTTGACGTCGAAGTTGGAGACCACGCTGTTGAGCGCGCCGCTCGAGGTCTTCGTGAGCGAGGAGAGGAGGGTGCCGCCGGTGACGGTGCCGCCGTTCTGGTCGATCGCGCCCACGACCGTGGTGCCCGAGATCTGGAGCGTGGCCCCGGCGGCCATCGTGACGACCGCGTCGCTCGGGAGGGCATTGACGTTCGCCAGGACGAGCGTGCCGCCGGTGAGGTTGGTATCGCCGGTGAAGGAACTGGAGCCCGAGAGCGTGAGCGTGCCGGGGCCGACCTTCGTGAGGCCGCCGTTGCCGGTGAGGCTGCCGGCGAAGGTGCCGCTCACGGAGCCGGTGGTGAGCGTGCCGTTGCCGAGGTTGATGCTGCCACTTCCGGCGACGCTCGCGAGCGTCTGGTCGCCGCCCATCTTGAACGTGCCGCCCGCGGCCACGCTCATCGTGCTCGCGGCGGAGAGCTGGTTGGCGCCCGTCGTCTCGAGCGTGCCCCCCTGGATCGCAGTCTCGCCGGTGTAGGTGCTGGTGCTCGAAATCACGACTGTGCCGGCCGAGGTCTTCGTGAAGCCGCCGGTGCCGGTGAGCACGCCCGAGACGCTGCCGTTATTCATGCTCACGCCGACGGCGGTGAGCGTGCCGTTGATGATCTTGCCGCCGTTGACGGTCACCGAGCCGGCGACGTCGGTGAAGCCGTTCATGTCGAACGTGCCGCCGTTGACGGTGACGGCGCCTGAGTCGGAGAGGCGATTGGCGCTCATCAACTTGATCGTGCCGCCGTTGAGCTGCACGGCCGTGGAGCCGCTGGTGGTGCCGTAGATCGACCAGGTGCCGCCGCCGCTCTTGGCGAGCACGCCGCCGCCGGTGGCGTCGCCGGAGAAGGCGGCCGCGGCGCCGTTCATCGTGAGCGTGTAGCCGTTGAGGTTGTAGACGCCGCTGCCGCCGGCGCTGCTCACGGTCTGGTCCCCGCCGAGCAGGAGTGTGCCGCCGGCGTTGACGGAGAGGTTGCCGGCGGTGGGGAGGACGTTCGTGCCCGCGGTGGCGAGCGTGCCGCCGGTGACGACGGTCGAGGCGAGGTAGGTGTTGCTGCCGGAGAGGGTGAGCGTGCCCGGGCCGACCTTGGAGAGGTAGCCATTGCCGGAGATGTTGCCGGAGAACGTGCCGCTCACCGAGCCGGTCGTGAGCGTATAGCCAAGAGCGCTCGAGCCAAACGTGATCGCGCCGCTTCCGCCGATGCTCGCGAGGGTCTGGTCGCCGTTCAGACGAAGCGTGCCGCCCGCGTTCACCGTCGCGGAAGTCGTCGGGACCAGGCGGTTCGAGCCCGAGAGCGCAAGCACGCCGGCATTCACGGTCGTGTTGCCGGTGTAGCTGCTGGCGGCGGTGAGCGTGAGCGTGCCCGTGCCGGTTTTCGTGAGCCCGAACGAGCCCCCCTCTTCATAGAAAGTGGTGACTGACAGGCTGCCGGCGTCCACGCCTACGGTCGCATTGGACCGCAAGGCGTAGCCCGAGGACGTCAGGGAGTTGTTGCCGCTGAGGTTGCGGATGGCGCCCAGCCCACCGACGCCGTCGCCGTAGATGTGGGCATGTTCATCGGTGCTGATGTTTCCCTGCAGCCCGAGGGTCGCGCCGCTGTACACGGTCGTCTTCGTGGTGGGGGTGAAACCGCCGGTGCCAAACGCCGAACTGTTGGCTGCCACGAGCATTCCAGCGCTGATGACGGTTTCGCTCCCGTAGCTGTTGGAGCCGGTGAGCACGAGCGTGCCGGCGCCGACCTTGGTCAGCCCATACACGCCGCCGTCCTGATAGACGCTGCCCGCCATCGTCAACTGCCCGGAAGTGACGCCGACGGTGGCGTGATTTCGAAGCGCGATGTTGTTCGTCAGCGTATTGCTTCCGCTCAGGTTCGCGACGGCCCCCTGACCACCGGCCCCGGTGCCGGAAATGTGCATGTGCTCATCGAGGCTGACATTCCCCTGCAGTCCGAGCGTAGCGCCACTGCTCACGGTGGTCTTCGTGGTTGATGAAAATCCACCGGTGCCGAGGGCGGAGTTGTTGGCTGCGATCAACGTGCCTGCGTTGATGAAGGTCTCTCCGGTGTACGAACTCGACCCCGTGAGCGAGAGAATTCCACTGCCGTTTTTCGCGATCGAACCACCATTCCAGAGCGGGGCCGTCGCGACGAGATCACTGGATGAGTCCGTTCCGCGAGCGACGTCGAATGTCAGCGTCTTGCTGTTGAGGTTGAATCCGCCGGACCCCTGAACGACGTTGCGGCTTCCACCCGTGGTCTTGATCGTGCCCCCAGTGCCATCGATGACAAGATTCAAACCAGATTCGAGAGTGCCCCCACCGGATGCTCCGAATGAAAATGTCTTGTTCGCAAACCAATACTGATGGTTCCCGGTCACCTGTAGCGTGGCGGCATTGCCGATCGTGATTTCGCCACCGGTGTACGTGTATGCCGCGCCCGACGCGTTGCTGAGCACGAGCGTGCCGGACGCGACGTTCGTCGCGCCCGTGTAGGTGTTGGGGCCAGCCAACACCGTCGCCCCCGGGCCTGCCTGCGTCAGCGACCCCGCGCCCGAGATCACACCCGCCACGGTTACCGATCCGGTACGGTTGAAAACGAGCACGCCGCCGTTCGCGACCGGGCCGGAGCCCAGCGAACCTGTGGCTCCTCCGTTGCCCACCTGCACGGTACCGGAGGAGAAGGTCGTGCCGCCCGAAAAACTGTTGTCGGCCGCCAGCACGAGCGTGCCCGCGCCCGTCTTCGTGATTCCGCTCGTCGTCGCGCCAACCTGGCCTGAAAGCACGAGCGAGCCGGTTCCCGTCACCCAGACATCGCTGCTCCAAGCCATCGGCGTGGCGATCGTATGCGTGCCCGATGCGGCCGTCAGGATGGCCCGGCCGCCGACGTCGGCTTGCAGCGTGAGCGTGTTCGAGCCCGAGAGCGTCCACGCTTGTGCGCCGGCAAAGCGGAGATTGCCCACGGTCCGCGAGGCGTCGAGATTCAGTGTCGTGGGCGAGGCTTGGGCGACGAAGTCGGCGTTGGCACCGACGCCGTTCGGATTGCCGGCGGTCGACCACGTGGATGTCGTCCAGTTACTTCCGCTCACGTAGGACTTATTGAAGACCTGCTCGGTCGTGAAGGCGCTGTTGTGGAATGACGCGCCGCTATTGACGGGCGTAAATGTGATCGCCTCGCTCGTGCCAGTCGCCCGGAAGCTGTAGCGGAGAACACTTGCATTGTTGTAGCCGCTGAAGCTCTCGTCGAATGTCGTCGATGCGCCGCCCGTGGTGGTGATGGTTTGCCATCTCGCGCCCGTAGAGGCATCCCACCCAAAGTTGTAAAAGGTGGTGGTGTAGATCTGCCCCGCAGTCAGCCCGCTCAGCGTGACCGTCTGCGTGCCCCCATACACGAAGTCGAGGACGACTTTTCCGAGTTCGCCGCCAAGATTAATTGGGTCGCGATAATGCGTGCTTCCCGCACCGGTGACCGCGTAGTTGGAGCCGCTCGGGTTGCTGTTGAAGTTGCCGCGAGCGAAGGTCACTCCATTGACGATGCCGCCCCAGCCACCTGCATCCACCGCGTTGAGATACGTCTTCGACGTGGAGAGGCCGACGTTGGCATCCTGGTTGCCGCTCCCGATCGCCGACCAGGAGAAAGTCCCGTCTTGAGCGAGTGCCAGGCTGCTCGCACACGCCATCGCTATCGCGATGCAGTAGCGAAGCGAAGTGCTCAGCCGCCGGAAAGCCAAAGACCGTGTCATGACCGCCGCCACCTCCTCGGGACAACGAGCGACCCGTCGCTCTGAGCCGCAATCTACCCAACGAATGTGAGCCTTCCGCGGCCGTAAAACGAGAAAGTGACGAATCGGGAACGGGCAGGGACGAATCGGGCGCGCGGCCGATCGGGGTGGGACGAATCGGGCAGATTCAGGGACGAATCCGCGGCGCGAAAACTCACGCCGGATGGCTGGCCACGATCAGCGTATGGTCGTGGACGGCGACACGAGCCTTGTCTCGGAACAGCATTCGATCATCGCAGCGAGCCTTCGCATCAACAAACCTCCCGGATGCTGAGTGCATGATGCACTGCGCCGGGCGGCTCGGCAGTGACGGACTGCAGCCGACGGTGCGACAGGCTGAAGCCTGTCCTACTTTCGTCGGCGGGCGAGAGCGAGGCCTGCGAGGGCAAATCCGACGAGCACGACGGCGCGAGCTCAGGGATGGATCGACACCCCGAGGGCCTCGCCCAGCCGAATCCAGTCGTGGTGGCCGGAATCGATGATCCAGCGGAGCACGCTCATGTCGATGTCTTCATATTGGTGAACGGCGACATTTCGAAAACCGACCATGCCACATAGGGCCGCGGCCAAGGGGCCATCGATCAGCCCCGCTCGTTCGAGCAAAACGAATGCATCAGCCGTGCTCTGCGGAATGCCGAGGTGCCGATCAGCGACGATGTGCATCGCCATGTCGATGGCGGCCTGGCACGCACGCTCGATATTGAGCGTCAATGCATCGACGTGGGTGAAATCGTCAAGCCGAGGACACGAACGTGCTTCCTCCAGCATCCGACGTACGCAGCGCTCGATGATCGCCGCCTTGTTGAGCAGGATGTCGTCAGGCGGCATAGGCACGGAGAACCTCGCGTCGCGCCTCTTGCAGCGATGCATACATCGAGAGTGTGAGCATCGCGAAACGGGCGGTCACGCACGGATCCCTCTCAAAAATAAGTTTTCCCGTCGTGACCGCCTCCTTGGCATAGACGACGTTCGCTGTGGAAAGCACCCCAAGATCGACGGCGCGGCCACAGATTTTCGTAAGCTCCGCCGTGAGCGCGAGCCGCTCCTCGATCGCCAGGCCCGCCCGGTCACTGGGCAGGATGGCAAAGTCGATGTCGCTGTCTGGGCGAAGACTATTCGTAACTGCAGACCCGAGCAGATACGCGGCCTGCACGATGCCGTGTCGCCGGAGAACCTCGACCGCCGGAGCCACAGCCTGTTTGTCGATCGATGCGTTGTTCACCGTGTCACCGCCAGAGGGATCCCTGCGATCCAAGATTCCGACAAGTGTATCACCCGGCGATTGTCGGGGTGACAGGCTTCAGCCTGTCCTCCTCCCGCCGGCGGGCAAGCGTGAGTCATGCAACGGACACGAAATCCACTCACACGAACGCCTCGGCCGTCTC
>JBBAVM010000047.1:0-25231 GCA_040397685.1 Pirellulales bacterium
TCCACGGTCGGCAATCGTCGCATCCTGCTCCGGCAGACTTGTTCCACAGTCTGCTAGGCGTTCGTCGCGCGAGACACCGCGCCTTGCCCGTCTTGCCTGAACTGCCGGGCCTGCGGTGCGCGCGTGGAGTGTGGCGTTGCCCGGGGTCGGGGGTTCCATTACAACCCGCCCGCGTCGCAGGCCGGGGCGTCGATCCGCCACGGCCCCACCCACTCCCTCCAGCGAGTTCATCGATGAACGACCGGCTTTCCGCACGCTCGCGCCGCCAACCCGTCGCAGCGCCTCTCGACTGGATGGGGCCCGACGCGGTGTTTACGCCGCACGGCTACGAACCGGGCTACGACTACCCGCTGGTCGTCTGGATGCCCGACCGCGCGCGGCCGTTCGACCTCGGCCGCGCCATGAAAAGGCTCAGCCTGCGCAACTACCTGGCCGTCGTGCCCGACTTCGATCCCCGCTCGGGCGACGAGCCGTTGTGGGAGGCGATCGAGAGGGTGTCGGACAGGGCGAGCGTTCATCCGCGCCGGATCTATCTCGTGGGGCAGGGGGAGGGGGGAAGCGATGCGTTCCGGATCGCCTGCCGCCATCCGGACGCCTTCGCGGGGGTGGTCTCGCTTGGCGGTCCCTTCCCGCTCGCCGAGGGGCTGTTCGCGCGTCTGGCCGACGTCCGCCGCCTGCCGATGCTGTTCTGCTGCCAGCGCACGCCCGACCCGGAGGTCGCCCGGCATACCGACCGCACCCTGCGGGTGTTCCATGCGGCCGGCGCGATGCTCGCGATGCGCATTTATCCAGGGTCGCGCGACCTCTCGAAAGCGATTCTCGCCGACGTCAACCGCTGGCTCATGGACGAGATCTGCGGCACGTCGGCCCCCATCCCCTCGGCGGCTGCATCATGACGTTCCCCGTGCCCGGCACTCCCGATGATTCCGCACACGTGCAGCAGGACCCGATGATCCTGCCGATGGTCCCGCCGCGCGGTCTCCTCGAGGCGATCATCCACGAGGTCCGCAGTGCGTGCGCGGAGCGGGGCACACCCGACTGCGACGTGACGATCGACGTCGCCGACCGGCACGTGCTCCAGGTCGATCCCGCCACCGTCCGCGACATCCTCGCCGGCCTGCTCCTCGCGGCCTTCGAAAACGCGGCCCGCCCCGCCGCCGAGAGCGATGCCCCGCGGGTGCGCGAGGTGGTGATCACGAGCATCGAATACGCCGACACGATCGAAATCGAAGTCGCGGACTCCGGCCCGCCGGGCCACGTCGCCGGCGACTCGGGGCTCCGCTCGCTCATCGCCGCCGTCGGCGGTGGCCTGACGGCCGCCGCCTGCCCGGAAGGCGGACGCGCGGTCACGCTCCGGCTGCCGCACCGGCGGCTGCGGAGGCAGGCAGCCTAGGCACTCCACCATTCTCGCCGGGATTCTCAGTGCATGGATGCGCGCCCGTTCCCCACGCCCCGTGACCGTCAGGCGTTCCTCTCCCCGTCCCAGGTGATCGCCCTGGGGCTCGTCGTCGCCTCGCTCGGCTGGGCCG
Organism: Pirellulales bacterium; assembly: GCA_040397685.1. Classification (GTDB taxonomy): domain Bacteria; phylum Planctomycetota; class Planctomycetia; order Pirellulales; family UBA1268; genus RGVT01. Next base: position 1,530 of record JBBAVM010000047.1, read on the forward strand.
CCTGGCTGCTGCGCGATCAGCCGATCCGCGAGGAGGCCGAACTCCTCGCGGGGAGCGTGCTGCCCTCCTCCGAACTCGCGCTCATGGAAGCGGCTTTCGATCGGGCCCAACTCACCGACTACCGCACCGAAGGCGGCCGCGTGTACGTGCCGCGAAGCCGGCAGAGCGCCTACATGCGGGCCCTCGTGGACGCCGAAGCCCTGCCGCGCGAGTTCGGCGGCAGCCTCCGGCGGGCGCTCGCGAACAACAGCCCGTGGCAGAGCCGTGCCGTCCAGGCGGAGCTTCTCCGCGTGGCGACGCAGGACGAACTCTCCCTCGTGCTCTGCTCCATGCCGGGCATCGAGCGGGCTGCGGTGCTCTACGACGTCGAGGAGCAGTCGGGCCTCGCGGGTGGCACCGTGAAGACGGCGAGTGTCAGCATCCGCACGCAGCCCGACGCCGAACTCGACGCGACGCGGGTGCAGGCGATCCGCATTCTCGTCGCCGCGTCGATCGCCGGCCTGTCGCCGGACCGGGTCGCCGTGACCGACCTGCGGAACGGCCGGGTGTTCGCCGGCCCGCTCGAGGCGGCGGCCGAAGAGGATGCCGACCCCACCCTGACGCGTCGTCTCGCACACGAGCGTGCCCTGGCCGCCAAACTGCGACAGGCTCTCGCCTACGTCAAAGGCGCCGTCGTGGACGTGACGGCGGAGTTCGCCGCGGCCGATGCGATCGTGGTCGCTGCCCCGGCGCCGCCCATGCCGCCGCAGCCGCCCGCGGCGGCCAACGCGCCGGCTGAACTGCCCGCCGCACCGCAGCCTGCCGCCGCCGCGCCGCCAGTCGCCGAATCCGTCCGGCTCGACCGTGGCCAGGTGCTCGCCACCCTGTCGGTGTCGATCGCCGTGCCCGACGCCTATCTGCAGGCCGTCCACGCCGACCGTGGACTCGACGCCTCCCAGACGGCGGCCGCCGAAGCCGCCGAGCTCGAGCGGATCCGCGAGGTCGCGGCCCGGGCCCTGCCCGCGACCGCCGCGCCCGATGGCTGCCGCATCCTCGTCACACGCTTTCCGACGCGGGGCGTCGCGACGAGCAGCAAGCCTGCGGCCCGTGAGCCAGGGCGGGAGCCGCATAGCGCCGCCGCCGGCACACCGCCGGTGTCGCTCCAAGAGGTGCTCGGCCGGGTCCTCGGCGGCGACATGCGGATCGATGCGGCGGCCGTGCCCCGGGAGATGCTCGTGGCGGCCGGGATCGTGGTGGCAGGTCTGCTTGCCGCCGCCTTGTGGCTCGTGGGCGCGGGCCGACGGTCCGGCTTCGAAGCCGCTCGTGCGGGCGCGCTCCGCCATCCGCAGATCGACTGGTCGCGGGTCGATGGCCCGGCCCTCGATCCCATCGAGCCGTCCACCGGGTCGCAACGCACCTTCAGGTCGGCCGCATGAGACACCACGCACCGTCGTCTGGTTCGGCGGCGGTCCTGCTCGTCGCCCTCGTCTGCTCGACGATCGCGGGCGGCTGGGCGCATCGCCTGCCGGCTGCGGAGGCCGACTCCCCGGCGTCATCGACCGCGCCCGCCCGCCTGCCGCCCGTCGTGCCACTCGATGCCGGTGACGCTCCGGCCGTACCGACGGCACGGCCCGCACCGCCGCCCCTCGTCTCAGTCGCCACGCTCGGCATCGCGGCGGTCGCGATCGGCGCGATCCTCGTGCTCAGGCTCACGCAGGCCCGCCGCACGGCGCCGCTGCCGCCCGATGTGTTCGACGTGCTGGGCTCGGCCACGATCGCCGGCCACCACGGCGTTCGCGTCGTTCGCTTCGGCCCGAAGACGCTGCTCGTGAGCGTCTCCGCCGGCGGCTGCCAAACGCTCGCGGAGCTCGCCGACCCGCAGGCGACGGCCTGCATCGTGGCGGCGTGCCGTGGCCACCACCCTCCGCGTGCGCCGCAGGCGACCGCGGCCACGAGCGGTGCTGCAGCCGGCATCGGCCGGGCCGCGGCAGTGCTCCTTATGATGCTGCTCTCCGGCCTCGCACCGACCGCAAGCCTGGCGGCCGAGCCGGGCGAGGCGGTCGAGCCCGCGGCCGCGGCGGCGGCCGACCTCGTGACCAACCTGCTCGGAACCCGGTCGCTCGACAGCACGCTTTCCGCGGCCGTCATGTTCGGCGTGGCGAGCCTCGCGCCCGCCGTGCTCCTCATGACCACGTGTTTCGTCCGGATGTCGGTCGTGCTCTCGCTCCTGCGTCAGGGACTCGGCACGCAGCAATTGCCGTCGAACCAGATCGTCACGTCGCTCGCGCTCTTTCTCTCGGCGCTCGTCATGTGGCCGGTGTGGGCCCAGGCCTGGAAGGCGGGCGTCGAGCCCTATCAGCAGGGGCGGATCGACCTCCGGGAAGCCTACGAGCAGGGCACGTTGCCGGTCCGCCGCTGGATGGCCGGCCAGATCGAGCAGGCGGGGAATCGCGACACGGTGCTCCTGTTCCTCAAGCGGCATCCCGACGCGCCGCGGGAGGTGAAAACCTATGACGACGTGCCGGTGGCGGCGCTCCTGCCGGCCTTCCTCGTGAGCGAACTCGAGACGGCCTTCGCGATCGGCCTCCGGCTCCTGCTCCCGTTCCTCGTCCTCGACGTGGTGGTGGCGACGCTCGTGGTCGCGACCGGCCTCGTCATGCTGCCGCCCTCCCTCGTCTCCCTGCCGCTCAAGCTGCTGGTCTTCGTCATGGCCGACGGCTGGACGCTCGTCGTGCAGTCGCTGCTCGACGGGTTTCGCACGGCCGGCTCGTGAGCGGGCCCTGGTTTTTTTGCATCTCATCCGATCACACCGAGCGTTCACGATGGGCGGAACCGATCTCGTCGAACTGGTGCGGCAGGCGCTCGTCGCAGGGTTGCTCGTCGCGGCCCCCGTGCTCGCCGTGGCCTTCGTCGTCGGCAGCCTGATGGGGCTCGTGCAGGCGGCGACCGGCATCCACGAGCAGGTCGTCGGCCTCGTCCCCCGGCTCGTGGCGATCGCCGCGGCGCTCGTGGCTCTCGCGCCCTGGATGCTCGAGCGGATGGCCGACCTCGTCCGCGCCTCGGCCACGGGAGGACCGTAGCCGTGGTCGTCGATGCGGTTCTGCCGTTGCCGGCGGTCGTGGCCGCGGGCGTCCTGGCCCGCAGCGTGGGCTTCGTGCTGGCCGGAAGCGCCATGCTCCCCGAACTCACGCTGCGCATCCGGCTCGCCCTCGCGCTCGCCCTGGGCGTCGTCGCGTTTCCCCAGGCCCTCGTGATCGCGGCCGCGAATCCCGCGCCGAGCGTGGGCCTCACCGGTGCGTGCCTCGTGGCCGCCGGCGAGGCGATCGCAGGCGCTGGGATGGGGGCCGCCGTCGCGGCGGTCACGTCGGCCGGCGCCTGGGCCGGCGGCATCCTCGGCAGCGTGGCGGGATTGTCGTGGGCCGACGACTTCGATCCCGAAGGCGACGCCCAGTCCGCGGGCATGGCCCGGTTCGCATGGTGGATCAGTTGCGGCGTGTTTCTCGCGGCCGGCGGCCTGGAGACGATCGTCGTCGGCGCGCTCGACAGCGTGCGTCTGCTGCCCGTGGGCACGCTCCTGCCCGCCGCCGGCATGCCCCGCCTCGACCTCGCCCGACTGGCGGGCGCCGTGCCGGCCACGGCGCTCGGTTTGTGCCTCGCGCTCGCCGTGCCCGCGCTCCTCGCGGTCGTGGCGTTCCACCTGGCGACCGCCATCGCGCTGCGCACGGTGCCATTCGCCGCCGGGCCCGGACTCCTCCAGGCGCTCGCGGCTGTCGTGCTTCTCGGCGCGGTCTCGCTCGGTGCCGACACCTGGGCCCGTGGCTTCCCAGCCATGGTGCAGGGCCCGATCGAACGGGTGTGCGGCGTTCCCTAGGCGGGCGAGGTGCGCGATGGGCGATGCCGATCGGTCGATTCCCGCCACCCCACGTCGCCGCGAGGCGGCGCGCCAGCAGGGCGCCGCCCCCAACGCCTCGCTCCCGGCCTTCGTCGCAACCGCTGCGGCGGCCATCTTCCTGCTGCCAGGCTGGTCGCGGACCGCCGTCCCGGCAGCCGCCGCCTGGATGCGGGCCGCCATCGCATCCGCTTTCGCGCCGGGGGGCGAGGCGCCGGTTCCGTTTCCGACACAGGTCGTCGTCCCCACCGCCGGGCTCGTGCTCGCAGCCGCCGGGGCTGGGCTGTGCGTCCGCTTCCTCCTCGACGGCTCGGACTGGCGGCTGTCGCGCGCTGCGCCGCGCTGGCAGCGTATCGATCCACTCGCCGGCTGCGGCCGCATCTTCTCGGCGAGCACGGCGCGGGCCGTGGCCTGGAACGGAGCCTGCCTCGTCGTCTTCGCCATCGCGGCAGCGGTGGCGGCCGCGCCGATCGTGGGACTCCTCAGGGCCTCCGAGCCTGTCCTCGATGCGGAGCGGCCGCTGGCGGCGCTGCGTGGGACGCTCGTGCCCCTGATCCTCGCGGCCGCCGCGGTCGCCGCCGCGCAGTGGGGCCTCTCGCGCGCCGCCTTCGAGCGCCGCCTGCGCATGACGCCGGAGGAGTTCCTGGAGGAGATGCGCGGTCTCGAAGCCGATCCCAGGATCCGGTCGGAGCGCCAGCGTCGCTCAGGCCGACGTTAGCAGCGCATCCAATGACAGTTTCTGTCGCTGGCTCGGGGGCGGCAAAAGTCTCGTCGCGTGGGCCGCGGCGGCCCAAGGCTCCTCGAGCGTTCGCCGCCCCCCTTCGCCTACCCGCTCTGGTTCGCCACGTCGCCGCTACACGTGCGCAAGCATGCGCTAGCCGGGTTCAAGGGAAGGCACCGCGTAGTCGTAGCGTTCAATGAACGGCTTCCAGCGGCGGGCGACCTCGCCCACGATCCGCGGGTCGTGGGCATAGCGATTCGTGCGATAGCCGCGCATCGAGCGGGCCTGGGCCTCGACGGCCGGGCGGACGCGCTCGAAGCCACCGAGGGCGAGGCGGTCGTAGGCCTCGTCGAGCCGGGCGACCGGGTCGGCGCAGAGGTCCTCGTAGCGGACTTCATGAAGCCGGCCCGGGCCGAGCGTCGCCCGGTCGCGCTCGAAGGCGGCGTACATCTCGTCGAAGGCCGCGAACACGTAGCGTTCGAGCGTCTCGCCGGGATCGACCTGCAGCGCCTGCGAGTGGTGCAGCGATCGCCACAGCCGCATCGTCGAGGGAAAGACCACGAACGGATCGCGGACCACATGCAGGAACCGCGCCTCCGGGAACATTTCGGCGAGCACGCCCACCCGCGCCGTATGCGGCGGGCTCTTGAGCACGGGCCGACGCGGGTCCCGGACCGCGAGGAGCGCGAGGAACCGGCGCAGGTTGCGCTTCCAGCGGTCGAGATCGGCCGGGGAGAGCGACGCGAGGTCGAGCGCCTGCGGCCGATCCGGGCTCGTGACGGGGAAGGCCATCCGCCGATACGGCGAGGGGGAGCCCATGTTGGCCAGCGCGAACTCGTCCTCCTGCGGCCGGTGCCATCCCGCCGACACGTCGTCCATCGGCCGCTTCGCCGGCATGATCCAGGAGAGCGCCGACGTCACGAGCGATTCCGTGAGTAGAAAATGCCCCGGCGCGAAGCACTGGTAGGTCGTCGGGCAGCAAAACCGCTCGTCGAGCATGAGCAGTTCGTGGAGCAGCGTCGTCCCGGAGCGCCAGTGGCCGATGATGAACAGCGGCGGTTCCGTCGTCGGCGGAGAGGCGAGTTGCCGGCGAAATCTCGCCGTGGCGAGCGGTTCGGCCACGGAATTGAACGCCGCCGCGGTCGTGATGGTGCCCATCAGCCCCCAGCGCGAAGGCGAAGCCCGTCCCCCGTGCTCACGCACGAGGTCGAGCCACACGCCCAGCGGCATGCCATGCCAGAACCGCGGACTCCACCAGGGGTAGGCGTGGAACGCCTCCTTGGGGCGCGGACCGGCGGGAGATGCTGCATCCATGAGGGATAGGGTAACCAAACCCGCGGAACGGCGTGGCATACGCCTCCCACCTGATCCTCGCGCGGACAAAGCACCCGGTTCGCAGCAGGTCTATTCGCCCAACTGGCTCGGGACTGCCCACACCCTCTGTACGGACGCTCGCTGCGGTCATCCTGACCTGCGCTCGCTCATAGACGTCTCGAGGGTATGGGCAGCCCCGAGCCTTCCCAACCGAAGCAAGACAGTCCTCGCTTGCGCTTCGGGCTTCCGTTCGGGGGGCGAGGGCATTCCCGTGCCCACCGTGCTCAACCACGAAGAGGGAGGCGAGGGGTTGCCCCTCCCGTTAAGCCGGCGTATTTGACCAGCGCAGGCAGGAGGCCGGAGCGCAGGCACATCCGAGTGAGCCGAAGCCCGGAGGGCGAAGGCGAACGTCCGGCGAGACGGTACGGGGCAGCCCCGAGCCGGGTGGGGCGAGTTGAGGCACGACAGGCTGAAGCCTGTCCCACGACAAGCACGACAGGCTGAAGCCTGTCCCACGACAAGCACGACAGGCTGAAGCCTGTCCTACAAAGGCAAGCGTGACGCTTGCCCCACAGGGCCGCAATCGCCGTGCCGAACAGGATTGCCAGGAGGGCTGAGCCGAACGTCCAGCGAGAGGGTACGAGCGTCCCCGAAGCCGGGTCGGCCGTGGTGCCGCGCGAGGATCAAGGGGGAGCCGTATTACTTGAGCGGTTCCGCATCGGGCGCCGCCGCGATCCGGCGCGGCTCGAACGCCTGCTCGAGCGTCTCGGCGAGGGTGCCGGCGGCGGCACGGCCGGTGAGACGCAGGCATTCGCCACGCTCCGCATCGACCACGAGCAGCGTGGGAAACGCCTTCACGCCGAGGGTCTCGCAGGCCGCGGCATCCCGGTCGGCATCGAGCAGCACGCACACCGCGCGGCGCGACACCGCCACGAGCCGTTGATCCCGGAGCGTCCGCTGGGTCATCTCGGCGGAGAATCTGCACCAGGCCGCCGTGCACACGAGGAACAACGGCCGGCCCTCGGCGACGGCCCGCTGCCGGCCCGCCCCATAGCCGCCCACGTATTCGATGGCCGGCTCACTTCCACCGGGCGTCTGCCCGGCGGCCCCGAGGAGGGCGCGGGGGCGGGGTGGCTGGGGTGCCTCGTCGCGGATGTCGCAGCCCGATGGCACGACGAGCCCTGCCGCCACGGCCACGCAGAGCATCGTGCCCCACGGGCGCGCAGCGCGGCGGCGTGCGAACGGAGGACGTCGGGGGACGGGGTGAAGCGCTGCCATGCGGCGGGGTGGTAGGGGGGGTGGCCGCCGGCCGGCAAGTCCGATTCCTGCCACCCGCGGCAGCCCCGGCAAAGGAGGCGAATGGGGTGGACGAGGTGGCGCCGACGACGCTTGTACCAGGGGAGCCAAACCCGTACCGTCCCACCCCCGTGATCCTTCCTCGGACTCCGCGTGTGACCTGGGTCGGTGCCGCGATCGTCGTCGCGGCGCTCGGGACGGGCTGCAGACTCATGCCCCGCGGCCCGGTGCCCCAGGATCTCGCCGACGCGCGACGGCTCTCCAACGAGGGCCTGTCGGCGGCCGATCGCAACGATCTGCCGCAGGCGGAGCAGCTGCTCGCCCGCGCCGTCAAGAGCTGCCCATCCGACATCGACGCCCGCCGCCACTACGCCGACGTGCTCTGGCGCAGGGGCGAGCGGATGGCGGCCGTGACGCAGATCTCGGAGGCGCTCAGGCTCTCGCCGGGTGACGTCGCGCTGTGCCTCGACGGCGGTCGCATGTACATGGAGCTCGGCCTGCTCGACGACGCCGACCGGCTCGCGAACGAGGCGATCGCGGCGGCGCCGTCGTCGGCCGCCGCCTGGCACCTGCGCGGCAAGGTCGGCCTCGCCCGCGGGCGGGCGGACGAGGCGCTCGCCGATTTCCATCGCGCGCTCGCGATCGCGCCCGACGATCGCGAGATCCTCCTCGACACGGCCCAGGTCTGCCTGCGGCTCGACCGCCCGCAACGCTGCCTCGCCACCCTCGCGATCCTCGGCGAGACCTACGGCCCGAGCCAGACGCCGCCGGACGTGCTCGCCCTCGAGGGACGGGCGCAGGAGGCGCTCGGCAGGCCGCTCGATGCCCTCGCGAGCTACCGCGAGGCGATCGCCCGGGGCGGCGCCTCCCCGGAACTGGAGGCCAGGGTGGCCGCGCTGGCCACGGCGCCGTCCGATGCCGCCGGCGTCATTCGCCGGTAGTCGTCCGGCCGGTGAGCAGGTCGAAGGCGCCGATCGCCGGCACGAGCAGCGCGAGGGTCGCAAACCCGTAGGCCGCCGCCGTGACGAGGAGCACCTGGAGCGGATTCCCCTGGAGGAAGCCGGTGATCGCCACGAACGTGAGCGCCGGCAGGAGGGCCGAGGCCCAGGCGATCGCCGGCGACGGATTGCGGGCCGACAGCGCGGCGTAGAGACCGACCGCCCCGCCCACGATCGCCGCCAGGAACGGCGCGAGCTGCAGTTCGAAGCTCGATCCGAATGCGACCATGATGCGCATCACCGTGGCCACGCCGATGAACAGGAAGGCGACGGTCCCGAGCGCCACGGCGATCGCCCGGCGCGACGACGGGTACGACAGCCCGACGTGAAAGCCGAGCACCGCCGCGAAAAACAGCAGGATCGCCAGCCCGATCGCGAGATAGATGGCGTTCTCGACGGTGACGATGCCGGCGGCGGCGAGCGCCGCGCACAGGGCGAGGGGCAGGATCACCAGTTCGCGCGCGACGACGAGCACCCCGCCGATCTTGCCCCACACGAACTCCGCCGGCTCGAGATCGCTCACGAGAATCAGGTCGAGCGATCCGCGGTCGCGCTCGGTCGTCACGCTCGTGACCGCGAGGGCCGCCACCGCGACCAGGCTCGCCAGCGCCATCGGCACCACGGCCACCGCGATCGCGAGACGATCCGGGTGGGCGGCGCGCGCCTCCTGCACGACCCCCGCGACGGCGGCCGCGAACAACACGAGCCAGGCGACGCGCACGACCACGATCGCCCGGCCGTAGGCCCGCGTGCGGATCTCCCGCCACAGGATCGGGTTGGCCCACACCTGCCGGGCAGGCCGGCGCCGCGCCGAGGCGGCCGGCGCCCGTGGACGGCGGGACTCCCCCGCGACGTTCCACCGCCGCACGTTCGCCACCGCGACGGCGCTCGTGCCCAGGAGGAGCGCGCAGCACACGGCGAGAAACGGAAGGAGCACGGCTCCACCGGCCGGGTCGAGCGCCGCGAAGGCGGCTCGGGCGGGCGAGACGCAGGCGCCGGCGGTGCCGCCGGCGCGGGCGGCCGCCAGTTCGCCGGCGGCCAACCACGCCACGAGGGCGAACATCGTGATCGCGAGGGCCTGGAACGTCGTGTCCTTCCAGAAGGCGACCGCGGTCGCGATGCTGGCCGCGGCCAGCGCCGCCGCCACGGTCACGGTGAACAGCCGCGCCAGTTGCACCGGCGTGACGCCGCCGAACAGGCCGGCGATCGCGAACACCGGCACCGCGGCCAGGAGGAGCAGCAGCACCCGCACGAGGCTCGCGGCGAGTTTGCCGAGCACGAGTTCGCCGTCGGAGATGCGGCTCACGAGCAACAGTTCGAGGGTGCGCCGATCCTTCTCCGCCGTCACCGCGACCGCTCCGGTGAGGGCGGCGGCGAGCATCGCCAGGCAGAGCTGCAACGGCCCGAGAATCCGCAGGAGCGTGGCCCCGAACCGGGCCGTGTCGCCGGCGGTGGTGACCGGCTGCGTGCCCGTGACGACGAGCCAGCACGTGGCGATGATCGCGAGGAGCGAGCCGGCGTAGACGGCCCGGGCCACGAACAGCCCCCGGGCCCGGGGGACGAAGCGAAGCTCGCGTTCGAGGACGGCGCCGACCGGCATCTGCAGGGACCTTGCCCCGCCCCGGGTCGGGGCGGCATGGGTGATGGAAAAAACGCGGCCCTCAAGATACAGTACGAGTCCGTATGGGAGGGATGTCCTTCCGCCGCTCACGAGGAGAGAAGCACATGGCGACGTGGCATTGTTCCGAGATTCGCTCCAAGGTTTCCATGCTGGGGGCGATCGTCCTGACGGGCCTGGCGGCGACGCTGCCGGCCCGCCGCGCGGAGGCCCAGGTCACGGCGCAGACGCTGATCGGCAAGGCCGTGTCCGACGACGCGCAGAACCAGGAAGTGACCGGCGCGATCAACCGGTTCCGCGACCGCGACATCGACGGCTGTCGGGCGATCCTCGAGCGGGTGAAGAGCAACAACGCCAAGATGCCGCCCCCGGGCGTGATGATGGCGATGCTGTGGCTGAGCGTGAACCAGCTCGCCCCGGCCCGTGCCGAACTCGAGGACACGGTCGTCAAGTTTCCGAAGGATCCCGAGCCCTATCTGATGCTGGGTGACCTCTCCTTCCAGGAGCGGCGGGTCACCGACGCCGACCTGCTCTTCAAGGAAGCGACGAAGCTCTCGGGCGAGTTCACGGAGAACGCGAAGCGCAAGCGCGACTTCGACATCCGCTGCAACGCCGGCAGCGCCGCCGTGGCCGAGGCCCGCAAGCAGTGGGACCTCGCGCAGAAGCACCTGCAGGCCTGGATCGACCTGGATCCCGACAACGCGAGCGCCCACCAGCGCATGGGCATCGTGCTCTTCCAGTTGAGCAAGCCGACGGAGTCGCTCGAGCAGTTCCGCGAGGCGAAGAAGCTCGACCAGAAGGCGGTGCAGCCCGAGCTGGCGATGGCGCGTCTCTACGACGACGCGAAGAAGCGCGACACGGCGAAGAAGCTGATCGAGGCCGCCATCAAGGAAGCCCCGAAGGATTCGGCCGTGCTCCTCGCGGCCGCCCAGTGGTATCTCGGCCAAAACGACCTCGAACGGGCCAAGTCGATCGCCGAAGACGCCCTCAAGCTCGACACCAAGAGCCTCGAGGGGAAGGTGGTCCGGGGGGCGATCGCCCGCGTGGCCCGCGACTACGCCGCCGCCGAGAAATTTTTCTACGACGCCCACGTCCAGTCGCCCGGCAACTTCCCGGCGTCGAACTCGCTGGCGCTCGTGCTCATCGAGAGCGACGACAAGGAGTCGCGGCAGCGGGCCCTCGAGATGGCCGAGGCCAACGTGGCCATGCACCGCGAGAACTCGCCGCAGCAGGTCAACGCCCTCACGACGCTCGCCTGGGTCTACTACAAGCTCGGCCGCCGTGAGGATGCCGAGAAGATTCTCGCCCAGATCACGCAGAACAACGCGCTCACGACCGACGGCGCGTATTACGTGTCGAAACTGCTCTCGGACCGCGGCGAGAAGGACCGGGCCCGCAAGATCCTCGAGGAGGTGCTCGCCAACGAGCCGATGTTCGCCACTCGCCCCGACGCCGTGGACCTGCTCGCCAAGCTGAAGAAGGACGCCCCGTAGGACAGGCTTCAGCCTGTCTCAGAATCGCGTTGCTGGCGTGGGACAGGCGTAGGACAGGCTTCAGCCTGTCTCGGAATCGCGTTGCCGGCGTGGGACAGGCTTCAGCCTGTCTCAGAATCGCCCTGAATTCGACAGGCTGAAGCCTGTCCTACTTGGGCTCCGGAGCGATCGGGATGGCCTCGGGCGCCTGTTCCCCGACCGGCATCGTCCGGATCGTGATGCCTCGTCCCGGCTGCAGCGCGCGGGTCTGGCCCGCCGTCGGCTGACCGGGCCCACTCCGGCGCATCATCATGGCCCGGTTCCGCGCGCGGATCCGATCGCTCCGCAGCGGAATCCCCGGGTAGGCCTCGATCGGCACCTCCAGGCTCGGCAGCCCGATGCGGCTGCCGTCGCCGAAGTACGTGAACATCTCGATCGCCGGCGCCGCGGGGGCGTGGCCGAAAACGATCGTCGCCGCCAGCACCACCGCGAAGCGCGGATTCGTGATCCGCGCCGCAAAGAGCCGCCTCATGAATACCTTCCGTCGGTTGGAGGGCGTGCCGGCCACGGCAGTCCTGCGGAGGAGAAATCGGCCGCGGTGCGTGCTGCCGCCACGATTTCCCGGCGATCCTGCCCGACCGGTATGATCCGCAGGGTTTGACCCAACGCCCATGCCCGTTTCGCTGCCATCGCTTACCGCCCTCGTCGCCGCCGCCATCGCGGGGCTCGGTGCCGCCGTCGCCGCCCATCGCGCGCGGGGTTCGACGGCGGTGCCCGCGGCGTGGTGGGCCGTCGCGGCCTGCGCCGCCGTCGCCATCGATGCCTGGGCCCGGTGGAGCGGGGCGACGGCCCAGCCATCGGCGGCCGCATGCCTGCGGCTCGTCGCGGCGGCCCTCGCCGTCTGCCCCGCCATGTCGCTCCTGGGGGCCAAGCGGCCGCAGCACGGCGTCTGGCAGTTGATCGTCGCGACGCTCGCCGCCGTCATCGCGCTGCCGGCGGCCTCGGCCTGGCTCGTGCGGCCCGGCAGCATGCCCGATGTGCACGTCCTCGCCCGCGTCTTCCTGCTCATCCTCACGGTCGTCGGCTGGCTCAATTTTGCGGCCACCGGCCGGGGTCTCGCCGCCACGGCCGTGGCGGCCGGGCAACTGGCGATCCTCAGGCCGTTTCTGCCCGGCGTGGCCACCGACCAGGCGCTGCCGCAGCCGTGGCACGACGCCATCGGGGCTCTCCTCGTGGCGGGAGGAGCCCTGACGGCGCTCACCTCGCGCCGCGCGGCCCATCCCACCGAGGCCCCGGCTTCGCCCGCCGGTTCAACGATCGCCGCGACCATCGATCGCCCATTCCTGGCGCTCCGTGAAACGCTCGGCGCTGCATGGGCCCTGCGTGTCGCGGAGCGATTCGACACCGTGTCCGCCGAGCGCGGCTGGCCCTGCCGGCTGTCCTTCAAGGGGCTCGACGTGGGAGGCGACCCGGCCGACACCACCTGGCACCGCGATGCCCTGCGGGCCTTCCGCGCGCTCGTGCGTCGGTTCGTGGACGATGCGTGGCTCGCCCGGCATGGTTGGCAGGATCCAGCCGACCTTCCGGTGGCCCCTTCGAGAGAAGGGATGTAGACTTGCGGGTCCCGACGGTCTGCCGGAATCTTCCGGTGGATCTCGTGTCGGCAGCCGTTCCACGTCCCTCCCCAGGAGCTTTCCATGGCCGAAGAGTCGAATCCCCAGCGCGCCCCGGAGCCGATGCAGGTGCCGGTCGATGAGTCGCACATCGTCGCCCACTACGCCAACTTCTGCCGCGTCACCGGCACGCCCGAGGAACTGATCGTCGATTTCGGCCTCAACAAGCAGGTCGCGGGCAACTCCCCCGAGACCATCCAGCTCACGCAGCGGATCATCGTCAACTTCTACACGGCCAAGCGGCTCGCCTACGCGCTGGGCATGGCCGTGCAGCGGCACGAGCAGGCGTTCGGCGTGCTCGAGACCGACGTGCAGAAGCGGGTCGTGCAGCCGCCATCCGGCCGGGCGTGAGCCACGGCCCGGCCCGCGGGCTCCATGGCCCGCGGGCCGGTGACCCGGATTCAGGACTCCACGCATGAGTACGGTCGATGAACGGGCGGTCGAGGAGGCGCGGCGACAGATCCTCGCCGTCGTCGAGCGGATTCGTGCGCTCGCGCAGGGCGACATGCAGGAGTCGGAGTTCTTCGCGGCGTTGCTCGGCAATGTCGTCGAAGCGATGGGGGCGGTGGCCGGCATCATCTGGCTGGTGCGCGATCAGGGCCGCGTGGAGGCCGTCAGCCGGCAGGGGGTCGAACAGACCGGGATCGGTGCGGGGGACGAGGCCCAGGCGGCGCACGGCAAACTCGTGTCGGTGCTCCTCGGCAACCCCACCGGCCTCGTCGTGCCGCCACGGGCCGGCCTGACGAATGCCGACGGCACGCCGGCGGCGGAGAACACGACCGACCTGGTCGTGGTGGCCGCGCCGATCGAGCGGGGCGGCGCGCGGGCCGGCCTGATCGAGGTGTTTCACCAGCCCAACGCTCCCGACGTGGAGCGCGGGTATCTCATGTTTTTGGAGCAGGCGGCCCAGCCGGCCGGCCTGTATCTCGAGCGCCGGCAGCTCGCCACGCTCGACAGCCAGCAGGCGACGCTGTCGCAGGTGGACCGCTTCAGCCGCGCGGTCCACGAGACGCTCGATCCCATCGCGACGGCGTTCGTCCTCGCCAACGAGGCGCGGCGGATCATCGGCTGTGACCGGGTGAGCGTGCTCGTGAAACGCGGGCGGAAACTCCGGCTCGAGGCCGTGAGCGGGCAGGAGTCGATCGAGCGCCGCGCCTCGGCCGTGCAGGCCATTCAAGAGCTCGTGCGGGTCGTGGCGAAGGCGGGCGACCCGCTCTGGCACCCCGATGCCACCCGCGAACTCCCGCCGCAGATCGAGGAGGAGCTCGAGGCCTACGTGGACGAGTCGCATGCCACGGCGCTCGCGATCATCCCGCTGGAGAAGCCGCGGCCCACGCCGGTGGTGAAGCCCGGCGGCGTGGATGCCGTGGCGGTGGCCAAGGCGGAGGCGGCGCCCAAGGTCGCGCCCCGGCCGGTCGGGGCGCTCGTGGCGGAGTGGTTCCAGTCGAGCTCGTTCGACGGCGGCAAGCGGGCCCGCGTCGAACTCGTGGCGGAGCACGGCAGGGTGGCGCTGGCCAACGCGTTGGCCCACACGAGCCTGCCCTTCTACCCGGTGCTCGAGTTCCTGGGCCGCTCGCGGGTGCTCACCACGGCCCGCAACCTGCCGAAGACGATCGTCGCGGCCCTCGCGTCGCTCGCGGCGATCCTGGCGCTCGTCCTCGTGCCGGCCGACCTGCGGCTCGAGGGCAAGGGCACGCTCGAGCCGGTCCATCACCGCGACGTGTTCGCCGGGATCGACGGCGTGGTCGAGTCGATCGAGGCGGGCGTCGAGCACGGCGCCGACGTGAAGAAGGACCGGCCCCTGCTCACCCTCCGCAACATCGAACTCGACGTCGCGCTCACCGACGTGCTCGGCCGCAAGGCGGCGAGCGAGGAGCAACTCGTGTCCACCCGCCGCGCCCTCCTCGAAGACAAGAAGATCTCGGCCGACGAAAAGACCCGCATGGCTGGCCGGGCGGCACAGCTCCAGCGGGAGATCGAGAGCCTCGAGGAGCAGCGCAAGCTCTACGAGGCCAAGAAACGCGATCTCGTCGTGCGGAGCCCGATCGACGGCGTGATCGTCACCTGGCAGGTCCGCGACCGCCTCATGCTGCGGCCGGTGGAGAAGGGGCAGGTGCTCCTCAACGTCGCCGACAAGACGGGCCCCTGGGAGCTCGAGATCCACATGCCCGACGACCGGCTCGGCCACGTGAACAGGGCCGCCGCCGAAGCCCGGGCCGGCGGCCGCGACCTGGTCGTGGACTACATCCTCGCCACCGACCCCGCCACGCGGCACACGGGCACCGTCAGGGAGATCCACGAGCAGGCCGAGGTCCGCGGCGAGCAGGGCAACACGGTCCTCGTGCGGGTCACGATCGATCCCACACGTCACGAGAAGGAGGAGCTCGGCGCCGGCGCGAGCGTGACGGCCCGGATCAACTGCGGCCAGCGGCCGCTCGGCTACGTGATCTTCCACGACCTCCTCGCGTTCGTGCAGCAGCACATCCTGTTTCGCCTGTGGTGAGGTATTCCATGCGTGCGTCTTCGCTCCCCCTCGTCGCGTTCGTGTGCCTCGCCCTCGCGTCGGGCGGCAGCGGGCGGGCGGCCGACCCCGACCGTGCCGACCCGGTGCTCGAGCGCTGCCTGGTGTCGCTCATCGAGGAGGCGAAGGTTCCGGCCCGGGAGCCGGGGGTGCTCGTCGAGCTCCGCATCCGCGAGGGAGACGTCGTCCAGAAGGGAGCCCTGATCGCCAAGATCGACGACGACCAGCCGCAGATGGAGCGGCGCAAGGCGAAGGCCGAGCACGAGCAGGCCGTGGCCAAGGCGGAGAGCGACGTGGACGTGCGGTATGCGATCGCCGCCGAGCTCGTCGCGGAGGCGGAGCACAAGAAGGCGCTCGAGTCGCATGCCAAGGTGCCGGGCAGCGTCACCGAGGTGGAACGCGACCGCCTCAAGCTCAGTGAAAAGAAGGGCGAGCTCCAGATCGAACAGGCCGAGCTCGAGCGCCGGCTCAACGGCCTCGCCGCCCAGTCGAAGGAGGTCGAGGTGCTGGCCGCGGCCAATGCCATCGACCGCCGGCTGATCAAGAGCCCGCTCGACGGCGTCGTGGTGCAGGTGTTCCCGCACGAGGGCGAGTGGCTGCAGCCGGGCGACCCGCTCGCCCGCGTCGTCCGCACCGACCGGCTCCGCGTGGAGGGCTATGTCGATTCGGCCCGCCACGACCCCGCCGAGGTGAGCGGCCGGCCGGTGACGGTGGCGGTGACGCTCGCCGGCGGCCGCCGTGAGTCGTTCAAGGGCACGATCGTGTTCACCAGCCCGCTCGTGGAGAGCGGAGGCGACTACCGCGTATTCGCCGAGGTGGAGAATCGCCAGGACCCCGGCTCCGGCCAATGGCTCCTCCGCCCCGGCCAGACCGCCACGATGACGATCCACCGATGACACGCGCCGGCTCGGCATCCTGCCGCCCGTCGCCTGGCGAGCACCCGTAGGACAGGCCTCAGCCTGTCATGAGCATGCCCTCCGCCGACGCCTTTCACTCGAGCACGACCCGCCCGGTGGGACTCAAGCGCCGCGGCGACCTCGTGACCACGCGGCAGGTCTACCAGGGGCAGGCGTGGTGGGTGGTGAAAGACCCGATCGCGCTCGCCTACTTCCGCTTCCGCCCTGAGGAATACGCCCTCCTCGAGATGCTCGACGGCACGACGAGCCTGGAGACGCTCAAGGAGCAGTTCGAGGCGAAGTTTCCGCCGCGGCGGATCAAGCTCGACGAACTGGCCCGGTTCATCGCCACGCTCCACCGCTCGGGGCTCGTGATCGGCGACCGCCCGGGGCAGGGCCCCCAGCTCTTCGAGCGGCGGCGGCAGCGGCTCTGGAAGCAGTGGAAGGCGTGGCTCGCCAACATCCTCTCGCTGCGGTTCCGGGGCTTCGATCCCGACCGGCTCCTGACGCGACTCGACCCGTGGCTGGGCTGGCTCTTTGACCCGCCGGCGATCGTGGCGGCGCTGGTGTTCGCGGCCAGCGCCCTGTTGCTCGTGCTCGTGAACTTCGACGTCTTCCGCGCGAAGCTGCCGGAGTTCAACCAGTTCTTCGCGTCGGGCAACTGGCTCTACCTGGCGGCCGCCCTCGCGGTCACGAAGATCTGCCACGAGTTCGGCCACGGCCTCTCCTGCAAGCACTACGGCGGCGAGTGCCACGAACTGGGCATGATGCTGCTCGTGTTCACGCCCTGCCTCTACTGCGACGTGTCGGACAGCTGGATGCTGCCGTCCAAGTGGAAGCGGGCCGCGATCGGGGCCGCGGGGATGTACGTGGAGGTGATCCTCGCCTCGATCGCCACCTTCCTGTGGTGGAACTCCCACGGCGGCATCTTCAACCAGCTATGCCTCGACGTGATGTTCGTGTCGAGCGTGTCCACGCTCCTGTTCAACGCCAACCCGCTCCTCCGCTACGACGGCTACTACATCCTCTCCGACCTGCTCGAGATCCCGAACCTCAAGCAGAAATCGACGTCGATCCTCGGCCGGCTGGCGAGCCGCTGGTGCCTCGGCATCAAGCAGCCCGACGATCCCTTCCTGCCGCAGCGGCGGCTGGGGCTGTTCGCCCTCTATTCGGTGGCGTCGAGCCTCTACGGCTGGTTTGTCTCGCTGTCGATCTTTCTCTTCGTGTGGACGGTCTTCAAGCCCTACCGGCTCGAGGTGCTCGGTCAGATCCTGGGCTTCATGGCCCTCTGGGGCTTGGTCGTCCGGCCGGTGCAGGGCATCATCCAGTTCCTCAACATCCCCGGGAGGCGCGACGAGGTGAAAGCGGTCAATCTGGCGGTCACGGCGGTGGCGGCGGCGGCGATCCTGGGCGCGATCGCGCTCATCCCGCTGCCGCAGCGGGTCTGGTGCGGCGCCGAACTGCGGCCCCGCGGCGAGGAGACCGTCTACGTCACCGAGGCGGGGCGGCTCGAGAGCCTGGCGGTGAAGCCGGGCGCCGTCGTGAAGCGGGGCGACGAGCTCGCCCGGCTGTCGAGCATCGACCTCGACCTCCAGATCACGGAACTGGAGGGCAAGGCCACCGACACCCGCACGCGGCTGGCCAGCCTGGAACGGGAACGGTTCACCGATCCGGCGGCAGGGCTCGAGATCGGCACGGTCGAGGAATCGCTCCGGAGCATCGAGGAGCAGCTGGAGAAGAAGCGGAAAAACCGCACCGAGCTCGTGCTCCGGGCCCCGCGGAGTGGTATCGTGCTGCCGGCGCCGAGCCTGAAGGAGGAGCCGGGCGTGTCGGGCCGGCTGCCCACGTGGAGCGGCAGCGCCCTCGACCCGAAGAACCTCGGGGCCGCGTTCACGGCGGGGACGGTGCTCTGTTTCGTGGGCGACCCGGAGCGATTCGAGGCCGTGATGGTGGTCGATCAGACGGAGGTCGAGTTCGTCGCCCGGGGGCAGCACGTGGATCTCAGGCTCGACGCGTTTCCGTGGCACACGTTCACGGGGAAGGTCGAGGAACTCGCGGAGACGCACCTCGAGAGCAGCCCGGAGCGGATGAGCGTGAAGGCGGGGGGACTGGTGCCGACGGAGACCGACCCCTCCGGCCGCGAGATGCCGATCTCGACGAGCTACGAGGCGATGATGTCGCTCGACGACACGGAAGCCGTGCTCACGCCCGGCATGCGGGGCACGGCCCGGATCCAGGTGGGCAGCCGGACGGTCGGCCAGTGGCTCCTCCGCCTCGTCTGGCAGACCTTCAACTTTCGGATGTAGGACAGGCTTCAGCCTGTCGAGATTCATGACAGGCTGAAGCCTGTCCTACGCTCCATGCCCACGCTCGACCGGATCACGCTCTATCCCGTGAAGAGCCTCGACGGCGTCGAGGTCGCATCGGCGCGCGTGCTGCCCTCAGGCGGGCTCGAGTTCGACCGGCGGTGGCGACTCGTCGATCTCGACGGCCGTGTCGTGAACGCCAAGCGGCTCGCCCGCTTCCACGCGATCCGCGCCGAGTTCGACCTCCCGCACAAGCTCGTCACGCTCTCGCGCTGGGCCGACGCGGCCCACATGGCCGCCGAGACGTTTCCGCTCGTGCCGGGCGGCGAGGGGCCGTGCGGGTGGCTCTCGGAGGCGCTCGGCGAGAGCGTGCTGCTCGAAGAGCGGACGGACGGCGGGTTTCCCGACGACCGCGACGCGCCGGGGCCGACGCTCGTCTCGACGGCGAGCCTCGCGGAGGTGGCCCGCTGGTTCGGCTTCGATCTCGCGGAGAGCCGGCGGCGGTTTCGGGCCAACCTCGAAATCGGCGGCTGCGACGCCTTCTGGGAAGACACGCTCGCGAGCCCGGCGCGGCCGGGCCTCGCGCCGTCATTCGCCGACCTGCCAGGCGACCTCCCGGCCGATCCCTATGCGGCCCTACCGCCACCCGAGCCCCTTGAATTCTCGATCGGCGAGGCCCGGTTCAAGGCGACGAACGTCTGCCGCCGCTGCGTCGTGCCGAGTCGCGACAGCCAAACGGCCGCGGTCACGGCCCACTTCCGCGACGCGTTCGAAGCCCGCCGGGGCAGGGGACTCAGGCCCGACGTGGACGCGAGCGGCTGGAACCACCTCTACCGGCTGGCGGTGAATACCGCGTGCCTCGACGCCGGGTCGCTCGCCGTCGGCGATCCGGTCACCGTGACGTGATCCCGTCAGACGAGCCGGGCAAACGCGGCCGCCTTCAGCACAGGCTTTGCCCGCTGCTGCTCGAGTGCCATCGCCACCGTGGCCGCGGCGCTCGTTGCACGCCTGGCCGCGGACGCCATCACAGACGCTGGCAGCCCATACGGGTCGGCGGCGGCATAGTTGACCCGATAGCCCAAATCCTCGAGCGAGCCCACCGTCAGCCGGCTGATCGGCATCGCGACGCCGGGGCGTTCGGCGTAGCCGGTCATGAGTTCCGACACGAACACGCTCTCTCTCCAATGGGCATCACGCGTTCCGCCACCGCCCGAGTTCTCGACCGGCACTCCGGACGGACGTGTTGATGTTCCGAGCAACGCCTGGTACTCGGCGATTCCACGTTCGCCGACATATTGCGGGTCGGCCCCGCCAACGCCGACGACGAGATTGGACCTTTGCCACAGCGTGCCGATGCCGATCACGTGCCCCATTTCGTGAAGAATCACGCCCGTGAACGTCCCGTCCGATACCATCGAGGCGACGTCGGCGGAGTCGAATTGCATCGCGCCCGTGATTGGCAACCCTTCCGCCCCGCTCCGTATTTCCCGTGGTCCTGCGGATCCAAGTATTCCTCCCCGACCATCAATGAATGGTGCGGTCGCCGTGATCTCGATATCGTCGATGACGCGACCTCCGAGCGTGACATCCGGCAGGTCACCCACGATGATCTGCGACCACCGCCGGGCGGCGGTGCGGAACACCTGCTGCTGGGCGGGCGTCAGCGAGTTGTCCGGGAACGTGACGATGATCTCGAACGCCGAGTCGTCGTCCTGGATCGAAGCCGTGCCGGTCGCCGTCGCTCCGACCCCGGCCACCGTCGCGATCACCTGAAACGTCTCGTTCTCCTCGACGACCGTGTCGCCGATCACGTTGACCGTGACGGTCTTCGAGATCTGCCCGCGGGCGAACGTCAGGCTGCCCGAGGTGGCGACGTAGTCCACGCCCGCCGTCGCCGTCCCGTCACCCGTGACATACTGCACGGTGATAGGCTCGAGCGCCGGGGCACCCAGCCGAACCGTGAACGTACAGGCAGCCACGCCGGCGTTCCCTTCGCCGACGCTCGAGTCGGTCACGGAGACCGTGACCGGCGCGGGGCCGGTCCCCTTGATCGTCACACCGACCGGATCGATCGCCGGCATGTCGGCAGACCGCGGCCGGGCGCTGACGAGGAAGTACTCGTCGGTTTCCACGACGTCATCCACCAGCGTCGAAAGTGCGAATGGCTGTGATTGGCTCTGCCCGGCAAGAATCGTGACTGGCATGTCGCGCAGCGGGCGATAGTCGCTCGATGTGGCGGTTCCTTCCACCGTGCTGACAAAGAACGTCTCGGCTCGCGTGGCCACCGCAGAGAGCTGGATCGCGAAGCGGGCGCTTTCACCCTCCGCCATGTCACTCGGCCCGATCGGGACGATCGCGGCGGTGTAGGCATCGTTGTCATTCACCGCCACGTCCGCCGAGGCGCTGGCAGGATCGACCGAGCAGCCCCGCGGCCGGAAGAGCGAGAACCGCAGCGACTCGGCCCCCTCGCGCAACGCGTCATCGACCGCGTCGACCCGCACCTGCTTGACCGTCTCACCCGGGCGGAACTCGATCGTCCCGGAACGCCCGGGAAGGCCCTTCGTGCCAACCGAGAGACGGTAGTCACCCACCCCGACGGGATTGGTCGCGCCGTCGCCCGTGATGATGTAGCCCACCTGCACAGGCCGCCGCTCGGCTGCGGAGAGCGCCACCGTCAGGTAGGCCGGCCCGCCCCCCTCGGTGTTGGAGCCGCCGCCCACGACCCCCACGACTGCCGGGCAGTCACGCCTTTCGAGCGCCTCGAGATCGAGCGGCGCACGCCGCGTCACGGCTGCCGTTCGACGGCAGGGCAGGGAACGGGCCATGAGCACGAACTCCTCGGGGACAAGCCAGGGAAGACAACCCCGACCCCAGGAGAATACTCATCGGCTCCAAGATGGGCAATTTTTCGACACCGGGGCAATCTGGCGGCCGCGTTTGCCGAAACCGGCTGCGACGAGCCCGTTACGGCAGCGTGACCGTCACTCCCGGTGCCCCGGTCTGGTCCACGTTCGCGGTCGTGCCGGCGGCCCCATTCACGAGAAATTGCTCGGAAATCGTAAAGTCACCCGTCACGCCGCCCCCGAGCAGCACGGCCGTGGGCGGCGCGGCCGTCACGGCCGACGTGACGGAGAAGAACGTCACATCGAGCGTTCCGGCGTCGTTGCTCACGAACGCCGGCAGCGTGGTGGAGATCGAATCGATCGAGCTGCGGCCCTCGATCGTGAGCGAGGATGCAGCGTCGTTCGACAGGCTCGCGACCGCCTCGTTCGTGGCCTGCACGACCTCGAGATTTCGGAAGGTCGTCTGCGTCGCGGTGTTGCCCTGCACGAGCACGCCTTGCTGCGAAGGCCGTGTGATCCTTGCTTGGCCGATATTCACGGTCTTTACGGCTGCCCCACTGTTGGCAGCAACTTGGATCGCGGCGGGGGCCGCGGAGGCCGTATCGGTGATGGCGAAGGGGGCCGTCGCCACGAGCTGGTTGTTCTGCGCGACCGGCGTCGCAAGCGTGTCGGTCGTCGTGTTCACGTTCACCGATCCACCGGTCATGCCCTGCACCAGGACGCTCTCGTCGCTCGCCGCGGTGCTGGCGATTGTGCCCTGGAACTTCACGTCGGGAGTGCCACCGTTGACCCACAGCCCGCGGCCGGCGTTCGTGACGTTCATGTTGTAGAAGTTGACCGCGCCAGAGGGCACTCCCTGCACCGCCACGGCTGTCTGGCTGGCTGCGGTCGTGATGCGCACGTCGTTGACGTTGGCTCCGGCCGGCATGGCAGCGTTCGCCAGGATGCCGACGGGGGCGTTCTGGATCGAGACGTGATCGACGATCGCGCCGTTGCGGAGCGTGATGGCGTTGCCGCTGCTCGTGAGCAGCGGGTAGGCACTCGCCGGCCCGGTCGCAAAGAACTGCTGGTAGCCGCACGTCGTCGTGTTGAGCTGCAGCGTGGAGCCCTGCCCCACGAGGATCTGGTTGTCGGCCTGAAACTGCCAGGTGGAGGCGTACGGCGTGGTGGCGCTGTTGCCCGCATGGACGAACACGATGTCGTAGGGGTTCGTGGCCCGGGCCTGGGCTGCGGCGAGCGTCTGCACGGGCGATTCCGCCGTGCCGTTGCCGCGCGGCATCGCTGAATTGTCCACGTGGATCACGTTCCAGGCCGTGCCTGTCGCCGGGTTGATCGCCACGACCGGCGTCTGGTGGGCCCGGACGATGTGCTCGTTGCGCATCATCGGCTGCTCGACCTGGTCCGAGACGTTCCGCCGGCGGCTACCGCCCATGCGGTAGGTCAGCCGGGCGAAGCCCGTCCAGTCGAAGTAGCTGTCATTGTTGGCCTGGAGCGAAAAATCCCAGTTTTTGATGAACGTCATGTCGAGGCGGGTGTAGACACCGCCGAACCACGGCACGACGTCCTGCATGGTGCCGGTCGAACCCACCCAGTCGTACCGAGCGTTGCCGAGGGCGTAGCCACCCACGCTGATCATGCCGGCCCAATCGGAAAGGCCCGGAATGTAGGCGCCGACTTCGAGGTCGGCCCCCGAGAGGGCCGCGTCGAGGCCGGGCAGGCACATGATCGAGTTGCCGACGAAGGGATTGCCGGGGGCTCCGACGGTGTAGGCCGTGGTCCCGACCGGGATGTAGCCGTTGCTCCGCAGGTTGCCGAAGTCGGTGAGCCACTCACCGGACACGCCGACCTGGTTGTAGGCGTGGCCGAACTGGCCGTACTGCGACGTGCCGAGCGCGCCTGCGGTGGGATACTGGTTCAAATCGCCGTCGTAGTCCCAGTAGACGCCGACGCCGAGGAGCGTGCCGCCCAAGAACTGCTTGCGGACGATGCCGGTGTTGGAGAAGAACCCACCGTAGACCGAGAGGTGGCCGCGGAGGTCGGCCGCCCACAGCCCGCCGAGGTCGTCTTCGCCGTACGGGATGAACCCGCCGAGCGTCATGTAGCTGCCGTTGTAGCCGAGGCCGCGGTCGGCGGCATTGAGGCCCCAGTACATCCAGCCGGGCCCGTTGGCGTCGAG
>JBBAVM010000048.1:0-25168 GCA_040397685.1 Pirellulales bacterium
GCGTGAACTTCGACGCCAAGGTGCGCCGCGAGAGCTTCGAGCCGGTCGATCTGTTTCACGCCCACATCGGCGGCATGGACGCCTTCGCGCGCGGCCTGAAGATCGCGGCGGCGATGCGGGCCGACGGCGCGATCCAGAAGCTCGTCGAGGAGCGGTATGCGTCGTGGTCGGGCCCGCTCGGCAAGCGGATCGAGGCCGGCGCCGAGTCGCTGAAATCGCTCGAACAGGAGATGCTCGCCAAGGGCGAGGCGGCGGCGAACTCGAGCGGCCGGCAGGAACTCTTCGAGAACGTGATCAACGGCTACCTCTGAGCGGGCAGGCCATGAGCCTTCGTGTCGTTCGGGCCGCTGCCTGCGTCCCTGCCCTGGCCGGACTGCTCGCGTGCGCCGCGACAGGCATGGGCTTCCGAGCCGTGGCGGAGGAACCCGGACCGCCGGCGGCAGGGCTCGCCCGCAACGCCGCGTGGCGGCTCGAGCGGCTGACGCTCACCGACGGCCGCGTGCTCGAGGGGCTGGTGCTCGACCCGCCGGCGGATGCCGGCGGCGACGGCGACGTCGGCTTCGTGGAAATCGTGCGGCGGCCCGGTCGGCCCATGCACCTCGTGTCGCGGCTCATTCCCCCGAGTCGCGTCGGCTCGATCGACCGCCTGCCCACGGCCGATCGCGCGGCACTGGCCGACCGCATCGACACCTTTCGGGCGGGCAGCCGGCAGGAACGCGAGGCCGCCGCCGGGCTGCAGCTCAGCCGCCGCGGCGACGACGGCCCGTGGTGCTATGCGGGGCCGATGTTCGACGTGGAGAGCCTGGCCGGCCAGCCGCTCACACGGCTGGCGATCGTGCGGCTCGAAGGCCTCCTCGCGGCATTCGAGACCCTCGTGCCGCCGTCCGCCGCGCCGGCTCCCGGGCGGCGGCTCACCGTCCGGCTGTGCGGCTCGCCCGCGGAATACGCCCGGACGCAGGCCGAGCACGGTGTCGAGGTCGCGAATCCGGCGTTCTATCTGCCGGGGCAGGCGCTCCTCGTGGCGGGCGGTGATGTGCCCGTCGTGCTCGCCCAGGCACAGCTCGCGGCCGACGGCCTCGCCACGACCGAGCAGCGGCAGGACGAGCTCGACGACGAGGTGGCGGCCGGGCTCCAGCGGCTCGCCGACCAGCTCGAGGCCCAGGGCATCCCGGCCAGCCAGCGGGCGGAGATCGTGGCCCGGACACGGGCCCGCTGGCAGCGGGAGAAGGGCGCGGTGCTCGCGCGGGTGGAGCGGGCGCGCAAAGGCAACGCCGCCCGCGTGGCCTCGGCGCAGCGCGACTTCCTCACATGGCTCGCCCACGAGGCCTGGCACGCGTACGCGAATCTCCGGCTCGCGCCGGCGGGTGGAATGCCGCCCTGGCTCGACGAGGGGCTGGCCCAGGTCTTCGAGTGCGGCCTGCTCGAGGCGGGGGAACTGCGGCTCGATGCCCCCGACGCAGAGCGGCTGACGCGGCTCGCGACCGTGCTGGCGGATCGACCGCCGGGCGTGCTCGCGCCGCTCGTCGCCGGCGACGAGGCACAGTTCGTGGTCGGCCGCGGGCATGCCGCCGCGACCAGCCGCGAGGCCTACCTGCTCGCGTGGGGCCTCGCCTACGACCTCGCGCTCGGGGCGCCGGTGTTGTCGGCGTCGGCGCTCCGGTCGCTGGCGGCATCGACCGACGACGGCGCCGCCCGCTTCGAGCGGCTTGTGGGCATGCCGCTCGCCGACTTCGAAACCGGCTGGCGAGGCCGCATGCTCGCGCTCGCCCGCCGGCCGCGCGGCGTCACCGCCCGGCCGGTTGTCCCGGCTGACGGACGACCCGTTCCAACGACCGACGCAGCGACTCCAGCCGCTCCGGATCGGTGATCTTGCGGCCGTCGGCGTCGGTGACGTGGAAGGCATCGACGACCTGGTCGAGGTAGGTCCCGATCTTCGCGGCCCGCACCGAAACTCCGGCATCGAACAGCGCCTTCGCGATCGCGTAGAGCAACCCCGCGAAATCGTCCGCGAACACCTCCAGGATGGTGGTGCCCTCCGAACTCTCATTATCGAACAGGATCCTGGCCGGCTGCGGCACCACGGGCGGGGGCAGGGGGGCGAACGGGTTCCAGAGCCGGGTGAACGAGGGCGCGGCATCGGCCTTCACGGCGGAGCGGATCGCCGCCGCGATCTCGGCGAGGCGGTCGGGGGGAGGCTCGCCCGTGAAGTCCGGATCGTGCACGACGAAGTGATCGAGCACGAGCCCTCCCGGGAGCGTGTTGATGTCCGCGGCGAGAATCTCGAGCCGCTCGGCGGTGATCGCGCCGGTGACGCGATGGAAGATTCCCGGGGCCACGCTCTCGCGGGTGCCAACCGCGATCGCGACGGTGGAGGTCTCCGGCTGCCAGCGGGTCGAGACGACCACGCCCCGCTCGGGCAGCCGGGTCAACTGCCGCAGTTCATCGAGGATCCGCCCCGGCTCCGTGTCGCGGAGATACGCCCGGGGAAGCTCGCGGGCGAGTTCGACGACGGGATCGTCGGCGGCGAGACCGGCGAGGAGTCTTCCGAGCGCGGCGCCGTGCCGCTCGGCGGCCGCCGACGGGCTCTCGCCGTCGAGCACGCCCAGCGTGCGGAAGTAGAGGTCGCCCAGAAGGTCCGACTTCCAGCGGTTCCACGTGCCGGGCCCCACCGCGGCCACGTCGGCGGCCGTGAGCACCGTGAGCATCCGCAACACCTCCGGCGAGCCCACCTCGCGGGCGAACCCGGCGACGATGCTCGGATCGCCCACGTCGCGTCGAAAGGCGACATGCGCCATCGACAGGTGGCGATGGACGAGGAACTCGAGCGTCCTCGCTTCCTCGTCGGCGAGCGCGAACCGCGCGGCCACCTCGCGGGCGATCCGGGCCCCGACCTCGCTGTGATCCTCGACGAACCCCTTGCCGAGATCGTGGATGAGCAGCGCCAGCAGCACCAGGCGCTTGCGACCGACCCTCCGCCAGACCGCCCCGAGCCAGCCCGCGTCGTCCGCGAACGCGTCCGCCTGCTCGACTGCCACGATGCAGTGCTCGTCCACCGTGTACTTGTGGTAGTTGTTGAATTGCAGCAGGTGCCGCGCGTGCGCGAACTCGGGGATGATCCGCTCGAGGAGGGCAACGTCGTGGAGCCGCCGCAGGGCGGTGCCGAGTCGCCCGGACCGCTCGAAGAGCGCGAGAAACCGGGCCCGCGTTTCGGCGTCGATCGCGACGGCGTTGGCCTCGGGGCCGCCCCATGCGTCGCGCACGGCCTCCCAGGTGTCGCCGGCGATCGGCAGGTCGTAGAGCATCGCCAGCTCGACGAGCTGCACGACGAGGTCGGGGCGTTCCGCGACGAGCCCTACGCTGCCGGGCAGGAAAGAGACGTCCGCGGGACCGACGCGGAACAGGCCGGCGACCCGGTGCCCGACGATCCCCGCGACGAGACGGCTCACGGCCGGCTGGCCGCGCATCCGCCGCACGAGGGTCTCCGCCACTTCGGCCACCCGCCGAGTGTGGCCGAAGTACTCCCGCATGAACCGCTCGACCCCGAGCAGGCCTCCCTCCTCGCGGATGCCCCGGGCGGCCGCCAGCCGCACCTGCTCATCGCGGGTCAGGTCGTCGCTGGCACGGCCCGCGGCGAGATGGAGGTCGATGCGGACACGCGCCAGAAACTCGCCGGCGTCGCGCAGGCCGTCGGCATCGCGCTTCGAGAGCGCGCCCAGGTGCACGAGGTCGTCGAACGAGGTCGCGTTCCAGCCCACGTGCCCGAGCCAGTGCACGAGCTGGATGTCGCGCAGCCCGCCGGGCGACCGTTTGACGTTCGGCTGGAGGAGGGCCGTCGTCTGGCCGAACTTCTCGGCCTCCTCGCGGCGGGCCGCGATCAGCCGATCGGTGAGCCGACGCGAAGCCCGGCGGGCGAGGCTCCGCAGCCGCGCCCGCAGCCGGTCGAGGAGTTCTGGATTCCCCGCCAGCAGCCGGCACTCGCAGAGCGAGCTGTAGATCGTCGCATCGCCGGCCGCGAGGCGACATGCATCCGCCACGGTCCGCACGCTCTGCCCCACCTGAAGCCCGGCGTCGAAGAGCTGCTGGAGGAGTCGCCGCGCCGCCTCGGCGACGGGCGCCTCGGCGTCCGGGGCGTACAGGATCATGAGATCGACGTCAGAGAAGGGCGCCATTTCGCGCCGGCCATAGCCGCCATGGGCCACGAGCGCGACGCGCCGGTCGAAGGTGCCGGGCGGCGCGGGCACGTCGGCGACGAGACCCCGCCAGACATCGACCACGATCACGTCGGTAAGATCGGACGCCAGCGCACATGTCTGGATGCCGGGAGCGCCGGCGGCGTGCTGGGCCGCGAGCCGCCGGCGAAACTCGGCGACAGCGGCGCCGGCGGCGGATGGCGCCGAAGCGTCAGGCTGGATGCCAGGGGTCATCCGCGACATTCTCGCGCTTGTTCGCGGCCCGTGCCAGCACGAACAGCAGATCGCCCAGACGGTTGAGGTACTCGATGGCGTTCGACGGAATCATCATGTCGAGCTGGGCGGCGAGGGCGACCACCCGCCGCTCGGCCCGCCGGCAGACCGTGCGGGCGACGTGCAGGGTCGCGGCCAGCGGCGTGCCGGCCGGCAGGACGAAACTCTTGAGCGGCTCGAGCTGGCCGTCGTAGCGGTCGATGGCCGCCTCGATGGCGACGACGTGCTCCATGCCGATCCGCTCGGCTGCGTCACCCGGCGTGGCGAGTTCGGCGCCGAGGTCGAACAGTTCGCTCTGGATCCGCCGGAGGAGGTCGTCGAACGGCGCGGCGGCGGGATGCGCGCGGACCAGCCCGAGGTGGCTGTTGAGCTCGTCCACCGTGCCGAAGGCCTCGATGCGTGCATGGTCCTTGCGGACCCGCGGGCCGCCGAAGAGGCCCGTCTCTCCGGCATCACCGGTTTTCGTGTAGATCTTCATGCCGCGGGCTCCTCCGGTTCGGATCGATCGACCCTATACTGGGGCCCATGCGAAATTTCAGCAACTCGTGCGCTGTGGCCGTCTGCATTTCCGCCCTCTGGGCCGGCGTGGGACGCACCGCCGACGAGGCCGGCGCGGCGCCCGAAGCGGCCTACCTCTCCGACCTCCACCAGGTCACCGCCGGCCTGACGAAGGCCGGCGAAGGATATTTCTCGCCCGACGTGCGGCGTGTCTGCTATCAGGGCGTTCCCCCCGGCTACCCCTTCTACCAGATCTACGTGCAGCCCTTCGACCCGTCCGCCCCGGGCGTCGCCGAGCCGAGGCGCATCAGCACGGGCCGGGGACGGACGACGTGTGCCTGGTTCTCGCCCGATGGAACGAGGCTTCTCTTCGCATCCAGCCACCTCGACCCGGCACTCGACAAGACCGAGGCCGCCGCGCAGGCCCAGGCGGAAGAAGACGCCCGCGCCGGGCGACGCCGCCGCTACCAATGGGACTTCGATCCCGAAATGGAACTCTTTTCCGCCTCCCTCGCGGACGGCACGCTCACCCGGCTCACTGACTCGCCGGGCTACGACGCCGAGTGCTCGTATTCGGCCGACGGGTCGAAGATCCTGTTCGTCAGCGACCGCGATGGCGACCCCGACATCTACGTCATGAACGCCGACGGCAGCGACGTGCGGCAACTGACGAACGCGCCGGGCTACGACGGCGGTCCTTTCTTCTCGCCCGATGGCCGATGGATCGCCTACCGCACCGACCGGATCGAGAAGGACATGCTGCAGATTCATGTCATGCGGGCCGACGGCTCCGGGGACGTCGCGGTCACGAGCGGCAAGGGGGTGCACTGGGCG
Source organism: Pirellulales bacterium (assembly GCA_040397685.1). Classification (GTDB taxonomy): domain Bacteria; phylum Planctomycetota; class Planctomycetia; order Pirellulales; family UBA1268; genus RGVT01. Next base: position 5,796 of record JBBAVM010000048.1, read on the forward strand.
CCCTTCTGGCATCCCACGAAGCCGTGGCTGATCTGGACGGGCGCCGACCATTCCGACCCCGCCCAGCGGCCGAACTACGATCTCTGGATCGCCCGGTACGACGCCGCCGACGCCGGCTTCCTGGCCGGCGAGCCGCTGCGGCTCACCGACCACGAGGGAGCCGACGTGCTCCCCAGCTTCTCGTCCGACGGCACGCTCCTCCTGTGGACGGCGAGTCGCGACGGCGGGGGGCGTTCGCCTGCCAGCCAGTTGTGGGTGGCGCGGTTCGACCTCGGGGCGGTCGAGCGGGATCTGCCGCCGGTCACCGGAGCGGCCCTCGGAGAGAAGCATCCGTGAACGCATCGAAGCCGCCGTCCATCGCCACGGTCGCCATGATCGGCGGCGGCCAGATGGCCCTCGCCCTCGCCGAGGGCTTCTGTCGGGCGGGCCTTGTGAGCGCCGGCGACATCACGGTGTTCGACCCGAGCGAGGCCGCCCGCGAGCGGCTCGCCGCCCGCGTGCCGGGCGTCCGCTTCGCCCCTTCGGCGGCCGAGGCGGTGCGCCATTCCGGCCTCGTCGTTCTCGCCGTGAAGCCGCAGCAGGCCACGGCCGCCTGCCGCGAGTTCGCGTCGGCCCTCCCGCGCGACGCGGTCCTCGTGTCGATCGTCGCCGGCCTCCCGATCGCGGCCCTCGCCGATCTCGCGGGCACGCGCCGGGTGATCCGCGTGATGCCGAACACGCCCTGCCTCGTGGGCCGGGGCGTGTCCGTCGTCTGCCGCAGCCCGGAGGTGCCCGCCGAGGCCGCCGATCGGGCGCGGAGCCTGCTCGCGGCGGTCGGCCATGTGCATGACGTGGACGAGTCGCTTCTCGATGCCGTCACCGGGCTTTCCGGTTCCGGCCCGGGATTCGTCGCGCTCCTCGTCGAGGCCTTGTCGGACGGCGGCGTAAAGGCCGGGCTGCCGCGGCCCCTGGCGCTGAGCCTGGCCGTGGAGACCCTCGCGGGCACGGCGGCGCTGCTCGAACAGACGGGCGAGCATCCCGCCCAGATCAAGGACCGCGTATCCAGCCCCGGCGGCACGACGATCGCGGGGCTCGCCGTGCTCGAGCAGCGTGGCGTCCGCAGCGCGCTCATCGACGCCGTCGTCGCCGCCGCCGCCCGCGCGAAAGAACTCGGCAAAGCGTAGGACAGGCTTCAGCCTGTCACCCCATCGTAGGACAGGCTTCAGCCTGTCACCCCATCGTAGGACACGCTTCAGCCTGTCCTACGTGCGCTTCTTCTTCGCCTTCTTCGTGGCGGGCTTCTTCACGGCCTTCGTCTTCTTGCCCGCGCGCTTCGTCTTCGCCGCCTTGCCGCCGAAGATCGCGGCCCAGCCCTCGGCGTACCTGCTCGTGCTTCCGACCCGGATGACCGACATGAAACGCTCCCATTCGTGACGTGGTGATGGTGCGGCGCCGCCGCCAACATCCGTCGTACCGATCACTGCGCGTCCGTGTCAACCTGTCAACGCATCACGGAGCCGAGTGGACCGCGACGATCTCGAGCGCCGGCCTCCCGAGCGGCTCGGGCAGTGTCGCTCGCACGGCTTCGCCGTTCAGCGGCGGAGCGTCACAGGTGAGCACGAGTTCATTGCGATCCTCGAGCAGGTGCGTCACGCGGGGGGCCCAGGGCCGACCGGGCTCGAGCCGCGGAAGCGCGACGCCGTTGAGCATCACGGCCGCCCGGGGAGGGGCGGCCCAGACGAGCCGCACGGCATCGGTCTGCTCCAGCCCGCTCGGTCGGCCGAACCGGCGCCGCCATGCGGTGCCCCCCCGGTCGGCCTCCCAGGCGCCGGCCAGGTTGATCGAGTGGCGTCGCTCCAGGCGGGCGGCGAGGAGGACGACCGCGCGGCCCACCGCCGAGCCAGCCAGGAGCGCGGCCGCCCAGTCCCCGACGTCGTCGAGCGCGAGCGGCGTGACGGGGAAGAGGTCGCGCACGCGGGGCCAGAGTGCCGCCAGCCGCGGCCAGAGCACGGCCCGCTCGGCGGGCGTCGGCAGCGTGGCGGCGTCGATGCCGCAGAGCGTCACGCCCCGGAGGATGAAGGGGTGGACGCTCGTCGCCAGTTCGGCGCCGGCCGCCATGCCGATCGCCGCCGCGCAGCCTCCGGGCAGCACGGCCTTGAGCGCCTCGGCCAGAATCGCTCCCCCCACGGTGTCGATCACCCCGGCCCAGCGGCCACGCACGAGCGACTTGTCAGCCGGCCCCCGGATCGCGTCCGGGGTCACGACGGACTCGGCGCCGAGCGCCACGAGCGCGGCCGCGGCGCCCGGCTTGCGGCTGCACGCCACGACCCTCCGGCCCGTGGCGGCGAGCGCGGCGACGGCGATCATCCCGACGCCGCCACTGGCCCCGGTCACGAGCCACTCGGCGTCGGGCGGCGGCCCGTGCCCGGGCGGAGCCACGCGAGCCAGCCGATCGACCGCGAGCAGCGCCGTGAGGCCGGCGGTGCCCAGCGCCATCGACTCGACCGCCGACAGGGCCGGCGGCCGCGGCACGATCGCGGCCGCCGGCGGCCGGACGAGTGTCGCGAAGCCGCCGTGGCGAGTCTCCCCGAGACCGTGGCCGGTCGCCACGATCGCCGCCCCGCTCGGCAGGCCCGCTGCCGGCTCGAGCAATGTTCCCGCCAGATCGATGCCGGGCACGAGGGGCACGACGCGGGCGACCCCGGGATGTCCAGCGCAGGCGAGCGCGTCCTTGTAGTTGAAGCCGGCGGCATCGACGCGAACGAGCGGGCCATCAACGCCGGCCTCGGCGACCGCGGGCAGCGGGGCGACGCCGCCTGCAATCGTTCCGGCGTCGTCGCGTGCGACGAGCCAGCATGCTTCACGGCCGGTATCGATCGGGGGTGTGCTCACGGGACGGCGTGCGCGGCTCGGGCGTCAGAGGTGAGGAGGGGCGGTGTCCCGGAATGGGCGAACCGGTATACTCTTCCCGTTCGCGCGTCGTGCCGGCGGGAACGCCCGGCCTGACGCCCCCAGAATATCTCGCACCGCCGCCATCAGGAGCCTTTTGCCATGGGACAGCACGCCCTCGAATTCACCGACGCCAACTTTCAGAGCGAGGTGCTCGACTCCCCGGTGCCGGTGCTCGTCGATTTCTGGGCGCCGTGGTGCGGCCCCTGTCGGATGATCGGCCCGACGATCGAGGAACTCGCGGCGGAGAACGTGGGCACGTTTCGCATCGGCAAGGTGAACGTGGACGAAAACAACCGCGTGGCCATGGCCTACAACGTCGCCAGCATCCCCACGATCATGATCTTCAAGGGCGGCCAGCTCGTGCAGCAGTTCATGGGCGTGCAGCAGAAGACGCGGCTCCAGCAGGCGCTCGACGAGGCCAAGGCGTGATCGCGGATCGCAGGACAGGCTTCAGCCTGTCGAGTGCGGTGACAGGCTGAAGCCTGTCCTACGGGACCATCGCTTTTTCGAGCCGGGTCGTGCGGCTGAGCCGGTCGATCTGCCCCTCGTTGAGGAATGCGGAGAGGTTGTGGCGTCCACTCGGATGCCGGAGCTTCTCCACCGCCTTCGCCTCGATCTGCCGCACCCGCTCCCGCGTGACGCTGAAGATCGAGCCCACCTCCTCGAGGGTGTAGGCGTAGCCGTCGGCCAGCCCGAACCGCATCCGCAGGATCTCGCGCTCACGGTAGGTCAGGCCGTCGAGGGCCCGGCCGATCGACTCCCGCAACGACTGGTCGTGGATGCCGCGGAGCGGATCCTCGTCGCGGTGATCGGGCACGATGTCGCCGTAGCCCATGTCGTCGCCGTCGCCGAGCGGCTGGTCGAGCGACATCGGCTGGCGCGACATCCGCCACACGCACGTCGCCTCTTCGATCGTGAGTCCACCGAGCGTCGCCAGTTCCTCGACCGCGGGCTCGCGGCCGTGCCGCTGCCGGAAATCGCGGGCCAGGTTTCGCAGCTTCGACATCGTATCGACCATGTGCACCGGCACGCGGATCGTGCGGCTCTGGTCGGCGATGGCCCGCGTGATCGCCTGCCGGATCCACCATGTGGCGTAGGTCGAAAACTTGAATCCTCGAGCGTGCTCGAACTTGTCCACCGCCCGCATGAGCCCGGAGTTGCCCTCCTGGATGAGGTCGAGGAACGTCAGGCCGCGGTTGCGATAACGCTTGGCGATCGACACCACGAGCCGCAGGTTGCCGGCCGCAAGCTGCCGTTTGGCGGCGTCGTAGCGGGTCTGCAGGTCGTCGAGCCGGGCCAGCCGCTTGGCCAGCGTGCAGCGGCTCTCCCGCACGGCGAGCAGGAGGCGGCGTTGGTCGCGGGCGAGCGCGGCGCCGCCGGAGGCGCGAGACGCGGCTTGCCTCGTGGCCTCGATGCGGCCTGCCACGTCCCGCAGCCGCTTGAGGAGCGGGTAGAGCCGCTGGATCCGGAGATTCATCTCCTCCACCAACCTGACCGCCTTGCTTCGCTTGCGCACGAGTTGCCGCCAGGCCTCGCGCCGCGCGGCGAGGGGGATGCGGCGGGACATCGCGGTCCGAAACAGGGACCGCTTTTCCTGCTCGAGCCGACGCAGCGTCTCGAGGTTCGGACCGAGCCGACGCAGCGTTCGCTTCTTCTCGGCCGTGTTCGTCACCGAGACCTCGATCGTGCGGTCGAGCCGCAGCCGCCCCGCCTGAACCTGCTCCAACAGGTTGATGGCCCCGGCCAGGACGAGGTCATTGCCCAGCATCATGTGGCGAAACCGGCGGCGCCAGAGCTCGATCTGCCGGGCATGCGACACCTCCGACTCGCGGGTCAGGAGGGGGATGCCGCCCATCTGGAGCAGGTAGAGCCGGACAGGGTCGTCGATGTGTCCGATCTTCCGGGGCAGGGCAGGTTTGGCGGCGGCGCGGCGCATGGGATTCCTCGGAGTGGGGAGAGCCGTCCGCACGCAGCGGGCGGCCACAGGTCCCGGAGAAGCATTCGCAGTGCCAAACCCGGGGACTGCCCACGTCGGCTCATGAAAATCGCCTTCCGGCCGCATGAAAATCGCTTTTTTTTGCAACCCATCCCGCGGGCCTTGGTTCGGGATACTGTCCGGCGTGTCGCCGCCGGGCGACACGTGGCGCACCCCGGGGTCGCGACGCGGCGACGCCTGCCCCCGGGCGTCCATGCCGAAATCGGCCTCGTCAGGCTGCTGGCGGGGAGTTCATAATCCCTGGGTCCGCCCCGTCAGGGGCACACCGGATTCGCCCGGAAGCCGTGCGCCATCGAGGCGCCGGTGAGCGAGATGACCCCAGAGACCCGTCGAGCCAGCACCGCATGGAGATCGCCCTTCTCGCCCTGATCCCGCTCGTGCTGCTGGCCGGCATCGTGCTGTTTGCAGTCGGCAACCGCGGCTGGAACTGGGGCACGATCACCGCGGCGGTGCTCGTGCTCCTCGCGGGCGCTGGCTACACCTTTCTCGTCGGCATGCTCGGCCAACGCGAGCGAGCGTGGCGCGAAATCGTGTCGGGCTATCAGGCGGCGCTCGCCCGCGAGCGCGACGCCCTCGTCCCGGGCGGCGAAGGGAAACTCGTGCCGGATGGCGCCCGCAAGTCTCTCACGGCGCTCGCGGCGGAGAAGGCCCGCTGGCAGCGAGTCCACGACCGCGTCGAATCGTGGCGGGGCCGGCACTGGCCGAAGGCGTCGTTCCAGTCGCCATCTGTCGGTCCCGACAAGGCCGTGAAAGCCGGCCGCCTGACCATCGAGGACGTCGAGAATTTGACGATCAACGAGGGCGCGGAACTCTATCTCTTCGACGCCGCCCCGGTGGAGGAGAGCGGCCGGTTCCTCGGGGCGTTCACCGTCGAGAGTGTCAACGGCAACACGCTCGCGATCGTCCCGGCCCTGCCGCCGACCGACAGCGACGTCGCCCTGTGGCGAACGCCCCGCGAGGAGGTCGTGGTCTACGAAGACCTGCCCATCGATCGCTGGCTCGCGTTCCACCGCACCGTCACCGCTGGCGCGGAGGAAGATGCGGCCACCCCCGAGCAGCGAAAACTCGACCCCGAGGAAATGCTCAAGCACCTGGAGGGCGAACTCGAGGAGGTACGGCAGCACGCCACGGAGATTCCCGCGGAGGAGTGGCCGAAGATCATCGCCGGCCTCGAGTCCGGGGCGCTGCTCCCGGGCACATACTGGGCCACGGTCGAGTTCAAGGAATCGCGCGAGATGCCGGTCCCGGGCAAGGAACCGTACCAGTTCGAGCCCGGCAAACGGGCCACGTTCGACCTCGAAACAGCCCGCAAGCTCAAGGACGACGGAGCCGCCGACATCGTCTCGGTCGAACGGCGGCGTCCCCTGGCCGATCCACAGACGTCGATCCGGGGGAGCGACTACGCGCTCGCCGACGGCGAAGGGCGAGCCGCCATCCGCACCGAGGGCGTGGCATACCTGCGTCGCATCCTCGAGGCGGACATCGCCGCGATCGAGGCCATGCGCGACCGGCTCAAGGCGGCCAAGGAGAGCGCCGACCGGCAACTGCAACTCCAGGTCGAGGAGGGGAAGGACCTCGCGGCCGACCGCGAGAAGTGGGCCGCCGACGCGGCGGCTTCCGTCCGCGTCGTCGAACGATTCGAGGCCGGGCTGAACGAGGCCACGACCGACCTCGCCGACGCGGAGGACACCATCGTCGAACTCGGCCGCGAGCTTGCCGGAGCGTCGGCCCTGCTCGTGGGGGCGATCGACGCCCGGGCCCCTTCGCCGACGCGCCGCCCCGCGACGACGGCCCCGTAAGCGGAATTCCGTCGCCGGCCCTCAACAACCGCCATCCCGAACGGCTACACTGGCCGGCATTCCATCCCCAGGGCACACGTCCTCATGTCCAGCGTCGTCGCCACCGGTGACAATACCGCCCGCCTGCGCAAGGCCGTCCATCACCACAAGCTCACGAGCAAACGCGGCGTGCTCGAGCGGATGTTCACGCTCTGGTTCCGCGGGTTCGTCTACAACCAGATCTGGGAGGATCCACGCGTCGATGCGGAGGCGCTCGGGCTCGGCCCGGATTCGAGCCTGCTGACGATCTCGAGCGGCGGCTGCAACGTGCTCAACTATCTGGTGCACCAGCCGAAGCGGATCGTGGCCGTCGATCTGAACGCGAACCACATGTCGCTGACGCGGCTCAAGCTCGCCGCGCTCGAGCACCTGCCCGACTACGACTCGTTCTACAAGTTCTTCGGCTACGGCCGGCATCCCGACAACGTCCCGAACTACCATCGCTACATCCGCGACCACCTCGACCCGCTCACGCGGAAGTTCTGGGAATCGACCGACTGGCCCGGCAAGACCGTGGGGCCGAAGCGGATCGGCTATTTCGCCCGCGGCCTCTACGACAAGGCCAAGCTCGGCCAGTTCTTCCGCGTCGTGCACGGGATCGCGCGGACCACGGGCCGCGATCCGGCCCGGCTCGTGGCGGCGAAGACGCTCGCGGAGCAGGAGCGGGTCTTCGACGAGACGTTCGGGCCGCTGTTCGACAACGCGCTCGTCCGCTGGCTCGGACGGCAGCCGGTCGCCGTCTACAGCCTGGGAATCCCGCCCAGCCAACACCAGGCGATGCTGGACGAGCACGAGAACGACGGCGGCAAACTGTTCGACATGTACAAGCAGCGGGTGCGGCGGCTGGCCTGCGGGTTTCCGCTCGACGACAACTACTTCGCCTGGCAGGCCTTCGGCCGCCGCTACGACCACGACGGCCGCCGCGGCCTGCCCGACTACCTGAAACGCGAGAACTACGATCTGATCAAGTCGGTCGTCGGCCGCGTCGAGACGCACATCGCTTCGCTCGGCGACTACCTCCAGACCGAGACGCCGGGCGCCCTCAACGGCTTCATCTTCCTCGACAGCCAGGACTGGATGCCGCCGCAGGTGATCGAAGACCTGTGGAGGCAGGTGGTGCGCGTGGGTGGGCCCGGCACACGGGTGATTTTTCGCACGGCAGGCGAGAAGTCGCCGGTGGAAACGGCGCTCTCACCCGAGACCCGCGGCCGGTTTTCGTACGACGTCGAGCGGTCGCGGAAACTGCACGAGCAGGACCGTTCGGCGATCTACGGGATGTTCCACCTCTACGAGATGCTTCCGCCCTCATGAGCGGAGCCCCGGGGAGGCCGGCTGTGTCGTCGTCGAACAATCGGGGCGGGGGTCCGGCGGACCAGGCCGTGGCCATGGACCGCATGTACCGCTTCACGCGGCACATCTACGACGTGACACGGGCCTACTACCTGCTCGGCCGCGACAGGCTCCTGGAGAAGGTGCATACGTCGCCCGGCAGCGCCACGCTCGAAGTCGGCTGCGGTACCGCCCGCAACCTCGTTCGCTTGGCGCGACGGCCGGAGCCCGGCGAGTTGTTCGGCCTCGACGCGTCGCACGAGATGCTCGAGACGGCTGCCGTCAGCATCGCTCGATCGGGCGCAGACCGCGGAGGCTCCAGGCCGATCGTCCTGCGGCAGGGGCTGGCCGAGCAGCTCGACGCCCGACGGATGTTCGGCCGCGACGCTCCATTCGACACGATCTACTTCTCCTACTGCCTCTCGATGGTGCCGACCTGGCCGGGGGCGATCGAGGCGGCGCTCGCGAACCTCAAGCCCGGCGGCGAGATGCTGATCGTCGATTTCTGGGACCAGAAGGACCTCCCGCCGTGGTTCGCGGCGGGCCTCAAGAGGTGGCTCGCGATGTTCCACGTCCATTACCGTCCGGAGGTGCACGAGGCGCTCACGGAACTCGGCGGCTCGGGCCGGGCGGACGTGACGTTCGAGTCGGTCGCCAACCGCTACGCTTACATCGCCACGGTGCGAAAGAACTGACGGCCCGCGTAGGACAGGCTTCAGCCTGTCGAGCCCTTCAGCGAAACTTCAGCCTGTCGAGCCCATGCATCGCCCCGCTTCGTTTCTCGTGACGCTCATCGCGGCGGCCGTGCTCTCTCGGCCGAGCTCATGTGCCCCGGCCCACGAACCCCGGGATGTCGTCGTATACGGCGGATCGTCGGCCGCCGTGATCGCCTCCGTGCAGGCGAAACGGATGGGCAAGACGGTCGTTGTCGTCTCGCCCGACACGCATCTGGGCGGTCTCTCGAGCGGCGGCCTCGGCTGGACCGACACCGGCGACAAGGCCGTGATCGGCGGCGTGGCCCGCGACTTCTACCACCGCGTGTGGAAACACTACGACCGGCCCGAAGCCTGGCGTTGGCAGAAGCGGATGGCCTACGGCAACCGATGTTCATCGACGCCACCTACGAGGGCGACCTCATGGCCGCGGCCGGCGTCACCTACCATGTGGGCCGCGAGGCCAACTCGGTGTATGGCGAGGAGCACAACGGCGTGCAGGTCGGCGTGCTCCACCACCGACACCACTTCGGTGCCGTGACGCGGCCGATCAGCCCGTACCGGGTGGCAGGCGATCCGACGAGCGGCATCCTGCCCCGGATCAGCACCGATCCCGCCGGCGATTTCGGCTCGGGCGACAAGCGCGTGCAGGCCTACTGCTTCCGGATGTGCCGCACGAACGTGCCGGAGAACCGGGTGCCGTTCCCGCAACCGGTCGGCTATGACGCCGCACAGTACGAACTCCTGCTGCGAGTCTTCGCGGCCGGCTGGGACGAATTTTTCCAGAAGTTCGACCCGCTCCCCAACGGCAAGACCGACACCAACAATCACGGCCCCTTCAGCTTCGACAACATCGGGTTCAACGGCGACTACCCCGAGGCGAGCTACGACCGCCGCCGGGAGATCATCGCCGAGCACGCCACCTACCAGCAGGGGCTGCTGTGGTTCGTGGCCAATGACCCGCGTGTGCCTAAGGGGGTGCAGGACGAACTGCGGACCTGGGGCCTGCCCAAGGACGAGTTCGCCGACAACGGCCACTGGAGCCGCCAACTCTACATTCGCGAGGCCCGGCGGATGGTGGGCGCGTTCGTGATGACGGAAAACGAACTGCGGAAGAAGAAACCCACGCCCGATTCCGTCGGCATGGGCAGCTATACGATCGACAGCCACAACGTGCAGCGTTACATCACGCCCGAGGGCTTCGTCCAGAACGAGGGGGACATCGGCGTGAGCACGGGCGGGCCGTATGCGATCGCCTACGGCGCGCTCGTGCCGCGGCGTGGGCAGTGCGGCAACCTGCTCGTGCCGGTCTGCGTGTCGGCGAGCCACATCGCCTACGGCTCGATCCGCATGGAGCCCGTGTTCATGATTCTCGGCCAGTCGGCGGCGACGGCGGCGGCCCTGGCCATCGACGGCGGCACGAGCGTGCAGGACGTCCCCTACGAGCGGCTCCGCGCCGACGGCCAGATCCTCGCCCGGACGAGGCCTACGGCAGCAGAAACACGAGGCCCGTGACGGTGGCCGCCTCGAGCGCCAGGCCGCGCTTGCTGATCGGGACTGCGGGCACGGTCCACGGCGCGCAGTTGCCGGGACGGTAATAACCGAGCGGGTAGACGCACTCCCACGGAAGCTCGACGCCCATCTTGTAGGGCAGGACGGGCAGCGTGGCGAAAAAGTGGGCCCCCGAGAGGATCGGATCGACCCAGCCGTAGGAGTGGCCGTAGCGTTCGAGCGTCCAGTGCTCGAAGTAGAGAGGCTTGTGGCAGTAGCCCGCCGCCTTCCAGGTGAACGTCGTGCAGGCGAACCGGCGCGGCTTGAAGGTCTCCCCCTCCAGCCGGCACTCGCACGGGTAGTCGTTGCCCGGCGTGCCGCCGACCCGGATGTCGAGGTCGATGGCGGCCAGACCGTCGTCTCGCAGCCGGCTCAGGGCGGCGCGACAGTCGGCAGTCGATTCCTGGCAGCCGTCGGCAGCCGCGAGCGACCGAGCGACGAGGCACGCGGCGGCCATGGCCACGAGGCACGAACCGAGCAATGGGCGACGACGATCCATGCTCAGACAATCGACCCGGACAGGCCTCGGACTTTGGCTCGAGGTCCCGGCGGCCCGAGCCACCTGCGCACACCCCTTTCCCGGCCTGCCCTGTTTGCCACGGCGATGACTGCCCAGCGCCCGCTACTCTCCCTGCTTGTGCTCGGCGGAGTAGTTCGGGGCCTCCTGCGTGATCACGATGTCGTGCGGATGGCTTTCCCGCACCGCGGCGGCCGACACCTGGATGAACCTCGCGTCGCGGCGCAACTCGTCGATCGTGCGGGTGCCGCAGTAGCCCATGCCGGCCCGCAGGCCACCGACGAGCTGGTAGACGAACACGCTGAGCGGACCCTTGAAGGGCACCCGTCCCTCGACCCCCTCGGGCACGAGTTTGTCGCCGCTCCGGCCCGTGGCCTTCTGGCGGTAGCGTTCGCTCGAGCCCTGGACCATCGCGCCCAGCGATCCCATGCCCCGGTACGCCTTGAACGTGCGGCCCTGGTAGAGAACCGTCTGCCCGGGGCTCTCCGCCACGCCCGCGAGCAGCCCCCCCACCATGCAGCAGTGGGCCCCCGCGGCGATCGCCTTGGTGATGTCGCCGGAGTACCGGATGCCTCCGTCGGCGATGACAGGGACGCCGGCCTCGGCCGCCTCCTGCGCGGCATCCCACACCGCCGAGATCTGCGGCACGCCCACGCCCGAGATCACCCGCGTCGTGCAGATCGATCCCGGCCCGATGCCGACCTTCACGCCGTCGGCTCCGGCCTTGATGAGGTCGCGGCAGCCCTCCCGGGTCGCCACGTTGCCGGCGATCACTTCGATGTCCCACCGTTTCTTGATCGTCGAGACGGTGTCGATGACGTTCGCGGAGTGCCCGTGGGCTGAATCGACGATGAGCACGTCCACACCCTTCGTGATCAGGCTCTCGGCCCGTTCATAGTCGAATACGCCCACCGCACCCCCCACGCGGAGCCGACCCTGCCGATCCTTGCAGGCGTTCGGAAACCGCTTCATCATGTCGATGTCCTTGATCGTGATCAGGCCGGTGAGGAGGCCGGCGGCATCGACGAGGAGGAGCTTTTCGACCTTGTTGGCCATCAGGATCTTCTCGGCCTCGTCGAGCGAGACGGCTCCCGTGGCCGTCACAAGGCCGGTCTTCGTCATGATCTCGGCGACCGGGGTGTCGCCGCGTTCGAGAAATCTCAGGTCGCGGCGCGTGATGATGCCGACGAGCCGGCGACCGTCCCCGGTGATCGGGACCCCGGAGATGTTGTATTGATCCATCACCTCGCGAGCCCGGGCCACGGTGGCCGCCGGCGGCAGCGTGACGGGGTCCATGATGATGCCGTTGGCGCTGCGTTTGACCTTGTCCACCTCCTCTGCCTGTCGCTCGATCGAGAGATTCTTGTGGATCACCCCGAGGCCGCCCTCCTGGGCCAGGGCGATCGCCATCTCGCTCTCCGTGACGGTGTCCATCGGCGAGCTGACGAGGGGGATGTTCAGGCGGATCCCGCGGGTGAGGTTGGTACTGACATCCACCTCGCCGGGCACGACGGCCGAATAGCGGGGCACGAGCAGGACGTCATCGAAGGTGATCCCGGTTGCGACGATTTTCCCGTCCATGAGGCTTTCCTGGGGGCCTGGAAAACGGGCGAGTATGACGTTTCGGAGCGAAAAAGGGCAATCCGCGGCCCGCCCGCGGCGGATTCGTCGCTCCGTTCCGGCACGCGTGAAAACCGTGTCCTAGGTTTGAAGGTCCGGTGAACGGCACGGCCGACGTCGGCCTCCTCCCACGCCTTCCTCCAACCCGACGGTCATCATGCGCTTTCTCGACGACTCCCTCGAAGCGGCCGAAAGCCGCCGTTCCGCGCCGGCTCCCGAGGGAGCGGTCGCCCGCCCGGATCGGCGCACCCTCGAGGCCCATCTCGCCCGCAGCCGATACGGCCGGTTCACGCTGACCGAGGCGGTCCGGCCCAGTTGGCAGCTCGAGGTGGTGCCGCAAGCCGGCTACCGCTTCGACACCTACACCGACCCACGTTCCGGCACCCGGCTCCCGGCGATCATCGCGTCGGTGTCGAGCGAACACCTATTCGACACCTTTCTCGCGTTGCTCGAGCCGCTCGGCGAAGTGTGCGACATCGTGCTGGAGACCTCCCACGAGGCCCCACGGCGCGAGACGACCCGCGAGGGAATCGAGCGACTCGTGCTCGAGAGCGTGCTCTGGGACTTCGAGGACCTGCTGCTGAACGACGGCTGCACCGGCATCGCGATCATGCACGCGGAACAGTCCATCGAGGTCCAGCTCGACGAACATAAATTACTCGTCGTCTACGCCGCCGACCGCGGGCCATTCGAGCGCGTGCTGGCGGACCGTGGGCTCGTCCGCAACGACCGGATGCGGTTCATTTCCCAGGGTGAGCATCTCCACACGTCACACACCCGGTTCGCCCGGCAGTTCGACGACATGGCCGGCCAGCTCGGGGCCGAATAGCGGGCGTTTTCCCGCCCGACACTGGCCTTGAGTCGAGGCGGGGGATTCACGACGATCCCGGCATGCGTCGGCCTGCCCTCACATCTGCATGCATCCTGTGCCTGCTCGCGGCCGGGCGGGCCGCCGCGCAGCCTCTCGCGGTCAACCAGCCCGACCCGTTCGCCCCGCTGCCGGCAAACGCCGTGATCGGCCCGCAGGGGCAGGTGATCGCCCCGCCCGGGCAGGCGTTCGGCCCCGGCATCGTCGCCGGCCCGGGCACGAAAAATTCCGCCGTCATCCCGCCGCTCGATGCCGAGGTCGTGTGGGGGAAGATGGTGGACGTGGCCGACGACTACTTCAAAGTCCAGACCGAGCAGCGGGTCGTGTTCGCCAACGGCGTGCCCACGGAGGGGCGCATCGACACCTACCCGCAGACGGGCGCCACCCTGCTCGAGCCGTGGCGGGGAGACTCCGTCGGCTTTCGTGAACGGCTCGAAAGCACGCTGCAGTCGATCCGTCGCCGCGGCAGCATGCGGCTCATTCCCGACCCCGCCGGCTGGCGGATCGAGACCGTGGTCGTGAAGGAGCTCGAGAACCTGCCCCGGCCGATGCGGGCCACGGCGGGCGGAGCCTCGTTTCGCAACGACGACTCGCTCTACCGCTACGGCACGCCGCTGCCCACGCTCGGGCAGCAGGTCGGCGACCAGCCGCGACCGGTGGCCAACCCCACGCCGAACCTCGGCTGGATTCCCCTCGGCCGCGACCCGCTCCTCGAGCAGCGGATGCTCTCGAACGTGCTCGCCAAACTGGGCGTGGCACCGCTGCCGCAGGCCGACGCAGCCCCGCTCCCGTCCGACCCGGGCGGCCCGATCCCCGCCCAACCGGCGCCGAGCGGCCCGGTCTTCGGCGCCCCCGTCGCCCCGGAACAAATCCCACCCGGCGCCGTCATCGCCCCGGGCCCGCCAGTCCCGATCGAATCGCTCCCGTTGCCGAAGTAGCGGCGGACAGTCTTCAGTCGGTCGGTCCTCGACTCGCCGAATCCGGCTCGGGGTTGCCCCGTACCATCTCGCCGGACGTTCACTCCGCCCTCCGGGCTGCGTTCACTCCGACTGACTGCGCTGCGCCATCCATGGCTTCGCTTGTCAGCCAAGCCGGCTCAATGGTAGGGGCAACCCCGAGCCTTCCCATTTCCAGTTGAGGAGTCTCGGGGCTGCCCATGCCCTGAGAGCCGGGCTGTGGGAGCAAGCGCAGGCAGGAAGCCGAAGCGCAGCGGACACGCAGTGAGCGGATGCCACGATGGCATCCGCGAACGTCCGGCGACGGGGCTGGGCAGTCACGAGCCGGCGCGTACGAATTGACAGAAACGCGCGACGCGTGTCCCGCGTTTCCCGCGTGTCACTCGTCGGTGACGCAGCCCTTCGAGGCCGGCTGCACGCAGCGGATGTACTTCGCGAGCATGCCGCGCACGGCCTTCGGCGGCGGGGACTTCCAGGCAGCGCGGCGGGCCGCGAACTCGGCCTCCGACACTTCCGCGTCCATCGAGGCGGCATCGGCGTCGATCACCACCATGTCGCCGTCGCGCAGCAGCGCGATCGGTCCACCCTCCTGCGCCTCGGGCACGACGTGCCCGACGATGAATCCGTGCGAACCGCCCGAGAAGCGACCGTCGGTGATGAGGGCCACGTCGTTCCCAAGTCCCGCGCCCATCAAGGCCGACGTGGGCGTGAGCATCTCCGGCATGCCAGGCCCGCCCTTGGGGCCCTCGTATCGGATCACGACGACGTCGCCGCGTTGGATCGCGCCCTGCTCGAGGGCTGCGAGCATCGCCTCCTCGCTGTCGAACACCCGGGCCGGCCCACGGAACCGCGAGCCTTCCTTGCCCGTGATCTTCGCCACCGCCGAATCCGGCGCCAGGTTGCCGTGGAGGATCGTGATGTGGCCGGTCTTCTTGATGGGAGTCTCGACCGGCTGGATGATCTTCTGCCCCGGTGCGAGTCCCCTGCTCGTGGCGAGGTTCTCGGCGAGCGTCTTGCCGGTGACGGTCATGCAATCGCCGTCCATGAGGCCCTTGTCGAGGAGGTACTTCATGAGACCGCTCGTGCCACCGATCGAATGCAGGTCTTCCTGGACGAACTTCCCGCTTGGCTTGAGGTCGGCGAGATAGGGGATGCGGCGGGCGACCTTCTGGAAATCGGCGGGGCCCAACTCGACGTTCACGGCGCGGGCCATCGCGATGAGGTGGAGCACCGCGTTCGTCGAGCCGCCCAGGGCCATGATCGTGACCATCGCGTTCTCGAACGCACGGCGGGTCATGATGTCGCGTGGCTTGAGGTCCCGCTCGAGCAGGTGGCGGATGGTGGCGCCGGCCCGCAGGCACTCGTTGATCTTGTCGGGATGCTCGGCGGGAATCGAGGCGCTGTCGGGCAGGGCCATGCCCATGGCCTCGATCGCCGTGGCCATCGTGTTGGCCGTGTACATGCCGCCGCAGGCCCCCGCACCGGGGCAGGCGTGGCGGACGATGTCGCCGCGGCGACCGTCGTCGATCCGGCCGGCGACGTACTCGCCGTAGCACTGGAACGCGGAAACGATGTCGAGGGTGGTCCCGTCGGCCAAGTGCCCGGGCTTGATCGTCCCGCCATAGACCATGAGGGCCGGCCGGTTGAGGCGGCCCATCGCGATCAGGCAGCCCGGCATGTTCTTGTCGCAGCCGGGGATCGCCACGAGGGCGTCGTACCATTGGGCGTGCATCACCGTCTCGATCGAGTCGGCGATGATGTCGCGGGAGGGGAGCGAGTAGCTCATGCCCTCGGTGCCCATCGAGATGCCGTCGCTCACCCCGATCGTGTTGAACCGCATCCCCACCATGCCGGCCGCGACGACCCCCTCGCGAACCTTGGCGGCGAGCCGGTCGAGGTGCATGTTGCACGTGTTGCCCTCGTACCACATGCTCGCCACGCCGACCTGGGGCTTTTCGAGGTCGGCCGGCTGAAGCCCGGTGCCGAGGAGCATCGCCTGCGAGGCGCCCTGGGCACGCGGCTGGGTGATGCGGGAACTGTAGCGGTTGAGAACGGCCATGGGCGGGAATCCTTCGAGGGCGGTGCGGGAGGGCGGACGGCTCGGTCGGCACGCCGCCGAACCCTTTTCGGGAGCGGTCGTCGAAGAATAGTATTTCAGCGCCGGCTTTCAAAGCATTGCCCGCCCCGACACGTCTTCCGGAACCGCCTGCCGATGCCCCGCCGTCCCGCGTTCGTGTTTCTCGATCTGGGCAACGTCGTCGTGTCGTTCGATCGTGCCCGAGCCCACCGGCAGATGGCCGACGTCGCCGGCGTGCCCGTGGCCGCGGTGCAGGAGGCCCTCGCGGGCGGGGATCTCGAAACGCGGCTGGAGCGTGGCCTCATCGACTGGCCGGAGTTTCACGCCGATTTCTCCCGTCGGACCGACACATCGCCCGATGCCGGCGCCCTCGCCGACGCGGCGAGCGACATGTTCGCCCTCAACGTGGCGATGCTGCCCGTCATCGCCGGACTGGAGCGTGCCGGCATCCCGACGGGCATCCTCTCGAACACCTGCGGCATCCATTGGACGCACCTCGTGTCGAAGGGCTATGCCGTGCTGCCCGGCCGATTCGCGGCGACCGTGCTCAGCCACGAGGTGGCCGCCGTGAAGCCCGATCCGGCGATCTACGCCGCAGCGGCCGCGCGGGTCGGGGTGCTCCCGGAAGACATCTTCTTCTGCGACGATATTCCCGCCCATGTCGCTGCGGCGCGGGCCTGCGGCTGGGATGCGGAGGTGTTCGAGTCGGCCGCCGGGCTCATCGACGACCTGCATCGCCGTGGCCTGAACCTCGGCGTATGACGGCGACCAGATCGGCCTCGTCGAACCGCCCCTCGAGCACCACGGTGCCGTCGATCTCGATGACCGGGATGCGGAGGCCGTAGGCGGCGGCCGATTCGGCCGCATCATCGACGTCCATCACGACCGCCTCGGGCGCATGGAAGGCGAGCCATTCCTCGGCCCGCTCGCAGAGGTGGCAGCCGCGGCGGGAATACAGCACGATCGGCAAGCGTCGGGTACCATGCAGAGAGCGGGCCTTGCCCGAATCACGATGAGCGAAGCCGCCCCTCCCGTCCAGAGCATGTCGGATTTCCTCCGCGCCATCCGCGCGAGCGGGCTGGTGCCGGAGGACCGGCTGGGGCCCGTGCTCGAGCCGTTTCGCGAGGACAGCGGGCCGGTGCCCGAGGCGTTTCTCTCGGCGCTCGTCGCGGGGGAGTTGCTCACTCAGTGGCAGCTCGACCAGTTGCGACGGGGCAAGAGCAAGGGTTTCACGCTGGGGAAGTACCGGCTGCTGCGGCTCCTGGGAGCCGGAGGCATGAGCAGCGTCTACCTCGCGGAAAATCCGACACTCAGGCAGCGAGTGGCGATCAAGGTGCTGCCGATCAAGCGGGTCGAGCAGAGTTCGTACCTGGCCCGGTTCGAACGCGAGGCACAGGTCGCCTACCGGTTGAGCCACCACAACATCGCCCGGGCCTTCGATCTCGAGACGTCCGGGGCGGTCCATTACATCGTGATGGAGTACATCGAGGGCACCGACCTCCATGCCAAGGTGAAGGCCGAGGGGCCGCTCGACGTGCGGGATGCGGCGGATTTCATCCGGCAGGCGGCCGTGGGGCTGCACTACGCCCACGAGGAAGGCCTCGTGCACCGCGACATCAAGCCGGCGAACCTGATGCTCGATCGGCGCGGCACGATCAAGATTCTGGATCTCGGCCTGGCGCTCGACGACGACGACGAGAATGCGTCGCTGACCCGCGAGCACGACGAAAAGGTGCTCGGCACCGCCGACTATCTCGCGCCGGAGCAGGCCCGCGACAGCCACAAGGCCGACCGCCGCGCCGACATCTATGCTCTCGGTTGCACGCTCTACTACCTGCTCGTCGGCCGGGCGCCGTTCGCCAAGGGGTCGCTCGGGGAGCGGATCCGGGCGCACATGAGCGAGCCGCCGCCGAATCCGCTCGACGACCGGCCCGACGTGCCGGCAGCCATCGCCGAACTCTACTTTCGGATGATGGAGAAACATCCCGATGCACGGCCGCAGACCGCAAAGGAAGTGGCCGACGCCTTGGATGCCTGGCTCGCGACCGCGGCCGCAAAGCCGGGAGATCGGATCGAACCGCGGCGGCCGCCGCCGCGGCGCACACTTGGGCCGGGCTCCGATGCCAAGCGGATGCTCCCGCCCGGCACCGTGATCCGCAGCGGCCCCAGCAGCAGCACCGGCCGCAGTGTGCGAACCGGGGGAAGCGGCCCGCTCGCACCACCGCGACGCCCACCTTCTCCCCCCCCGGCACCGCCGGCGGGAATTCCGTCGGTTCCGTCCGCCCCCCACGCTGCAGGTGATGCGATCGACCTTTCGACGCTGTCGTTCGGCTCACCGCCCTCGGGTTCGCAATCCCCCGCGGCGGCGACTCCGCCCAGCCCCGCGGCCGCAGGCCGGACGTCTCCGGCCGCCAGCATGCTCGACCGTCAGATCGCGGGGCTGCCGCTCGGGTTTTGGGCGGTGGTGGCCGCGGCCCTTGTCGCGGCGGCCGCGCTCGGCCTCGGCCTGCTGCTCCGCGGCTGACGGCGTTCAGGAGCGGGGCTCGATGCGCCATCGTCCCGTCGCCAGCTCGTCGATCACCACGCGGCGGGTCAGGTCGAAGTGCAGTGGCGTCAACGTCACGTCGCCGGCCGCCAGGGCCGTCACGTCCGACTCCGTCGGGGAAGGGGGGGGCGGGGGCTCGTTGGTGGACCAATAGTAGGGCCGCCCGCGTGGATCGACGCGTCGCTCAAAGGCCTCGCCATAGCGGGCCGTGCTCATCGGCACCACGCGGAGCGAGGGGGATCCACGCAGGGCGACGGTTGGAATGTTGATGTTGTAGAGGCTGCCGGCGGGGGGCGAGCGCGAGAGCAGTTCGCGGATCACGTCGAGGGCGATCTCGGCGGCCCGGTCGAAGTCGGCATGCTCGTCGTACTCCAGCGACACCGCGATGCTCGTGATTCCGAAGAACGCCCCCTCGATGGCCGCGGCCACGGT